>JAHHHE010000033.1 GCA_019359535.1 Gloeocapsa sp. UFS-A4-WI-NPMV-4B04
CGTTGTAAGAGTTTAGTCAAGAACTTTGAGAGGACTCTCAGCCATGCCACGGTAAAGCTCAATCTGTGTTTCATCAGGCTGATGCTCAAAAGGCTAGCGCACGAATAGATCCCAAATGGATTCTATAACAAACGGGTTGCGGTGCTTAAAGAAAATAAGCCACAAGGCTTTTGGTCAAAGCGACTAGCTAACATTACTGAAAAGCGTAATCGACAAGTTAGAGATGCTGTTAATAAGGCGGCAAGGCGTGTAATCAATCACTGTTTACAGAGCAAAATTGGTAATGTAATTTTTGGTTGGGATAAAGAGCAGCGACAAGAAATTAATCTTGGTCGTAAAACTAATCAAAAGTTTGTACAGATACCAACCGCCAGACTAAAAAACCGCATTGCCCAATTGTGTGAGCACTACGGTATCCAATTTGTAGAGACTGAAGAAAGCTATACCTCTAAGGCTTCGTTTGTTGATGGCGATGAGCTACCTGTATTTGGTTCCAAACCAGAAGGGTGGAAGCCTAGCGGCAAGCGAGTAAAGCATGGACTGTACAAAACAAAGCTTAGGATACTTTTAAACGCAGACTGCAATGGGGCTGCGAATATCCTGAAAAAAGTAGCGGTGAAGCTCGGACTTGATCTGAGTGGAATCAGTAGCGGCGACTTGACAGCGCCTTTGAGGGTTCGTTTATGGACTCTTCAAGAATCCCCGTCTCTTTAGAGCGGGGAGTGTCAATTCTGTTTGATATTCTGGGTCTTGTGCCATTTCAGCCAGTGCAGCATCTACTTCTACCCGTTTCAAGGCTGCTAACTCGTGCCTCAGCGCTTGAGCGACAAACTCATTGCGGCTCTTCACTTTTCCTTGGCTAACCGCTCGATCAGCAGCTTCTACAAGTTCAGCAGGTAGGGTTAGGGTAGTACGAACTATCTTTTCCATGACTTCATTATTGATGTTCAAACTGATGTTACTTTTAGCATCAATTTCAGCGTAACTTATAAGCTTACTGACCTCGGTAAGAAATCTACTTATAGACAACGTTCCAAAAGCACATAGCCTAGACTTTCTAGCGTAGTCAAAGACTGAGTTACCACGTCCATTGCCTCCGCTTGGGTTGTCTCTAAGGTTACAGGATGCACAGGTCGCAATTTCTGCCAACGCTCCACTAATGACATTAGCGATCGCGATTCCTCCCACAATGGCAATAGGCAAGCTGCAACGGTACTATCTACAGATACAGGTTTTTCTGGAATTAATAATTGCTGGCTAATTTCAAATGGCTTTAGCTGCGTGATACATCTCACAAGTTCTGCTTTCATTTCCGGTGTTTTTAGCTGAGGAAGCAGATAAACTCGTACTGATTGCCATTCAGATAGCGTCCACTCTGCAACTGGTACAAAAGATTCACCTTGGTTAGGATGACCACACCAAAAATCCAGTAGCCGATGTACTGGATGTAACAATTCAAATAAATGCAACTGCTCTTCTATAGTTGTTTCTGGAAAACTCATTGCTAGAAATGCTGGTAAATTATCTGGCTCTTTAAATAAACTCATCAAGCCCCATTGTCGCCAATTCACCATACTAATAAACTCTAATTCAGCCCCCCTTATAGCCGAGAACATTTCAGTTATTGTGTAGCCTTTATCACCTTGGAATAAATAGTTCATTAAAATCTTTTCTTTATCTATTTCAAGCTCTGATCGCCAGGTGATAGATTTAAGCTCGACTTGATCTTTCAAACTTTTCATTATTTCCCGCACTAGGTCAATTTCTAATTCTTCTGGGTTCTCATCCATTAACCCCATCATTTTAAAGACTTCCTGAGCGCGAAAGTAGTACATCCTCTGTAGTGAACTATGCAGATTTGCCCGGATAATTCCATCTGGTTTAAGCACCGATTTCATAGCTTGCAAACCAACAGCAAGGTCAGGGAAAAGATATAGAACTTCGTCACAATTGATATAGTCAAAACTTAAGCCTATATTTGGCAAGTCTTCAATTGAGGCAAGATGAAATTCTGTATTTTCAAAGCCGTGATATTGTAATCGTTGTTTTGCTAATTCAATTGATTTTTCTGATATATCTACTCCAACAATTTTTGCGCCTGGATTAGCTTCTGCTAAAATCAAAGATTTGTAACCAGTCCCGCATCCCGCATCTAAAATTACTTTTCCTTCTGTATCTATAACTTTTTGGTTTCTTAAATAGTAGGGATTCACCAAGTTATGAATATAAAGCGATATCAGGTCATTTTTAGGAGATTTTTCTAACGCAATTCTAGGATAAGGGCCAGTATCAAATTGCTGACGAATTTTGTCCCTTAAAGCGGCATTATTATCCATATTTTTTGATGATTTACTAGAGGTTAATCACTTAAAGCGATCGCTTGACTGAATTAAAAGTAAATATTTCAACGTTGACAGATATAGGTTAAACTAAAAGTGTACAACAAACCTGTACACATATGCTATCTAGTCAAACTACTTATACTCAGGCTCGTGCTAACCTCGCTAGTCTTCTTGATCAAGTGATTGATCACAAAGAAATAATCGTGATTAAGCGGCGTGGCAACCGAAATGTAGCACTAATATCAGAAGAGGAACTTTCCAGCCTCTTAGAGACAGCTTATTTGCTGCGATCGCCCAAAAATGCGGCACGTCTACTCAGTGCCCTGGAACGCTCGAAAGCGCGGACTACTGAGTCAATGACAGTGGATGAATTGTGCGAGGAATTAGGAATTGATAGCCAAGAAAAAGCCAAGTAAGAAGAACTATTCTATTCAGATTGAGGTACAACAAATAGGGCGTGTCCTTGTATTTGAGCCGGAGTTTAGGGAAGATCTTGGTTGGTGGTACAAGAACGAGCCGCAAAAAGCTTTCAAGATACTCGACATTGTGCAAGATGTTCTTAGAACTCCTTTCAAAGGTATAGGAAAGCCAGAGCCACTGAACTACCTAAACTCTGATACATTGTCGCGTCGCATTGATTTAGAGCATCGCGTAATTTACAGGGTTACACGCGATCGCATAGATTTTCTCCAAGCCCGCTATCACTACGAGTAAATTGGATATTGATCTAACTGAGATTTAGATATGGTTAACAGCCGTTGAGCTTTGTTATACTAAATAAAGCGTAGTCGTTACGAGTTTGTTATAAGCCATGATTAACCCAACTGTAGAGAACTTAGTAATTATCGGCTCTGGCCCAGCTGGGTATACAGCTGCGATTTATGCAGCACGGGCTAACCTAAAACCCGTTGTATTTGAGGGCTTTCAAGCTGGGGGTTTGCCTGGTGGACAGCTAATGACAACGACTGAAGTAGAGAATTTCCCTGGCTTCCCCCAAGGAATTACTGGGCCGCAGTTGATGGATCGGATGAAAGCGCAGGCGGAGCGCTGGGGGGCTGAGTTATATACTGAGGATGTGACAGAAGTTGACTTAAGCCAGCGTCCTTTTGTTATCCGTTCCGAAGAGCGTGAAGTCAGAGCCAACAGCATTGTAATTGCTACAGGTGCAACAGCGAAGCGCCTGGGCTTACCTGGAGAGCATCAATTCTGGAGTCGCGGTATTTCTGCTTGTGCTATTTGTGATGGAGCAACGCCTATTTTTCACGGTGCTGAATTAGCTGTAATTGGCGGTGGTGATTCGGCGGCGGAAGAATCAATTTACCTTACCAAATACGGTTCCCAGGTGAATATGCTGGTGCGGGGTGAGAAAATGCGGGCAAGTAAAGCTATGCAAGACCGCGTTTTGAGTAATCCTAAGATTAGAGTTCACTGGAATACAGACGTAGCGGATGTCTTTGGTGGCGATCGCCATATGGAAGGGGTAAAAATCCGCAATACGAAAACGGGTGAAGAAAATCTTCTGCACGTTAAGGGTTTATTCTACGCGGTTGGACACACGCCGAATACGTCTTTATTTAAGGGGCAGCTAGAACTCGATGATGTAGGGTACATTGTCACCAAGCCTGGTTCTGTCGAAACGAGCGTTGAGGGCGTTTACGCGGCTGGCGATGTCCAAGATCATGAATATCGTCAAGCGATCACTGCTGCTGGTACTGGCTGTATGGCGGCAATGTTAGCAGAACGCTGGCTGTCGTTTACTGGTTTGATTCAGGAATTCCATCAAGCGGCTGAAATTCCAGATAATGAATTAGAGCATGAGTCAGCCGAGAAGCAAATAGCCGTGAAGTCCGAGGATGAGTTTGATGTCAATGAGACACGGCATCAAGGTGGCTATGCTTTGCGGAAATTGTTTCACGAAAGCGATCGCCTACTCGTAGTTAAGTATGTATCACCTAACTGCGGCCCATGTCATACTCTCAAACCGATTTTGAATAAAGTCGTAGATGAATTTGACGGCAAAATTCACCTAGTCGAAATTGATATTGAGCAAGATCGAGATATTGCCGAAACTGCTGGTGTAACTGGAACGCCTACGATCCAGTTCTTTAAAAACAAGGAAATGTTAATTGAATCTAAAGGCATTAAGCCCAAGAGCCAATATCGCCAGTTAATTGAAAGCCATTTGTAGAATGGAATTCGCGGCTAAACAAGATTTAATTCCTATTAGGTAAATTAAATGCCTGTGAATGTTCGCATTTAGTATGCTGGCTTGTACTAAGAAAAGTTAATCACAATCCAGCCCTTGAACTTCTTTTGTCTCACTAGAGCCAGGTTATTTTTATAGCCTCAAAGACTTTCATAGTCATCTTTTAGAGGACTTTTGCTGTTAGCCTGGGGTTTAAACCGAATGGCACTAAGTTAAGCACAAGTTGAGGATTGAAAGCCTGGTAAATTGAAACAAATACAGCCTAATTTTCCATTGACTTAGTGCCATTCGGTTTAAACCCTAGGCTCAATCAGGAGTAGCTAAGAAAATCTCGGTATCGTCGCCGTCAGAGCCGCTCCAGACTACGTTTGAGCCAGAAATTTGGGGATCTGAGTCGTTAAAATTATTATCTGTTAGCTGAGTAGTAGTCGTACCGTCATAAAAGAATATTTCATAGTCTTTGCCGTCAAAACCGCTCCAGACTACATTTGAGCCAGAAATTTGGGGCAAGCGATCCTCAAAGTTGTTATATGTAAGCTGAGTAGTGGTTTTACCATCAAAGAGGAATATCTCGGAGAAGCCAGGAGAATTACCTTGCCAAACCACCTTTGAACCCGAAATTTCAGGAGCGTTATCGTCAAAGCTATTGTTTGTTAGCTGGGTAGTGATTTTCCCGTTGTAAAAGAAAATTTCTGTGTCGTTGCCGTCAAAACCTAGCCAAGCTATATTTGACCCAGAAATTTGCGGTGAGGAATCAGATAAACTATTTTTTGTTAGCTGAGTGGTTTTACTGCGCTTGTAAGAGAAAATTTCTTCACAAGAGGTAAGTGGGCCAGTGTAGCCACTCCAGGCTATTTTTGAGTCAGCAATTTGGGGATAAAAGTCGAACAACCTATTTTTGGTTAACTGCCTAGTAGTCTTGCCGTCATAAAAGAAGATTTCTACGGCTGCTGATGAGTCGCTCCCGCCAGTGTAACCACCCCAAACCACTTTTGAGCCGGAAATCTGAGGATCGGAGTCGTAAAAGTTATTCTTTGTCAACTGCTTGGTAGTTGAGCCGTTGTACAAAAAGATTTCAAATGAGTTGATGTTGTTACTGGTAGCACCCTGCCACACCACATTATTACCAGAAATTTGTGGAGCAAAGTCGTTAAAGTTGTTCTTCGTCAGTTGAGTTGTATTTTTGCCGTTGTGGAAAAATATCTCGTAATTGTCATACTCTCCACCTTGCCAGACTACGTTGGAACCGGAAATCTTGGGTGATAAGTCATCAAAACTATTGTTCGTCAGTTGAATAGTGGTAAAACTTCTTTCCTTAGCTTGGCTTATGTTAATAGGAGCAATAACACTTACTCCACCTAAAATAGCAATCCACGCTATCTTAAATGTCTGCTTCCAGGTTGCTTTTTTGTTTTTTAGTAATGAAGATTTATTTAACAAAGCCATCACTACAGTTCGCACACTTTCGGATAATTTCATAACTATTTTTATTTGGCATTGAATTAACTACAGAAGCTAGGAACACCGTGCCTTGAGCCAAAATTATAAAAATGAAAAATTTTAAAATAATCTTTTAATAAATAATAATGTTTGAACTGGTGTAAGGACTAAATATTACTAACTACAAGATATCAATATGCAAATTTTTATAATTTATACCTTCAAGTGTTAATGAAACCACTTGATAAAATCAGCTATCTAAAGACTGATTTATGAAACTAAATATATGAAAATAGGAGATTAGCCGGATTAGTTACAATTCTTTTTGATTAGCTATGGGCGATTAGATTGCTAAGTTACAATTAGCGCAAATTTAAACAATTTAAGTCTATAAAGTAAAATACTGAAAGTAGTTGTAGACAAAGCAAACAAACTTAAAGCGATCGCATTACCCAATTTTTGTGGGTTAAGCGCGATTAATCTAATCAGTTAAAGATATAATTTACAGAGCAGCTAGCGAAGTGGTAACATAAGAGATTGTGTCTAATTTAAAGCAATCGTATGCCAAAACTAAAAACCCGTAAAGCAGCGGCTAAACGATTCCGCGCCACCGGAACCGGTAAAGTAGTGCGTCGGAAAGCGTTTAAAAATCACTTGCTAGAGCATAAGAGTTCAGACAAAAAGAATCGCTTATCACAAATGGCACTTGTGGATGAACGCGATGTCAAAAATGTTCGGTTGATGCTGCCATATTTGTAAGGATATAAGGATATTAAGTCATGACACGGGTAAAACGTGGTAACGTTGCGCGCAAACGCCGCAAAAAAATTCTCAAGCTAGCCAAAGGATTTCGCGGCTCGCACTCAACTTTGTTCCGCACAGCTAATCAACAAGTGATGAAGGCGTTGCGGAGTGCCTATCGCGATCGCAAAAAGCGTAAGCGCGATTTCCGTCGTCTGTGGATTGCCCGAATCAATGCTGCTGCACGGCAAAATGGGGTGAGCTACAGCAAATTGATCGGCAACATGAAGAAAGCTAATATTCAACTTAATCGGAAGATGTTGGCTCAAATAGCAGTTACAGATCCAGCAAGCTTTAGCAAAGTTGCAGAATTAGCAAATGGGGCTAAAGGATAGAGGATGAAGGTAGAAGCCAAAAGGATAATTGTTTTACTTCTTGGTTTTTCCTTTTTCCTTTTTCCTTTCTCTTCCAGTAGCGCCGCAGAACTAAAAGAAATTACTCGGCGGGGCTACCTAATTGTTGGAGTCAAAGACAAGTTGCGTCCGCTTGGTTTTCGGGATGCAACTGGTAAACTCCAAGGATTAGAAATTGATCTAGCACAACGTTTAGCACAAGACTTGCTGAATAAGCCCGATGCTATCAAGTTGGAACCAGTAGCCAATCGCGATCGCCTGGCCGTAGTTTTAGAGGATAAAGTTGATCTGACTATTGCCAGCGTCACGGCAACTGCCTCACGTTCGCGGTTAGTAAGCTTTAGCAGTCCCTACTACTTTGATGGCACTGCCTTGGTGACAAAGGAAGCTAGGGTACAAAAGCTGGGTGATCTTACCAGAAGCAAAATTGCCGTTCTTAAAGGCTCTAGTACGATTTCAGTGGTACGGTATTTGTTGCCCGTAGCCCGCTTAGTCTCAGTTGATTCGTACCAAGATGCGCGATTACTTTTGGATGCGGGTGAAGCAACTGCATTTGCGGCAGATGCCAGCGTACTTAGTGGCTGGGTACAAGAATATCCTCAGTATCACTTGCTGCCAACCCTGCTATCGGCTGAACCGTTGTGTGTAGTAATGCCCAAGGGTTCGCAGTATGATGATTTGCGGCGGCGAGTTAATGCGGCGATCGCGCGTTATTCTGCTGAAGGTTGGCTACAACAGCGAATTAAATATTGGGGTTTACCAATAGACACCTCAAAAGTACGTACTCAGTGAAGTTTTGACTCTGCATTTAGCTAATCGGTCAGAACAAAATACATAATAAATACAAAAGAAAAAACTTAATATCTGTATTTGCAGGCAATGGATAGTAATTTAGCAATTGTTTATCTCTCAATCTTGCTGACTCTGCTTTTTGGAGTCAGTTTGATCGTATTTCGCCAAATTTTCAAAAACCGCAAAGTAGAAAACGCCCTCTCGCGGCTGCAAAAAAAGTTAAGTAAAGAAAAAGGAACCGCGCAAGAGTATTACGAGTTGGGGAGCATTTATGTAGATAAAAAATTGTATGCCCAGGCAATTACTACGTTGCAACAAGCGATCAAAGCAGCAGAACAAGAGGGTGAAGAAAATATCGCCTTAATATACAATGCGCTAGGCTTTGCTTACTTCTCTCAAGAGCAGTACGACGTAGCAATTCGCCAGTACAAAGAAGCCTTGAAGCACAACCCCAACTATATTACGGCGCTCAATAACCTAGCTCACGCCTACGAACGGAAGAAGTTAAGCGCTCAAGCGCTACAAACCTACGACCAAGTGCTAGAGTTAGAGCCAAATAATCCTAATGCCAAGCGTCGGGCTGATAAGCTACGGAGAACCTTGGTTCCTTCTGCATAATCTCAAGAGATCAGGGGTTGGGGAAATCAGTGCTGCATCTCTCTGTTCCGTCACAGGACGGTTTACCCCTGATCTTTAACTTCTAATTTAGGCTTCTCGGTCGAAAAAGCCTTGGATCTGTTTTAATGCTGCTGGAGCAATATTGAAAGCAGCCCAACTTGCTGCTGCAATTAGTGGTAGCAGAACGATAGCAACACGAAAGTCGATGTCCATATTTGGTTTCCTTGTTTATAAGTAGAGATTAAAGTTTTTCAACTATCCTCATGTTTTATTTTTAGCCGAAACAGGCAAATTTACTATACCCCTTTCTTATTTATGTTTATAGCAACGGCATTAGAGCGTTAGTTCTGTGCTTAATGAGGTGTTGAGAATCCTATATCCGTACCAGTACCCGCATGAACCAAGGCTAACTTTTGATAACGTCGGGCGTGTTCAATCAGTTCTGCTGCCTCCGCCTCGGAAACTTCGCGGATACGCTTCCCAGGTAAACCAACAACGAGCGATCGCGGTGGCACATCTTTGGTGACTACCGCTCCAGCACCGATAATACTACCAGTTCCTACCCGCACCCCATCTAATACTACGGCTCCAATTCCAATTAGGCAGCCGCGTTCAATGTAAGCCGAATGAACTACAGCACGATGCCCTACAGTAACATGATCTTCCAAAATTGTTGGCTTACCTGGGTTGCTGTGTAAAATTGCCCCATCCTGAATATTGCTGCATTCTCCAATTTCAATTCGCTCCACATCTCCCCGAATAACTGCTCCATACCAAACATTGACTCCTACTGCTACCTTCACCCAGCCAATAACTACGGCACTGGGGGCGACAAAAGCAGCTAAAGAGAGGTCTGGGCTAGGAAAATAGGATGCAGCAGACATCATAGGATATCGGATATAGTATTCAAGAAAAATATTGCTCCAACTTTTGAGATTGACAAACGCTCAATTAGCTGGTTGCTTTTAACAGGATATCATGGTGTAAACTGCCTATAAGGCAAACTGAGCTTAAAAGTAGGAGTTTCTTGGACTAATAATGTCAAAATAAAACCATTGGCGCTGGTGAAGACATAAATATACTGATCCGCACTTCATGATCAATCCAGGCTTGCAGTACCCTATTTTTGGCCCAGAGATTCAGTGTCCCCACTGTCGCCAAACTGTTGCAGCGCTGACGCTAACGGACACTTATCTTTGTCCGCGTCACGGTGCATTTGAAGCTGACCCCAAGACCGAAGAACTAATTCATCTCCAGTCAGGTCGTCACTGGCGACGTTGGAATAATGATTGGTATCGGCAACATACACACCCAGATGGAATTCGGTTTGAAATCCACGAAGCATTGGATCGGCTGTACACTCAAGGCTACAGAGCAACACGGGTAATTATTGCCCGTCGCTATCAAGAACTGATTAGTGGTTATTTGGAACGTAGTAGCGCACCTTGGCGGGGTCAGTCGGAGCCATCGCGACCACGGATCTACGGCTTACCAGTGGAGTTTAGCCCCGAACCCGAACAGGAGCCATGCTGGGAAGTGATTAATTTTGACCTAGAAAAAGAGCCAGGTGTACCAGTACGTTATCCTTATTTCAGACTTTTTGAGTGAGTAGTGAGTAGCCGCCGTTCTCGGATGTGTAAGACGTGAGAAAGGCGCGGCGGGCTTCGCTGAGTAGTGAGTAGTGAGTAAATACCACTTGTTACTCGCTATGCTCTATGCATTACGCTTCTCTTCTCGTTACTCGCCACTCGCCACAACTATGCATCACGCCTCGATTCGCACTGCCAATATTCATCGCGCGATCGCTTTCTACGAACAGTTAGGTTTTACTGTTTGTGAGCGCTTCACCACGGGCTACACTTTGGCTTGCTGGATGGAAGGACTAGGCGGCAGAATTGAGTTGATTCAAATTCCCGAACCCCATCCTGCTCCTGATGCTTTTAACGATGAGCATTATGTTGGATACTACCATTTGTCGTTTGATATCACCGAGGTAACGCCAGAGTTGCCCAGTTGGTTGACAGGCTTAAAAGAGCGCTTTTTGGAGGCGCAAAAGACTCAGCAAGAGCTGTATCAACCTCTGAAGGTGCTTTTAGAACCGACTCAACAGCAAATTGGCGATCGCATATACGAGGTTGCCTTCATAGCAGATACTGATGGTTTACCGCTCGAATTTATCCGCGTTTTAGCTAATTAAATTGAGTTGGATCTCACCTACACAGGCTGAACAAAATTAAATGTATTGTAATGGATAGTAATTCTAACCAAAGTAACTATGGTGTCGTGTTAGTAACAGCTAGTTCAAGAACAGAGGCAGAGGCAATAGCTACCTCCCTAGTTCAATCTCAACTAGCTGCTTGCGTAAGTTTATTGCCGATACACTCGATCTACACCTGGCAGGGTGAACTACACCAAGAACAAGAGTGGCAATTACTAATTAAAACTGATTTAGCTCAATTTGACACTTTGGCAGCCAAGATTAGAGAACTGCACTCATACGAAGTGCCGGAAATCATCGCGTTACCAATTGTTTGCGGCTCTCAACCTTACCTGCAATGGATTTCTGAGCAAGTGAAGCGCTAGTAACTACCGCTTTAACTTCACAGCTAGCTTGTGCCAGCATAAGTATTTGTAGTTGGAACCAGCCGAATAGTAACTTTAGTTGTTTATTACGTCTTCAGTATTAATAATGCGCCTGATTGCAGCCGACACAACGCTTGAGACACCACGACTTTTGCTTGAGCCACTTGTCGTATCTCATGCGGCAGCTATTTATGAACAACTACTAGATCAAAGAGTTTACCAATTTATTCCAACTGATCCTCCCACATCACTTCAGGTTCTAGAAACTCGATATCGTGCTTTATCTTCAAGGCTTTCACCCGACAAGCAAGAGGCATGGCTTAACTGGGTAGTACGGCTTCGTGATGGAGGCTACGTTGGCACGCTGGAAGCAACAGTATATCCCAACCATAGTGCAGCGATCGCTTACCTAATTTTCCCACCCTTCTGGAGACAAGGTTATGCCAAAGAAGGATGCGTTCGCTTGCTCGCTCACCTTCTCCAAGCCTACGAAGTAAACATTGTGGTGGCAGAAATAGATACCCGTAACGTTGCGTCTATTGGACTTATCGAAACACTTGGGTTTGAGCGCATATCCACAAAAATGAATGCCGACTTTTTCAAGGGAGCCGTTAGCCACGAGCATCGATACGAGCGCGTGTCGTCTTCTACTTCACTTCCAAATATACCATTTACATCAATCTAATTAGATATTTTTTGACTGTTAAGGCTACTTTAAGTCTTTACATACTATTTTTAATCTAATATTTTTTAAAACAAACATTAGATAAGTAACCTTACCTAAAACATATTTATTGCAGTCTAAAAACTATGTGACACTTTTAAAACCGTCTAATTCAAGCAATATTTATTTAAGACAGTTGTTAATAACTTTACCTTTTGAGAGTATATGAAAAAATTGCAATTGGCACAACTATTATCCAGAAAAAAGTAACAATTTGTAGAAAATTGTTGGAACTTTCTAGAAATTAATTCGACTTTAGATATGTAAGCAAAAATTGAATTAGCTGAACTATTATGAAACGCTTTCTACAATCTGCCCTTAAGATTTCCGCTTTGTCTGCTTTAGTATTTGCTCCTACTTTTATCTCAGCAGGAGAAGCCTCTGCACAGCCTACAGGTACTAACGCTAGCTATTTAGGTGCTGGTGTTTCACTTAGCGCTACTAATAATGCAAAAACAAGTGATGATGCTGCATTCGGTGGTAATCTTCAAGGTCGCGTGGCTATTCCAAATACGCCAATTTCGGCGCGAGGCGCAATCTTGTTTAATGGTGAAACAAGCGCGATCATGCCCATGATTTCCTACGATGTGCCGATTACAAATAACGCTAATGCTTATGTCGGTGCTGGTTACTCTTTTGTAGAAGAGGATGGAGAACTAAGCCCTTTAGGCAATAAAGATGCAGTTGTACTAACGGCGGGTGCTGAAGCTGAAGTAAGGAGAAATATTGTTTTCTATGGTGATGCTAAATTAGGACTTGATGCCTACGAAAATAGCTCCGATCCAGCTGTTAGCTTCCAATTAGGTGCGGCATATCGCTTTAACTAAAGCTGTTAGTTGAAAGGCGAGAGGCAAGAGGAAATTAATTATCAAATGCCTTTAACCCAAAAAGCTAAAAACTATTAGTTAAAGGCGAGAGGCAAGAGGAAACTAATTGCCAAATGTCTGGTAACTCAAAAAGCTAATAATTGACAGTTGAGTGTTAAGTAATAATTGCTGGGGTTGTTCACTGTTGCATAAGTGGCGAACCCCAGCTTTTTTATCATGTTAAAATTGGGGTATTCATCAGTATCCCGACTAGATTAGCGTTGATTAAGCAGCCGACAAGGGCGTTTATGATTTACCTGGGCGGTGATGAATGCCTTATTAAAATTCTTTTAGAACTGAAATGGTGAAATCTGCAACTCCTACGTCCACAAGCCGCAAGCCTTCTAAGGTAGAAGGTTTAAAAGAACGCAGTAATTTTTTGCGTGAACCTGTGGCAACCGAGCTACTTCAAGATACAAATCATTTTACAGAAGACGCAGTTCAGATTCTGAAGTTTCACGGCTCTTACCAGCAGGACAACCGCGATAATCGGGTTAAGGGACAGGAAAAAGACTACCAGTTCATGCTGCGAACCAAAAATCCAGGTGGTTTAGTGCCGCCGCAGTTGTATCTGACGTTAGATAAGCTGGCAAGTGAATACGGCAACGAGACATTGCGTGCTACGACTAGACAAGGGTTTCAGATGCACGGGATTTTGAAGAAAAATCTCAAAAGTGCGATCGCCGCAATTATTCAAAACATGGGTTCGACTCTGGCTGCTTGCGGTGATGTTAACCGCAATGTGATGGCTCCACCTGCGCCGTTTAAAAATAGCCCAGAGTATCAGTATGCTTGGGAATATGCCCAAAATATCGCTGACTTGCTAACACCACAAACAGGCGGTTATTACGAACTTTGGCTAGATGGAGAAAAGGCGATTAGCGCTGAAGAAGATCCCAAGGTAAAGGAAGCTCGTCTTCGTAATGGTACTGGGACAATCATCCACGATAACCCAGAACCGATTTACGGCACTTATTATCTGCCTCGCAAGTTTAAGTGTGCCGTAACCGTACCAGGGGATAACTCAGTTGATTTGTTTTCCCAAGACCTCAGCTTGGTAGTAATTACCAATGATAATAAAGAGCTAGAGGGATTTAATGTCTATGCTGGTGGTGGCTTAGGACGCACACACAATAAAGAAGAAACGTTCGTAAGGCTAGCTGATCCGATTTGCTATGTGGCAAAGGATGATGTTTACGAGATAGTTAAGGCAATTGTAGCGGCGCAAAGAGATTATGGCGATCGCACTGATCGTCGTCATGCTCGGTTAAAATACCTCATCCAAGATTGGGGTGTTGATAAGTTCCGCTCAATGGTAGAAAAATATTTTGGCAAATCTCTAGAACCTTTCAAACCACTGCCAGAATTTAAGTACGAAGATTTCCTTGGTTGGCAAGAACAAGGTGACGGTAAGCTTTTCCTGGGCATCTCAGTTGAAAATGGTCGGATTAAGGATGAAGGCTCGTTCCAACTGCGAACAGCAATGCGGGAAATTGTCCAGCAGTTCAACCTACCTATCCGCCTAACACCACACCACAACGTCATTTTCTACGACATTGAACCGAATAACCAGCAGGCTATTCAAGAAATTCTCAATCGCTGCGGTGTTCAAACTGATCCAAATGCGATTAACCCTTTTGTACGGTATTCGATGGCTTGTCCGGCGATGCCTACTTGTGGCTTGGCAATTACTGAATCTGAACGAGTGATGCCTAGTGTTTTGAAGCGCATTGAAACGCTGCTGGAGAAAGTAGGCTTAGAAAACGAGCATTTCATCACTCGGATGACAGGTTGTCCGAATGGCTGCGCTCGTCCTTATCTAGCGGAACTGGGCTTTGTGGGTAGCGCACCCGAATCTTATCAAGTTTGGTTAGGAGCTTCGCCAGCTCAAACAAGGCTAGCGTTACCTTATATGGAACGGTTGCCGATTAATGACTTAGAAACACAGTTAGAGCCGATTTTTGTCTACTTCAAGCAGTCAAGGCAGGCGGGGGAAAGTTTTGGTGATTTTTGCGATCGCGTTGGTTTTGATACTCTGCGCGAGTTTGCCACGAATTACGAGTCCCAAACTACTAATGTGGAAGATGCAACAGACGATAGTGATGGTTTGATAGAAGCGATCGCCGATTCTACTACGGGGGAACTCACAGACGCAAGCAATGGCAAAGTAGTAGCGATCGGCAATACTACGACAGCCGCTAATAGACGTAACCGCGTCAGCATTAAAGACTCAGTTTATAGCAAGCTAAAGGCAACTGCCCTTACTCAGGGTAAGCCGATTAGTCAACTTGTCAACGAGGCATTAGAAGCGTACTTACAAGCGCAGTCAGACTCCTAATCTAACTGGTTAACTGGGGTTAAGGCTTATCCCTAGCCCCTCTCGAACACATCGCTTTGAGCGGAGGAAACCTCCGCTCAAACTTTGCGCTAGTCCCTAATCCCTAATCCCTAACCCCTTCTTGTGGCTCAATTACAACGACTAGCGATCGCCCCGAATCAGCTAAATGACCAGCAAATTGTGCTGACAAGCCAGCAACAGCATTATCTGAGTAATGTTTTGCGGTTACGAGAGGGCGATCGCTTTATTGCAATGGATGGACAAGGTTCGTGGTGGCTAAGTGTACTTTACGGGGCAAAGGCGCAAATTCTAGAGCTTATTTCGGTACAAAGCGAATTGCCTATATCGCTGACGCTGATGGTGGCCTTGCCGAAAGGAAACTCGTTTGATGAAGTAGTGCGTTACTGCACTGAGTTAGGGGTAAGCTGCATTGCACCAGTAATTAGCGATCGCACTTTGCTTAATCCCAGTTCTCAAAAACTAGAGCGCTGGCGGCGCATTGCTAAAGAAGCAGCTGAACAATCAGAGCGCTCTATTGTACCTGCTATTCTAGAACCAGTTTCATTTACCACTGCTATTTCAGCGACTACTGCTAATCATCGCTATCTTTGTGTCGCTCGTGGTAGTTACCCTCACTTAAAAAACGTAATTACTTCTGTGTCTACATCTGATATTTTGATAGCAACTGGCTCCGAAGGAGGCTGGACAGCATCTGAAGTGGAAAGCGCTCTCCAATCTGGATTTCAACCTGTTTCTCTAGGTCGCCGTATCCTGAGAGCAGTTACAGCGCCAATTGTCGCATTGTCTCTTGTTGCTGCTGCTTTTGAACAATAAAGTAGGCAAGAGGTATTGTTATTGCCCCTAGCCCCTAGCCCAAGCGCCATGATTGACCAAGTTGCTGCTGCCTTTGAACGTCAAGATTACCGCACCGCAGCCCAGTTATTGCAACAACTGAGCCAAGATTCGCCCCAAAACCCTTGGGTGCAATATTACTTAGGACGGTTAGACGAAGTTTCAGGCAAGTTAGAAACAGCTGAAGAAATTTATCGGCAACTGCTACGCAACGTCAGCAATACCAAAGTTGTGGCTCAAGCACGTCAGGGGTTGCAACGAGTCCAAGCGATCGCCAAAGAACAACGAACTCAAGCTCTCGCCCAAGCAACAGCTGACCCCAGCAATAATCAACTAGGCGTATTAGTCTTAGAACCAGTTTCTAGCGACAGAACCGTAGCTGCTCAAAAGTTAGCCCAGATTTTGCAGATAGATCCTTACACGGCGCGGCTACAGCTACCTAGTCGCGGTTGGCGATTGTATCGGACGGGTGCGATCGGAGAACTGCGCTTTTTAGGTCAAAAACTGCGCGCGGCTGGAGTTGAGTGTTTTTGGGCTACACTAGCTGAAATTCACAAAATTCAAGTTTTTCAAGTCAGCTATTTTCAACATTCTGCTCAAGCTAGGATTGTTTGCCAAAACGAACAAGGACAAATCGGTTCTTTGGCTTTCAACTGGTCAGAAGTTACTCAGCGCGCAGAGGGACTTTTGCCGATTTTTGAAGAAGTAGTAGATTTAGACCACAGAGGCAAGCTAAAACGCAAAACCCAGATCCAAGACTACGTGCAATTTTGCGATTTACACCTTCCGCAAAGGCATTGTATTCTAAGGCTTCACGCTCACAGCTACCAATTTCAACAAGGTCTTATAACTGCTCCTCAACCAAGCCAGACAACAATTAGAATCAATTGGAACAGCTTAGTTAAGTTCCTCGATCAACAATTATCTCACGCTACCATTTGGTCAGATTTCACGCCCTTCGCCGAAACCGTCCTAGATCAAAAAGAATTGCTGGGACGTATTCAGTCTCATATTCACTTATTTCGTAGGGCAGAGACAAGTTGGGACTCAGCTTTTCACTTATACAGTGGGCTAGTTTTTGCTAGGAGTCAGGGGAAATAGATTATTACCTAAACTGCTTGTGAGTGCCATTCTTGAATGTTTATCTCGTCAACACCGCATAACAGCCGTGAGTAACCTTCCTTTCCTAGCCCCTGACCCCCGCGATCCCTTCTTATTTATCCGGGGGTTTTAACTTGACGCGCCATATCCAGAAAAGGATTCATACTTGGGCCTGGACGACGACGACTGTTTGAGCTACCAGTCGGGGCGAGATATTTAGGAGCAAAAGTGGTTTCAGTTGGAGTCTGCCCATTCTTGCTTGCTGCTGGGGTTTTTTCTGCTGGTACAGCCGTAACTCCTTCAGCAGTTTGAACTAGCTCAACTTTGGCAGATTGAGCAGAAGCGGCGGCGGCATCTGTTTTTGCAGGCTGCTCTTTAGCAGGTTTAGTAGCAGTAGCGGCTACGGGAGTTTTTGCTACTGCACCGTTAGTTGACTGATTAGCCTTAGCTGGTGTCTCCTCAGACTCGTCAAGTTCCATGAAATAGCCGCTACGTCTGCGAGTTTTACCAGTGACTTTCCCTGGTAGTTCTTTAGCTTTGTCGGCGGCGGGTTTTATGCTAGGCTTGTCTTCTTGAGCCTTGTTGCCACGTAAAAGCCCGACAAAGAAAGATAGAATCCCACTCAATAAATTTTTGAAAAAACCAACCATTACAACTACTCCTAGCGTTTATGCAACAAACATGATTGCAACTTTATTAAAATTAGGGCAAAGTATTAGCTTCCATCAAGACCTGCTTGATATCTAAAACTTTTTTCTTGTAACACAATTCAATTGACAGCTTTACACTGCTTACCATTAAAACCTGAGTAATATTACAGCAGAATGATGGTAAAAGTTTTTACTTTAGGCAACTAAAATCTAAATTAATTATCAAATTTTTTAGTACCTGTAACCAAGAATTTTAAATATTTCTTCATAAAACTTAATTAATAGGGATTTAAGCACCAATACTTAATGATTGTTTAGAAAAGGAGAATTTAAACGATTGATCGTTGATTTAACACATTAGTAAATATTTAGAACTTCTGGTTAAATTAGTTCTAATTAAATATTGTTAGCTTAGGGCATTAACGTTAGCTGCATGATTAGCGCCGATATTCATCGCCGCAGTCGCCGATTAAGTGGTACAGATCCTGCGATCACTTAAGTACAGTATCAATCTGGTTACGATCATCTGTGTCAATGGTAAAACTAAATACCCTCGCGTTATCTTCAATGTGCTGAGAAACGCCTAGCCTTGCGCCAATAATTGCTCCCGCCACTGCTGGACGATCTAGAACATAACGCACCGCCACGTTGGGGATACTTACACCGTGCTTCTGAGCAATGGTTTTCAGCGTTGAAAGCAACTCTTGAAATAAATTCCACCCTCCCCAAGCATTAATCATATTCTTGTATTTTTTCAAGCTAGCAGTGGTGAGTTCGCCTCCTCGTGGTTCAGTCCCAAGATATTTGTCCGCCAAGAAACCGCCGCAGAGCGTACCGTAAGCCAGAAGTTTGATATCGTGTTGCTGACAGACCTGACTCATTTGCACTTCAGGACGGCGATCAATGACAGAAAATTGCACCTGATTGGATACAATCTTAATCCCGTTGTCCACAATAATTTTTAAGTGTTGAGTATCAAAGTTAGTCAAGGCTAGATGCTTAATCTTTCCTTCTTCCCTCAGTTCTGCCATGTATTTAAGCGCATCGAGATAATTGTGATCTCGATATTCCCACCAGTGAAACTGCAACAAGTCTAAGGAATCAACACCCATCCTTTTGCGAGAGATATTAATATTTTCCTCGACCAGTTTTTTTGTCATTTTACCTGGTCTGGGAACCCATTTCGTAAAGGCTTGGAGGTGAGACAGCGCTGCTTCGCCCCTCGTTGCTATCAGTTGTCGTCGGAATTCACCAATAAATTCTTCGGCTGGCCCATAATGGTTAGCTAAATCCCAGGTCGTGAAGCCTGCATCCATGTAATCAAACATACTCTGAATTGCAGCTTTGCGATCGATGCGTCCGTGAGCGCCGGAAACCTGCCACATTCCGTTGAGTATACGGCAAATGTTTAAATCAGAAACCAGTTGCAGTCTGATTGATTCAGGTAAGGCCATTTGAGTTTTAATACATTGGCAGTTATCATCGTGCCACACTCCTTTATTGCTCGACAGAATAACCCTCAATATTAAACAACACAAACGCCATTATTACTTTTTTGCTATTGTGCATATTTCTAAATCTAAAAAAGAAGAAATAATTATGGTAAAAGAAGTGGTGCTAATGCCTGATTACCATTGCTGGCCTTTATGGTACGGTGATGGATTTGAGGAAGTTGGTGATATCGAGCCTGACGAGCTACCATTAAGTCCAGAGACGAATGACCAACTACTACGTTGGGCAAATGCATATGATAGAACATTAAATTTTGCTGACCCTAAAGATGAATCTTACTATTTCAGTGAGCAAGAGCTGGGAGAATTTGAACACGAGGGAATCAGTTTGTGGCAGAAGCTTCAGGAAGAACTTGGTTCCGACTATAAAGTGACATACTACAGTCAGAAGCTACACAAGTCTGTAAATGAGCCGAAAGAGCTAAATAGCCAGTAGCACTTGAGTGAGTAGGTTTGGCAATGACCACCCTAATCGCTACTAGCCTTCGTCAAGCGGCAAAGTGTCTATATTTCTATAGCCGTAAATTCTATTCAGTAAATATTATTGCTATTTTCTATATAATAAAAAACTCACTGGGAACTTAAAGATCTCAGTGAGTCAAGGATATTTTTACATAAAACACTTTGCCTTAGTCAGCAGTATTGGGTCACATCCTCGCCGCACTCATCAGCTAAATAGCACAAAGCCCGGAAGCGCAACATCACGACTTCCTCGTAAAGAGGATTGAGCTTGCACATTGGGGGAATATGAAACAGTGTGTGACCAAAAAGTTTCACATCGCGCTCAAATGGACACTGGGCGGGAATGACTTTACACAAGCGGTGAGCCAGTTTAGGATTGCTGATTTCTACTTGGTTAAGCCACTGGCGCAGGGGTCGTAGAATATCAAAGGTAGGCTTCGGGGAAGGACGACGCACGGGTTTGGCGTTAGTCACAGGTGCATCTACCGAGTCAATCCACACCCAGCTACTAAGTGAAATATTTTGTACTGTATAATCTAATACGTTCATTGTCCACTCCTCTGTCTCCACGCCATTTGAATCTACTGAACATTTACAAAGTTTTAACGGTTACTATCGAAATAATGTTCCCCGGCTTGGATGAAGTATTCAGCTTGAGCTACGTACTTGAGTCAGGAACTTTGTTAATTACTACATAACGCTAACTAGAAATTCCGCTTGCAGGTAAGGGTACTAAAGCTATCTTGTTCGTTACTTTATCTAGATAAAAGTTTAATAAAGAAACACCCTGTCTAGTGAAAGTTAATGTATGATCGGCATTTATTTAATGCAGCAAAATCATTTCATAAGCGTTTGGTATCTAAAAGTACAAATTCAGCGTTGAAGTATTGAAGTTTTGGACTGAAGCCTTCAATCTGGAAGCTGCTATTATCTTGACCCAGACAGTCAGAAAGATGAATGAGGAACATCACTGAAGTTTGACGATTGAAAACTAAAGATTCCAGTAAATTTACTCAACCCTTTAATAGTGTAGACCAAATAAGTAAAGAAATGTTGCGGGTTTGAGGAACGAAAAGTGGTGTGATATCCGTTAATGTGATTGGGCGATCGCGAATTATTTTAGTAGTTGAGCGGCTGCACAACAGCATCGCCCAACAAATAGGGGTAGAGAGTTGAACCCTCTACCCCTATTTAACTAAACCAATTTAGGAATTATGATGCGACTTGAGCAGTAGTGCGCCGCCGTCTTCTACCATCTGTAGCTTTGACAGGTTCGTCTGGTGTTTGCATCAATAGAATGACAGATGTTTGGCTTTGCAATTCACGGCGTATTGAACGCTGTAGTTCACGCTCTAATTGCACTTGTAATCCAGCCCAGTCTACTTCTAGTTGTTCCCCATCAGCAGGGCGGGCAAAATCTGACCAGCGATCGCTTAAAACTCCTTCCATGCGCTCTTGTACCCACTTTTGCAGCAGCGCTCGATCCACTGACGTTACCACGCCCCGAACATGAAGATCCGGCTTCATCATCAACTTACCATTCCAGTCCACCGCAGCTGCTATGGTCACGATACCTTCTTCAGCTAGCTTTTGGCGTTCTTCGAGTACCTTACCGTTCACTATTCCACAGCCGGCCGTATCTACTAAGTCGATACCAGCCGTAACTTTACCTGTAATGCGCATAGCATCAGCAGATACTTCTACGACATCACCATTGTGCATAATGATCATGTTTTCTGGTGGAATCCCCATACTTTGGGCTGTCTGCGCGTGCTTCACCAACATCCGATGTTCGCCATGCGCGGGTAAGAAGAACTTAGGCTTAGTTAAAGCAATCATCAGCTTTTGGTCTTCTTGACAACCATGTCCAGAAACGTGAATTCCTTGCTCACGACCATACACCACCTTTGCGCCCTGCATCATCAAACGATCAATAGTATTGACTACAGCGATCGTGTTGCCTGGAATCGGGTTAGCTGAAAATACTACTGTGTCACCCTCGCGGATTTTTAGATGCTGATGTTGACCATTAGAGATGCGTGTCATTGCCGACATTGGCTCACCTTGAGAACCCGTTGTGAGAATTAGAACATTCTCGTCAGGCATACTGCGGACAACGTTCAAAGGTTGGAAGAGATTATCTGGACATTTGATGTAACCCAAATTGCGGGCATGGGCGATTAGATTTAGCATCGATCGCCCAACAACTGATACAACGCGATTGTACTTCTGTGCCAGTTCCAAAATCATATTGATCCGATGCACAGAAGAAGCAAAGGTAGTTATTAGCAATCGTCCAGTAGCTTTGCTAATAACTCGGTCAAGATTGGGAAAAACCGACCGTTCAGACGGTGTAAATCCTGGTACTTCGGAATTTGTTGAGTCACTAATTAGGCAAAGTACACCTTTTTCGCCGTGTTCTGCCAACCTTTGTATATCAAAAAATTCTCCATCAACAGGAGTATGATCAAATTTAAAATCTCCAGTATGAATAATTACTCCGGCGGGAGTGTGCAAGGCGACGGTGAAGCTATCGGCGATTGAGTGCGTGTTACGAATAAATTCGGCTACAAATGCCGAACCAATCCGGATCAAATCGCGGGGACGAACTGACCTTAATTCTGTGCGATCGCGTACTCCGGCTTCTTCTAGTTTGCCTTCTAGCATTGCCAATGCCAGACGCGGGCCATAAATAACCGGAATATCAAACTGCTTTAAGTGATAGGCAATTCCGCCAATGTGATCTTCATGACCGTGAGTAACGATCATGCCTTTGATCTTATGGCGATTTTCCCGCAGATAAGTCATATCTGGCAGGACAATATTTACCCCGTGCATATCTTCGGTAGGAAAAGCTAGCCCTGCATCTAGGATTAAAATTTCATCGTTATACTCGAAAACACAGGTATTTTTACCAATTTCATGTAGACCACCGAGAGGAATAATTTTGATAGTGGCTGACGATTCGTTTTGTGTCATTTGTCCTATTTGGATGAATTGTTTTTTGTGTTTAAATTGAAAGATATTTAACTGGATGAGTGCAGTATTAGCTAAGTTTTAATTTGACTAAGAAGACATTACCTATACGACTGAATCAGTTTTAGAAAAACTGTCAGTCACAGCAATAGAAATAAGCAGCACCTAAATATTTAATTGTCAAAAACTCACAGCAGTTATGGCAAGTCAGTAAAAATTGCCTTTAATTTTTGACTCATCCAGTCTTCGTCTTCGCATAAGGGTAGACGAGTAGAACCTACATCCCAGCCTTTGAGTTTGAGCGCAGTTTTGAGCGGAATCGGATTAGTAGTCGCAAACAAAGCTTTGAACAAAGGGAAAAGTTTAAGGTGAATTTGGGTTGCAACTTGGCTATTACCTGTTTCAAAGGCTTGGATCATTTGTTGCAATTGCTTTCCTACCAAATGACTTGCTACACTCACCACACCACTACCGCCAACGGCTAACAAAGGAAGAGTTAGAGAGTCGTCACCAGAATAAAGTTTAAATTCTTTTGGTGTTAAGCGATTAATTTCACTTGCTTGATCTAAATTCCCTGTTGATTCTTTAATCCCCACAATGTTTTCAATTTCAGCTAAACGAGCAACTGTTTCAGGCTGAAGATTTTGACCAGTGCGAGTTGGGATGTTGTACAACAAAAAAGGTAAATCGGGGCAGGCAAGCGCGATCGCCTTAAAGTGTTGATAGAGTCCTGCTTGGGGTGGCTTGTTGTAATAAGGAACTACTTGTAAAGATCCATGTAATCCTATTTTAGCGGCTTTTTGGGTAGCTGCGATCGCTTCCTCGGTTGAATTTGAACCAGTCCCCGCGATCACTAGAGCTTTTCCCGCTACCGCCTGCAACACCACTTGAAATAACTGGTACTCCTCGTCCCAACTAAGTGTAGGCGATTCTCCTGTTGTGCCACATACTACCAAAGTATCCGTACCTTGTTCTACCAGATACGCTGCTAGTTCCTCTGCTACCGAATAGTTCACACTGCCGTCTTCCTTGAACGGCGTGATCATGGCGGTTAAAACCCGTCCAAAATCTACCACCCTCTTTAACTCCTCGTTAACCTCTTTGTATTTCTGTGTTGTGGTAGTTATTTCATGAAATAGAACCAACTGCCGCCGCAGGTTGAAGCAGATTTTTCTCTACCAGCAACTCGGCAATTTGGAGAGCATTCAAAGCTGCACCTTTACGAATTTGGTCTCCACAAAGCCAAATTTCTAAACCACAGGGATGGGAAATATCCTGACGAATGCGACCAACTAAAACTTCATCCTTACCTGTAGCATCTACTGGCATAGGAAAATAATTTGCGTGCCAGTCTTCTACTACTTTCACCCCAGGAGCTTGACTCAAGATTTTTTTAGCTTCTCCTACACTCATTGGCGCTTCAAATTCTAGATTAATCGCTTCTGAGTGCGCTCGTAGGACGGGAACCCGAACACAAGTTGCTGTAATTCTCAGATCCATAGTCCCAAAAATTTTGCGTGTCTCGTTGACCATTTTCATTTCTTCCTCACAGTACCCTGAATCGGTAAGGGGGGAATTATGGGGAAACAAATTGAAAGCCAAGGGATAAGGAAAAATATCTGTTGTTGGTTCCTCTCCTGCTAGGATTGCTTGCGCTTGGTTTTTGACTTCCTCGATTGCTCTTGCACCCGCACCACTGGCAGATTGGTAGGTTGCCGCAACAATGCGTTTTACTGTTCGCACTTGATGAAGAGGCCAGACTGCCACTGCCATCAAAATTGTTGTGCAGTTGGGATTGGCAATAATACCTCGATGAGCGGCAGCAGCTTGGGGATTTACTTCTGGAACTACCAAGGGAACTTGAGGATTCATCCGAAACGCACTGGAGTTATCAATTACGACAGCTCCTGCCGCGACAGCAATTGGAGCCCAAGTTTTTGATATTGAACCTCCAGCTGACGCTAGAACTATATCCACGTTATCAAAAGAGCTAGAGCCTACTGGCTCTACTGGTAAATCTTCACCGCGAAAGTGCATTGTCCGTCCCGCAGAGCGAGGCGATGCTAAAAGCTTTAAATCAGCTAAAGGGAAATTACGCTCTGCTAACAATTCCAACAATTCTGTGCCAACCGCGCCAGTTGCTCCTAAAATTGCAACTTGATATGATTTTGTCAACCTTCTTTCCTCCACTTAAATGAATAAAAATTGCAAATTTAAAATAAATTATTCAAAACTTAAACTAAAACTGTTATCTAACTTATTTAACTAATTTTTAGAATAAATCAACCATTAGTTCGCAGTTTAAGGCGAATGCTGTCAAATTTTCAAGGAATTTTTCAATTATCATCCGCAAAAATGCGTTTTAACAGAAAATTAGGTAAGAATATTACAGGCAACGACGGTTGCACGTACTTATCCCAGAACCAGAAACCTAAATCAGTATTAAGTCCACCATTAACTATCAGCCGTTACACTAAACACAACGCATTAGTAAGAGCGATCGCCCCTAGCACCATGTTACAGCCACAAAGGTTGTTGAAGTGCTACAAGCGCATTGTTTGTATGCACCAGAATATCACGGCGTTAGACTGTAGTGTCAGCAGTCATGAAGTTAAACCGCTTTCAATCCTTAGAGAGATAATGGGTATAACGATTTGTTGTTCACTAACGGATACTCCGCTTGATCTAAGGCTCAAAGATTCAAATAATTAGTAATCACTGGGCATTATCCCAGCAGTCAAAAGAAGTTGTCGGAAATCAAACATGAAAGTAACCCAGGAAAAACTTCCCGCCAGTCAAATTGGTCTGGAAATAGAAATTCCACCAGAAAAGTCCAAGCAGACATACGAACAGGTGATTCAAAAATTTGCCCGTGCTGCCAATATCCCTGGATTTCGTAAAGGCAAAGTGCCTCGCCAGATATTGTTACAGAGGCTGGGTTTAGCTCAGGTTAAGGCGGCGGCTGTAGAAGAATTGATCCAAAGTGGAATTACAGAGGCAATTAAACAAGAAAAGATTGAGGTGCTTGGTCAACCGCAGTTGCGCTCGTCTTTTGAAGACTTGGTGAGTTCTTATGAGGTAGGTAACACGCTGACTTTCTCAGTTGCTGTTGATGTTCAGCCAGAAATAAATCTTGCTCAGTATACCGGGTTAAAAGTTCAAGCAGAGGAAGTTAAGTACGATCCTGCAAGCGTTGACACAACGCTCGAAGAACAACGCAGCCAAATGGCAACGCTAATTCCCGTAGAAGGCCGCGCTGCTCAAATGGGTGATATTGCGGTAGTTGATTTTAAAGGTCATTTTGTGAGTGAAGGCGAGGAAGCAGGACAAGAACCGGAGGAAATTCCCGGTGCTAGTGGAACAGATTTTCAAGTGGAACTGTCACCTGGGAAATTTATTGAAGGCTTCGTCGATGGCATAGTCGGTATGCAGCCTGGGGAAACGCAAGAAGTGAACGCCAAGTTTCCCGAAGAATATGGTCAAAAAGAGTTGGCAGATAAAGACGCTATTTTCACCGTAACGCTTAAAGAGCTAAAGGAAAAAGAACTGCCAGAATTAAACGATGACTTCGCCCAAGAAGCCAGCGAGTTTGAAACTTTGGCAGAATTGCGAACTTCCCTAGAATCTCGATTTCTTGCAGAGGCTGAAAACAAAACAAAAGCCAATAAAGAGCAAGCACTCTCAGATGAACTGCTCAATCAGGTAGAAGTTGACATCCCAGAAAGCATGGTTGCTCAAGAAATTGACGCAATGTTGACTCAGACAGCAGTACAGCTTAGTAATCAAGGAATTGATATTAAGAGACTGTTTACTCAAGAAAATATACCTCAGTTAAGAGAGCGATCGCGCCCAGAGGCAGTAGAGCGTTTAAAGCGAGTTTTAGCGTTGCAAGAAGTAGCTAAACGTGAATCTATCGAGCTTGAACCAGGGGCAGTTGAAGCACGAGTTAAAGAGCTAGTGGCTCAGTACACTGGTAAAGATATTGATGTAGATAGACTACGGGAAGTTGTCGCAGAAGAACTCTTGACAGCAAAAATCATGAAGTGGCTGGAAGAAAATTCCACGATTGAACTCGTACCTGAAGGTTCTCTTGCAGCGTCGGAAGAGGAGCCATTGGAAATAGATCCTACAACAGAAACTGTGGATGTAACGGCACATCCAGTATCTGATGTTACTGTGGAGACTGAGCAAGCAGACACACCGCAAACTGAGGCAGAGTAATTAAGGCGATGCGGACAAATTGCGATCGCACAAGCAAAAAATCAACCGCATGAGTGAGCCAAATAGGGGTCGTTATATGATTAAAATTGCAAAGTGCGATCGCTCTTCTGGTCTTCAACAACACCTGAAGACAGATAGCCAATTAACGCTAAGATTTGCCTCGTTTCTTGCTAAAGCCTCGGTTCTAAAATAGATAAGGCATAATAGTTCATAGCGGATACAGTAGTTTTTATTGCTTCAAATAGCCGCCAAATGCACCACGTTCGGTTACACTTTTGAGTTGTTATATGCTCGTATCCCAATCTTCGGATTACCCAATTAGTAGTTTGAACAACCTAGAAATTAACTCTCTCGGCCCCAGCAATATTGTTCCTATGGTCGTGGAACAATCTGGTATGGGGGAACGAGCCTTTGATATCTACTCTCGCTTACTCAGAGAGCGAATTATATTTCTAGGAACTCCAGTAGATGACACAATTGCTGACTCAATTGTCGCTCAACTGCTATTTTTAGATGCTGAAGACCCCGAAAAAGACATTCAGTTGTACATTAACTCTCCAGGCGGTTCAGTAACAGCGGGAATGGCAATCTATGACACAATGCAGCAGATTCGTCCTGATGTTGTTACTATTTGTTTTGGATTAGCTGCTAGTATGGGAGCGTTCTTGCTCACAGCAGGGGCAGCAGGTAAGCGGATGTCTCTACCTAGTGCCAGAATTATGATCCATCAACCGCTTGGAGGCGCTCAAGGACAAGCAGTTGACATTGAAATTCAGGCCAAAGAAATTCTCTACCATAAACGTAGGCTGAATGAGTTACTAGCTCATCATACGGGTAAGCCATTGGAGCGCATCGAAGCCGATACAGAACGGGACTTCTTCATGTCAGCAGAGGAAGCGAAGAATTACGGTTTGATCGATCAAGTCATCTCCAGGCAAAATCTCCCGAAGGCGGGCGAAACAGTCACTATTGTTAAATAAGAGGTAGGTATGTCAAAGTACGACTCCCATCTAAAATGTTCGTTTTGCGGCAAGTCTCAAGAGCAGGTGCGTAAGTTGATTGCCGGGCCGGGAGTCTACATCTGTGATGAATGTGTTGACTTGTGTAACGAAATCTTAGATGAGGAGTTACTCGACTCAAATACTGCTGCGTCTGGGCAAACATCTCGTTCAGAAAATCCGCAAAAGAAGCGCACTCGCTCTGCCAATCTTTCGCTGAGTCAAATTCCCAAGCCACGAGAGATTAAAAAGCACCTAGATGAGCACGTTATTGGACAAGATGAAGCAAAAAAAGTTTTATCAGTCGCAGTTTACAACCATTACAAGCGGCTAAGTTTGCTCCAAGCTCAAAGCAACGGCAAAACAGCACCAGAAGAGGCAATAGAACTACAAAAGTCAAATATCCTCTTAATCGGTCCCACTGGTTGCGGTAAAACGCTTCTGGCGCAAACGTTGGCAAAAATTCTGGAAGTTCCTTTTGCTGTAGCAGATGCTACGACGCTTACGGAAGCAGGATATGTGGGAGAAGATGTAGAGAATATCTTGCTGCGACTGCTGCAAGTTGCTGATTTAGATGTTGAAGAGGCACAACGGGGAATTATTTATATTGATGAGATAGATAAGATTGCCCGTAAGAGCGAAAATCCTTCGATTACGCGGGATGTTTCCGGCGAGGGTGTACAACAAGCCCTGCTGAAAATGTTGGAAGGAACGATCGCAAATGTGCCACCCCAAGGAGGACGTAAACATCCGTATCAAGATTGTATTCAGATTGATACAAGCAACATTATGTTTATCTGTGGTGGTGCGTTTGTTGGTTTAGAGAAAGTAGTTGAGCAGCGCACTGGCAAAAAATCAATGGGCTTTATTCAACCAGGTGAGAACCAGTCGAAAGAAAGGCGCATGGCAGATGTTCTTAAGCACATGGAACCTGGAGATTTGGTCAAATTTGGGATGATTCCTGAGTTTATTGGCAGAGTGCCAGTGACAGCAGTAGTGGAACCACTAGACGAAGAAGCATTGGTAGCAATTCTGACACAACCCCGCAGTGCCTTAGTGAAGCAGTACCAAAAGCTGCTGAATATGGATAACGTGGAGCTAGAGTTTAAGCAGGATGCTTTGAAAGCGATCGCTCAAGAAGCATATCGGCGTAAAACTGGTGCGAGAGCGCTACGGGGAATTGTAGAAGAACTGATGCTGGATGTAATGTATGAGTTGCCATCTCGCAAAGATGTAGTTCTCTGCACCATAACAAGAGAAATGGTGGAGAAGCGCTCAACAGCTGAACTAATTGTGCATCCATCCTCACTACCTAAACCAGAATCAGCGTAAGAGAGTGAGTAGCCGCCGCAAGCTCTCGGATGTTCCATCCGAGAGCTTGCGGCGGGCTTCGCTGAGTAGTGAGTAGAAAAGAAAATGCCACTACTCACTGCTTAAGGGAACGGGCAATAAGACCCATATTTCTTAAACTGATTGCTGCTCACTAATCACTTGCCACTACTCACTAATCTCAAGATGGCTTACATCCCAGTTCGTGGCGTTGAACATTACTACGAGTGGATTCGGACACCAGGTAGTGAAGGAAAACCAGTAATGGTATTTGTTCACGGCTGGGCTGGTTCGGCTCGGTACTGGCAAAGTACGGCTAAGGCGCTTTCGGAGCAATTTGATTGTCTGTTATATGATATGCGAGGATTTGGGCGATCGCATGGTAAATCGGCTTTGCCTAAAGATAGCCTTGCTGTAGCAGATTTGCAGTCACCGCAAGAACAATCAGAGGCAATTGCTCAGTTAACTTATGAAATGGAAGACTATGCTGAAGATTTGGCAGAACTTTTAGATGCCTTGCAACTAAAGCGAGTTTATCTCAATGCCCATTCGATGGGAGCTTCTGTTGCCACATTGTTTCTTAACCGTTATCCAGAACGAGTTGAACGAGCGATTTTGACTTGTAGTGGCGTTTTTGAATATGAGGAAAAATCTTTTACCACCTTTCATAAGTTTGGCGGTTATGTAGTCAAATTTCGCCCCAAATGGCTAGGTAAAATACCTTTTGTTGACCAAATGTTTATGGCGCGATTTTTGCATCGCCCTATCCCAGCTGCCGAGCGTCGTTCTTTTTTACAAGATTTCTTAGTAGCAGATTACGAAGCCGCTTTAAATACGATCTTTACTTCTGTGAGCAAGGCAGCAGCTGAATTAATGCCACAGGAGTTTGCGCGTCTTACCGTGCCTACGCTCTTGGTTGCTGGAGAGTATGACAAGATTATTCCAGCTCAAATGGGTCGTCAGGCAGCAGCAATGAGCGAGAAAGTTGAATATGCTTTAATTCCGAATACTGCTCACTTCCCGATGCTGGAAGATCCAGATACTTATCTACAGCGAGTACGTGAATTTTTGCAGCTACCAGCACCAAAAGCTTAAGCTAGTTAACTCAGCTATGATAGTTACAGGTTTAGTTTGTTAGCAGTCCAAGGGTAGTCCTTTGAAGATTTGGCGCAATGCCAGTATCTTAAGTAGCAGGAAAAATTAGGACAGGCACGCCTTTGTACGTTGTTGACTGCATACCTCTATTGTTACCTGTTGTGTAAAATATTTGGTCTCCAATATTTCCACCAACGCCTGAATGCCGTGGTGCAGCCAGGGGGGTAAGCACTGTCCAAGTATCCGATAAAGGCTCATACGCTGTAACGTCTGATACTGAGCTTCCGTGAGATATTTCACCTCCGGCGACGATAATCCGATTATCTATCACAAAGGTTGCTGCGCTAATATGCGACCTAGCACGAGGCAAACTCGCAACTGTTGTCCACGTCTCTGGGTGGGCTGGGTTCCACATATGTACAGAGTCTTGGGTAACTAAGTTTTGGTCAGTACCATGCTGACCACCGATAGCATAGATTTTGCCGTCAATTACTGCGTCTCCTAGGTGACTGCGTGGATTGGGAAGCGGGGCAGCAGGAGTCCAACTTGTGCCACTATCAAGGGACAGAAACCAGTGTTGCTCCTTATCTACGCGATTGGCATCCACGCCACCAAAGAAGTGAAGTTCTCTCCCTAGAAGCGCTAATTCTCCAGATCCACGAGCTTCAGGTAGTGGAGGCATTGCCGTCCAAGTGTTTGTGTCCAAGTTGTATTTCCAGACGTTTCTAGTGGCAAACCTCTGACCACCAGTTGGCGTACCTGGATAGCCTCCCGCTAGATAAATGTCTCTTCCATCCACTGCTGTCCCAGTATGGGTGAGCGGGTTGGGTAAATCTGTTATTCGGTTCCAAGTATTATTAGTTGGGTTGTAAACGTCTGCTCTGCTGATCGGTCTGGTGAATGGTTTGACAGTGCTTTTGATGTACCCGCCGAATACGTACAAATTCCCATCCACAACAACACCCGCAGCTTCAGAACGCGCAATTGGCGACGGTGCTACTGTACTCCAGTTAATATCTTTGAAGCTTGGACTCGAACTGTCGAAGGTAACTTTGATAGCTGATGCATTTTCTCTATCTTCGTAGGTAGAATATTTCTGTGGTTGAACGTGAACAGAAATGCTTGGCTCAAAGTTTTTTAAGGTCTTAGCTTGCATTAGTGTTTGTCCATAAGCCAAGCTGACTACAACTACAACTCCTAGCAGAAAAAAAGATAAGAGTTGGCTTAGTCTATTCCTTCTAGAAAAAATCAATCTTTTCATTACTATACTTTGTTATAATAGTTACTATTGTTACTGCCATGCCACATAGTAACTTCAGCCTTTTAGATTGTTATGAAGTCACTTCACGCCTATGTACAGATACTATAATAGCGTAGCATTTTTTACATAATGTCAATTTGTTATCACTAAATTATCCAAAGTTTAAGGCTATCTTTAAGTATTCCCTGCTGCTCCTAACCCTTAGAGGAAACCATAATTTTCCCTAATTTTATTGGTTAGCCCAAGCCTAGTTCGCGTTTGAGCAAATCAATCGACTGACTACCGATGTAACTGTCGCAACGAATCAGCTTAGGAGGACGAATAATATCTTCTCTGGCGGCTTGAACAGCTGCTTCTACAGTGGCAAAACTCGCTTGATCGCTGATAATTAGTTGAGCGCTTTTAGCGATCGCATTCACTTTGTAAGCATCGCCTAATTGGGCAGTCATTAGCAGTAGTTCATCGCCTCGAAGACTGTGAATAATCACTTCTGCTGCTCGAAGAATACCAGAACTGAGGCTAATCATGCCCACATGAGCGTTATTGGGTAATTTTTTAAGCAGCTGAATTTCTTTAGCGTAGTCGTAGATGTCAACAGGGATGACGCGCACAGATTTGGGAGCGGCGATCGCTTCTGCTTCTGCAATAAAAAAGCGACTTGTCACGACGGTTCCAGAGGAAGTTTGATCTAGCACTTGAGCCAGTTCCTCCATTGATACTAATTGCACGGGTATTAAGAGCGCTTGTTCTAGTTCCTGCACCATCAATTCGCCAGCACCGATATCTTGTGCGGGAACCGTAACTACTACCCGCGCACTACAGCGCAATCGCCAGTCAATTTCAGCTAAGAATAGCTCACGCGCTTGATTGAGCGTACAGCCAAGATTGAGTAGTTTATCCACGCTTTCTTGGACAATTTTGTCAGCTTGAGGATATTGTTCCAGAAGTGCAACGGGGGCGGGGTTTCGCCTTGGTGGTTGAGCGCGGACGTAGATGCCTGAACCAGCAACGCTTTCGACAAGCCCGTCATTTTCTAGCTGACGGTATACTTTGCTAATAGTATTGCGATGGAGTCCAGTTTGCATTGCCAGCGATCGCGTACTAGGCAAGCGATGTCCGGGGGTAAATTGCCGGGATGCGATCGCAAACCGAATTTGGTTAAATAATTGAGTTGAGGCGGGGATTTCACTGTCTGGCTGAATACGAAACTGAACCATCACTCCTCCTTTAAGGCGCTGATCGGGGTAACAGGCCAGCTGGATACGCTATTTGTCAAATATTATTGTTGATATCAATCGCTATATGCGAAATTTTAAGCGCGATCATGCTGGGTCATTTATAGTTTGCTCCTAGATAGCATTTAGATATTGGCACAGATATATTTCAAAATTTCAGAAGATTGGTAAAAATACATCATGGCACGAGAGATTGAAACCGCTCACGTTAACGTTTCTAATGGAGATTTGGAAATTGCCGCATATCTCGCAGCACCAAAAGGCGCAGGTTCTTACCCAGCTATTGTAGTGTTGCAGGAGATTTTTGGAGTCAATACTCATATTCGGGAACTTACTGAACGAATTGCCAAAGAAGGTTATGTTGCGATCGCACCCGCTTTGTTTCAACGTATTGCTCCTGGTTTTGAAGCTGGCTACACTCCCCAAGATATTGAAATTGGCAGAAAATACAAGCAACAAACCACAGCGTCAGAACTATTAAGCGATATTCAAGCAACGATTGACTACCTTAAACACCAACCCCAGGTGAAAAAAGATGCCATTGGCTGCATTGGTTTTTGTTTTGGTGGTCATGTTGCCTATCTTGCTGCTACTCTAAACGATATTAAAGCTACTGCTTCTTTCTACGGTGCTGGCATTGCTACAGACACACCAGGAAGCGGTTCTCCTACTATCACCAGGACATCAGAAATCAACGGTACTCTCTACGCTTTCTTTGGGATGGTAGATCCCAGCATTCCAGTTCAACAAGTAGATCAAATTGAGGCAGAGTTAGAAAAATCCCATTCCCATCGAGTATTTCGTTACGATAAAGCAGATCACGGCTTTTTTTGCGATCATCGTGCTAGTTATCATTCTGAAGCTGCTGCCGATGCTTGGGAGCAAGTGAAGCAACTGTTTAATAGCAAATTAGCTTCATAACTCAAATCACCGCCTTACCTCGCGTCCAGCAACTCGAAAATACCTAAGTTATGTGTTATTAAGGAACTTTAATTAAACGTGATTGATTAGTCCAAATCTAGCAGCACTGAATCAAATTGCAACTCATATTTAATAGTCATGAAATCTGAATTTAAACCCGAAGCAAATAATTCGTCCTTTTCGATGGATGATTTTGCTAAAGCCCTTGAACAACAAGACTTCCAGTTTCAAAAGGGACAGGTAGTACGTGGTAAGGTGTTCCAGCATGAAAACGATGGCGCGTATGTTGATATTGGTGGTAAATCCGCTGCTTTTTTGCCGATAAATGAAGTTTCTTTAAAGTCGGTAACAAATTTGGCTGAACTGCTGCCGTTGCAGGAAGAGCAGGAATTTGTAATTATCCGAGAGCAGGATGCAGATGGACAGGTGACGCTTTCACGCCGTCAGCTAGAAATCAATCAGATTTGGGAACGACTGACTCAAATGCAGGAAAGTAGTCAATCACTGCAAGTGCGGGTAACTGGTCTGAATAAAGGAGGCGTGACGGTAAATGCCCAAGGTTTACGGGGGTTTATTCCGCGATCGCATTTAGTTGAAAGTAACGACTTAGAAGCGCTTAAAGGTCAAACCCTGAGTGCAACTTTTTTAGAAATTGACCGCAGTAATAACAAGCTTGTACTTTCCAATCGTCTAGCAACTCGCTCCGCTAGTTTCAGTCAGCTAGAACCCGGTCAGCTAGTTGAAGGTAAAATTACTGGAATCAAGCCTTTCGGAGCTTTCGTTGATTTAGATGGTGTTAGCGGTTTGCTGCACATTAAGCAAATCAGCCAAAAATACATTGAATCTCTGCCATCACTGTTTCAAGTCGGACAAGAGATTAAGGCTGTAATTGTTGATCTCGACGAAGGAAAAGGTCGCATTTCTCTGTCTACGCGGGTTTTAGAAAGTTACCCCGGTGAGATGATTGAGAAGATGAGTGAGGTAATGGAGAATGCCGAGGCGCGGGCTAATAAAGTTAGAAACAATATTAACGAATAGCTAATAACTTTTAAAAACTTAGCAGCGCTTTCTCGTAGCAATATTTTTCTCGTAGTTCTTGCAAAACACCTTCACCAAAGGCAAATTTAATTGTTCCGATCAATTCACCCCAGTTATATAAAATAGTTTCTGTGGGGGATTGATGGAACTGTTGAGCAAAAAATTGTAGCCAAAAGAGTGGTGCTTGCTTTTTTTGCTGTTCTTGTTGTCGCTGTTTCCAACGCCGCCGCCAAAAAGCAAAATCTCGATCGCTAGGTGATGCTACTCCCAAAACTGGCGGAAAATCAGCGTAGCTGACAAACCGACTCACACCTTTGCCATGAACATACACAATGTTCGCCCAACGTTCAACTTGATATATCTCCTCTGCTTCTAAGTTGAACATCATTGCGGCTGCTTTTTGAGTTACAAAGCGAGCAAGGCGGTGTAAAGGGTTTGAGTTTCGCTGTTCTGTTGGTAACATAATAGATAAGTCTCGGAAGAAATGCGTCTCGGAAGAAATGCGTCTCGGATTTCGGGATTTGTGTTGGTATGCGATCGCTCTTTGTCGTCGAAAACTTTAGGGCGATCGCTTTTTAGAATATAATTATTAAACGACTTATATCAGTCATTTGTCAATAGCATTATGGGCTTGATTAGGTTAAGAATTCGAGAGTTTGCTGCGGAAAAGGGTTGGACGATTAAGGAAGTATCTGATCGTTCCGGTGTAGTTTACAGCACTCTACGAACCTATGCCCGTTCGCCTGGACTAGAAACTATTGACTTTACCTCTTTGCAAAAGTTAGCCCGCACGTTTGACGTGATGGTTGAAGACTTGGTTGAGGTAATAAAGGAGTAGACAAGAGGATTAACTATTTTCTATACCCAAGGGCGGTCGCTTTTAAGATATAATTATTAAACGACTAAGTGTAGTCATTTGTCAATACTGCAATGGGAACAATTAGGCTGCGAATTCGAGAACTTGCTGCTGAGAAAGGCTGGACAATTAAAGAGGTTTCTGATCGTTCTGGGGTTATTTACAGTACACTCAGAACTTATGCGCGATCGCCTGGGATGACGATGGTTGACTTTACCTCACTTCAAAAGTTAGCCCGCACGTTTGACGTGATGGTTGAGGATTTGGTTGAGGTAATAAAGGAGTAGACAAGAGGATTACAGCAATTTGAGATCAAACCAACTACAAAAAGAGCTATCTAATAGGCTCAAAGAAAAGCCCACAATGATTAAACCAATTGAGAGCATTTTCATCCGTAATCGCATTTACAGCCATAGTAATTGC
>JAHHHE010000034.1 GCA_019359535.1 Gloeocapsa sp. UFS-A4-WI-NPMV-4B04
GTGTAGTAAAAAAAACCAGAGCCAAGTTTCCGTCTAAGAAGCCCATACATAAGGGAGCAGGAGTAAAACTTCAAACACTTATTTTTTCTGTACTCAATACTGCTTAAACCTTAACCGAACCGTCTTGCTTTCGCATATGCACGACGATCATTTTGATCGCATAGCAGAACAAAAGCTTGACAAAAACTTGCCGATAGTAACGACGCATCACGCGGCTGCTAGCCTTAAAAAAAAGGCTTTAATGTGCCGCAAGCACTTCAAACTTGGGAAACATTAAATGTAGTTAAAGGAGAAGCTGTACTCCGCATTAGTGCAATGCCTGGAACACACGGGCCAGGAATCCTGTCCAAGCTTCTACCACCAGTGATGGGAAGTATGCTGGAGTTTCAGAATCCTAAGGGAGACAAGTTTCGTTTATATATTACAGGTGATACGCTGATCCACGAGAATCTGAAACAAATCCCGCAACGACATCAAGATATCGATCTTGCTTTGCTGCATTTAGGAGGTACAAGAGCTTTCGGAATTATGGTTACAATGGATGCAATGCATAGGAGTACAGGCAATCGAGATTATTGCCCCGCGTACAGCAATACCAATCCACTTCAACGACTATACAGTATTTAAATCACCATTAGAGGACTTTGTAAAAACGATCGCGGAGGCTGGACTTGAATACAAAGTCAGGTATCTGAATCACGGCGATACTTACAATTTTGAAGTCTCCCCTAGTGCGTAATATTAGCCAATCCTAGAAAATTGTAGCTATTCTTAAATAACATTCTTACAGAACAACGATTAAGTAAGTTCATCAAATGTTAGAAACGCCTCTAGAAAGTTATCTCTAGAGGCGTTTCAGTCGTTAAATTATAGTGCTTAGTTTTAGTTATTGCCTGTATATATACATAGCTTAATTAGTAAATTGCGATTAAAGGTGAATTTTATTTGAAGATGTACTGAAGTTTTATAAAAAGAATGTGAATTTAGCTCATTTGGTTTAGTGCTAGATAGAAGGTGAATAGTAGTAATTGCTGCATAGCTATTGGTTCAGTTTGAATCACCTTAATTATTTTTAGGGCTTCACCTTGTAGTAAGCTAAAATTTCGGCTCAAACCTTAAGCCCGTTAAAATAAACTAAAATCTTGAGTCAGTTAGCTTTAGATGATTGCTAGCCACTGCAAAATTTGAATAATTTGCAGGATAATATTAGTAGAGCTAAAAGTATAAGAGCAATGTTTTGTCCCACTACTGCTTGTTGTGTTGTTACCCTCAACCAAAAACAGCAGCAAACTATTCACCACTGTAACCAGTCTGCCGATAATACCTCAGTCAAGCACGCTCAACCCAAGCTCAAAAACTGCACCGTTGTTGAAGATGGTCGAGTTGTTGTTAAAATCTGCATTAGCTAAAAAATGGATAAAGTCTTCCCTACATCAACGCTTGCCAAACTTAAGTCAAATCCAGCTTAATCGCTTAACTGCTGTGTTCAAATCTGTGTAGACAGTGTAAAGTTTGTTCCTGCTCGATAATTTTTAATTTATAGTAAATTAACTACTGCTACATACTTAAAAGCAAAGGGGATCAAAGCTTGGTAGCTACAAAGCCTAAGAAATAGATACTGGAAAAGATTTATTAGTAAAATATAAATAAAGGGTTTAAGGTTAAGGTACTATAGGTATTCTGTATATATAACCTAAGATAGATGTGATAATGGAATCATTAGTTAGAGATATTGATAATTGTTATGGGGAGAAGTGCTATTCTCCTATTAATGGGACAACTTCTCCTATGCCTGATATGGCGTATCCACGCCCACAGTTGCAGCGATCGCACTGGATTTGTTTAAATGGTGCGTGGAAGTTTAATTTTGATGACGAAGGGCGATTTATCTCACCTTCAAACATTTCCGAATGGACACATACTATCGAAGTGCCGTTCGCGCCGGAGTCTGTTCGTAGTGGAATTGGAGACACAGGTTTTCATCCCAATTGTTGGTATGAGCGCGAATTTGACTTACCTCAGCGTAATGGTAAGGTATTACTCCACTTTGGGGCAGTTGACTATTATGCACGAGTGTGGGTAAACGGTCAATTTGTGGGCGACCATGAGGGTGGACATACTCCTTTCAGCATGGACATTACGCCTGTTTTAAATGAAACCGGAACGCAAAAAGTTACTGTCTGGGTTCAGGATGATCCTCAAGACTTGGCTAAACCGCGTGGAAAACAAGATTGGCTGCTTGAGCCGCACAGTATCTGGTATCCGCGCACTACTGGGATTTGGCAGACTGTCTGGGTTGAGTGCGTAGGCAAAACTTATATAGAACGTATCCGGTGGACACCACACTTTGAGCGGTGGGAAATTGGTTTTGAAGCTTTTGTTGCCGGAGAGAAGCGTGATCGCCTGCAATTAAAAGTAAAACTGAACGTTGGCGAACAAGTCTTAGTAAATGATGCTTATGAAGTAATTAACGGCGAAATTCATCGCCGGATTGCGCTTTCAGATCCTGGTATTGATGACTACCGCAACGCCTTACTCTGGAGTCCTGAGATCCCAACTTTAATCAACGCTGAGATTCAGCTATGGGATGGAGACAAGCTGATTGATCAAGTCAAGTCTTATACAGCGATGCGGACTGTAGGAATTCAGCGCGATCGCTTTATGCTTAATGGTCGTCCCTACTATTTGCGTCTAATTCTAGATCAAGGTTACTGGCCCGACACCCTGATGACTGCGCCTTCTGATGAAGCGTTGCGGCGTGATGTTGAACTAGCAAAAAGCATGGGATTTAACGGTGTGCGTAAACACCAGAAGATTGAAGATCCCCGCTTTTTATACTGGGCAGATGTACTGGGCTTAATGGTTTGGGAGGAAATGCCAAGCGCTTATCGCTTTACTCCTAAAGCTGTAGAACGCATTACAAGAGAGTGGACTGAGGTGATTCAGCGAGATGTGAGCCACCCGTGTATTGTCGTGTGGGTTCCCTTCAATGAATCCTGGGGAGTGCCTAACCTAACAGAGACAGCAGCTCACCGCGATTACGTCCAGGCGCTTTATTACTTAACCAAAACTCTAGATCCGACTCGCCCCGTAATTGGCAATGACGGTTGGGAGAGTATCACAACTGATATTATTGCGATTCACGACTACGATACCAAGCCGGAGCGATTGGTAAAACGTTACGGACCTGAAGTGAAGCTATCGGATTTGTTTGATCGTAAACGTCCGGGGGGGCGCGTTTTAACACTTGATGGTTATCCCCATCAAGGGCAACCAGTTATGCTGACAGAGTTTGGTGGAATTGCCTATACCCTTGGCGAAAATCCAGAAGCTGAAACCTGGGGTTATGAACGCTCGTTCAATATCTCAGAACTAGAAATGAAATATGGGGCGCTGCTAGAAGCGGTAAATACAATAGAAATATTTAGCGGATTTTGTTATACCCAATTCACCGATACTTTTCAAGAAGCAAACGGTTTGTTATATAGCGATCGCACTCCTAAATTTCCGCTCGCAGCGATCCGTGCTGCAACCCTTTCTGGAGGAGGAATATGTACTCCCACAAGTTGTTAAAGCCGGATGGCCGCAAACTGACATTATACAGCCGCTACCCAATTGCCGATGACATTACAGCCCCCAGTCCCAGTGATGAACCAGTAGCGGCAAATCCCCACTTCCGTTGGCATCCATTACGGGGCGAATGGATTACTTACGCTAGCCATCGTCAAGGGCGTACCTTTATGCCCCCTCCAGAGTACAACCCGCTTGCTCCTACTAAAGACAAGGATTTTCCTACGGAACTTCCCCAAGGGCGCTATGACGTAGCAGTGTTTGATAACCGCTTTCCCTCGCTGACTTTAGCTGCTCACGATCCTCCAGGCTGCATCGTTGACACTCTGCCAGCAAACGGGGTGTGTGAAGTGGTGGTATTTACTCAAGATCCGCAGGCATCTTTGGGTGCATTGAAACTGAGTCACCTTGAGTTGCTTTTGCAAGTCTGGGGCGATCGCACTTCTGTAGTCGGGGGACATCCACAAATTCAATATGTGCTGCCGTTCGAGAATCGGGGCGTTGAAGTGGGCGTAACTTTGCATCATCCGCATGGGCAAATCTACTCGTATCCTTTTGTGCCACCTGTACCAGCGCGGATGTTGGAGATGCAGCAAGCATATTACGGCGAAAATCAATCTTCTTTACTGGCAGATTTGATTCAAAAAGAGATTGCGGACAACCAACGGATTATTTATCTAGATGAGGAGGCGATCGCATTTGTCCCTGTTTGCGCTCGTTATTCTTACGAAGTTTGGATTGCCCCAATTGAGTCAGTCGCCACATTCAGCGATCTTACCCCAGAGCAGCGTCGAGGACTTGCTAGAGCCTTAAAAACTGTCACACTTAAATACGACGGTTTATGGAACCGCCCTTTTCCTTATCTAATGGCGTGGTTCCAAGCGCCTACCGATGGGCAACTTCATCCAGAATCACACCTCCATGCTCAGTTTTATCCACCGTACCGAACGCGCGATCGGCTTAAGTATTTAGCAGGAACCGAACTAGCAGCCGGACTGTTTGCGAACGATGCCTTACCAGAAGATAAGGCAAAAGAGTTACAAGCTGTAGTTGTAAATCTTGAAACAAATGATGGATCAAACATACTACACCCGCCTGAGATTCAAATCTCAGGCTAATAGCGGAAGTCTTCTCAAGAAGACTAAATATGGCTTTCCAGTCTACTTAAGTGGACTTTAACTATTAGCCTGGAACTTAAGCGGGTAACAAAGTTAGTGCAAAAAATTAATTGAACAACAAATTATGAATGAAGAAGTTGCCCATAAGCTAAAGTTAATCAGACTTGCTTTAACTGAAAGTCAGGCGCAGGGTGTCCGCTTTAAGGGAACAGACTGGTTTGCTTGGGCGACTGCTGGTGGTTCTAACACCGTACTGCTTACTGCCGAAACTGGAGTTGCTGAAGTGCTGGTAACTCTAGATGATGCTTGGGTGTTAACTGATGAAATTGAAGCCCAGCGTTTGAAGGATGAAGAACTAGCAGGAAATTTCCAACTACACGTAAATCCTTGGGCTGATGCTGCCGCGCGTGAAGAGTTTGTGCGTGAGGCTACCAATGGGGGGAAAGTTTTAAGCGATCGCCCAATTCCTCATGTAGAAAAGCGATTACCTGCGTCTCTTCAACATCATAAACGGGTAATAATGTCAAGTGAACTAGAGCGATATCGTGAAGTTGGGCGTAAAGCTAGCGTCGCTATGACCGAGGTACTTAGAAGCGCCAAACCTAGTTGGACAGAATATCAGCTTGCGGGTGCGGGTGCAGAGGCATTGTGGGCGCGGGGGCTGCATCCAGCGCTGACTTTAGTGGCTGGCGAGAGGCGTTTGCCGCTTTATCGTCATGCTACACCAAGCTTTGAAGCGATCGGACGGCAAGCGATGATGGTGTTTTGTGCGCGGGGATACGGGCTATATGCCAATTTGACGCGATTTGTTGTGTTTGGTTCACTGCAAGCTGAAGATGCTCAGTTACACCGCCATGTGCGTGAAGTTGAAGCCCAAGCGCTAAATTTATGCCAACCAGGTACAGCACTAAACACAGTTTATAACTCTCTGGCTCAAGCCTATGGGCAGCATGGCTATCCTAATGCTATCTGGGAACATCATCAAGGAGGAACTACAGGCTATCTAGCGCGAGAAATTGTTGCAAATCCAACTACTACAGACACTTTGGCAGAAAACATGGCTGTCGCCTGGAATCCAAGTTTAACAGGGGCAAAAATTGAAGATACTTTCGTAATTCATCAGGATCAATTGGAAAATCTGACTTTTGATTCCAATTGGCCTAGTGTCGAGGTAGAAGGACGCGATCGCCCTATACCATTAGAGATGCCATGAAGGACTTTCAACAGATATTCGGTACAGAACCTGAAACCCAAGCCAGCGCGCCTGGAAGAGTAAATTTACTTGGTGAACACACCGATTACAACGATGGATTTGTACTTCCTACTGCTATTCCTCAACGTACAACAGTAAAGTTAGGTTTTAGCAAGAATGCACAGCATCACTTTTACTCAGCAGAACTAAATCAACAAGTAAATATCTCAAACAACGATCCTACCCCGTCAGGATTTGCTAGCTATATTTTTGGGTGTATCCAGCTTTTACAGCAGGAAGGTTACACGATACCACCATTAAATCTGCACGTTACTTCACAAGTGCCAATTGGTTCAGGTTTGTCTAGCAGCGCGGCTTTAGAAGTTGCCACTTTGCGGGGAGTGCGATCGCTATTAAACTTGGATCTTGATGATGTCCGCATCGCCCAGCTAGGACAGCAAGCCGAAATTCAGTATGCAGGCGTGGAATGCGGGATCATGGATCAAATGGCATCAAGCCTAGCTGACACCGATCATATGCTGTTTCTCGACACGCGAACATTGGAGCGTCAAGTAATAGCTTTTCCTTCTGGAACAGAAATTTTAGTAATAGATAGCGGTGTTCCGCGTACCTTAGCAGGAAGTGGATACAACCAACGTCGTGCTGAGTGTGAGGAAGCTGCAAGGCTTCTAGAAGTTCAGGCGTTGAGAGATGTCAGCGATCCGCAAGCGGTGGAAATATTACCTGAACCGCTTAAACAACGTGCGCGTCATGTGATTACCGAAAATAACCGTGTGCTTGAGGCTTTACAGGGAGTATCGGCGCAGCGCTTCGGCGAACTGATGAATGCTTCTCATGCAAGTCTGCGCGACGATTACGAAGTTTCTGTTACAGCCTTAGATACTTTAGTTGCGATCCTACAAGAAACCCCTGGTGTGTTCGGTTCGCGTCTTACTGGTGCTGGATTTGGGGGTGCAAGTGTCGCTTTGGTTGCTTTTGGACAGGCTAAGGCGATCGCTCAAAACGTGCTTAAACGTTATAACGATGTCGGTTACACTGGACGCATCTTAGTTCCAGCGAGCGCTTAACTCGTTTCCAGATTCATACTGGGATCTAATAATATCCCATTTTAGTTAGTAGATGGCTTAATATCGCCAGAAGATAATCTATTGTGAAATGAAGTGTTGGTCGATCTAATCCCACGGCGGCATAGTGATGTACTTGCCATTAGTCTATCTAGAGGCTAACGTCTGTATGCACCTGTTCGATTATGCAACGAACATCCTATTCCAAGGTTTCAGCTTATGCTGTTTATGCCCCTAAATTTTCTCCTTAGTTGGCTAGTTGGACTATTGTCCATCGGGGTACTGGGTGGAGGACTTTATATTATCTATGAGTGGTACGAAGGTGAACTTGTAGGCTTATCCTACCTAGTTGGTGGAGTAGCCTTAGTTCTTTGGTCTTTTGCTGGGCGCTTTATCAGCTTACCGCTTTTACGTCGGCGAGGAACTGATGAACCCAAGTTTATGCGTACTGGTACTGTGCAGCGTATCAAAAGACCTGATGGTAGCGTAATTCAAGTAGAGTTTTATGGCCCTGCTGATGGTCAACCGATTATTTTGACACACGGTTGGGGACCAAATAGTACCGTCTGGTATTACGTCAAAAGACAATTAAGCGATCGCTTCCGGATAATTGTCTGGGATTTGCCAGGGCTAGGAAAATCTAGTAAACCGAAAAACAATGACTACTCAATTCAAAAATATGCCCGTGATCTAGAATCTGTTGTTGCTATAGCGGGGGACAAACCTGTTATTCTGCTTGGACATAGTTTGGGTGGTATGTGCATCCTGACATTTTGTCGGCTATTTCCCGAACAACTGGGAGATAGAGTAGCTGGTTTAATTCTTGTAGATACAACTTATACAAATCCTGTAAAAACTTCTATATTTAGCAGGTTTTTTCGTACTGTCCAAAAGCCACTACTAGAACCCCTGCTGTATATCACAATCGGGCTTTCGCCTCTCGTCTGGCTGATGAATTGGCTCTCATATCTTAATGGTTCGCTGTACATCAGCGTAGAAGTGTCTGGATTTACCGGAACTGAAACACGCGGTCAACTAAATTTCTCCGCTATATTATCAGCTTTGGGCTGGCCTGGTGTTCTTGCTCGCGGCACACTAGCAATGTTTAACTACGATGAAACATCAACGCTGGCGACAATTAATGCACCTTCTTTAATTGTCGTGGGTGCTTCAGATATAGCCACTATCCCCGCAGCTAGCATCCGCATGAAAGCCGAAGTGCCTAATTCTAATCTCGTAGTTTTAAAGCCGGGTGGACATATGAGTTTAATGGAACAAAACCGTCAGTTTAGCGAAGCTGTTAGTTCGTTCAGTAGCATCTGCTCTAATTAAATATCAATGCGGGTTGTAACAAGTGAAGTGTTGAGTTTGCGTTTTGGCGATCGCACTTCAGCGTTTTTAGGTATTTACTTCTGGCACTTCTAGGCTATCTCCTGAAGTGCGATCGCCATCTAATAGTCAGAATTGTAGAATCTGATTCAGCCGACCAACAATGAGGTACACCTGCGAACCAGAAAACGTAGTCGCCCTCACGCGATAGTAAAAACTCTTCCTCTGGAAATTGTAGACGGAATCGCCCTTAAATCAAAATAGAAAGTGTGGTTGCTTCTAGGTTCATTGCCCATTGCAATCTACTTTCTCCTGCTTTGTGGACAGTCCATTTCACTTCCAAAATAGAAGTTGAAAGAGGATTGTTAATTGGAGTTATAAAATGACCAATAAACCAACCAGACCGATTTGCACCTTCGGTCTGAGCGTTTCCACAAATAACTTTAGGCTGCATTAGCTAATTCTCAGAAAGTTATTAAACAAAGTCAAGTTTTAACAGATGGCTGATATTCACTGGTACATAATACTGTTTATAGTAATCACTATCCTTGGTAGTGGTGCAATAGGAGCTTTTATTTACGCGGCTATTTCTTTGTATCAGAATAAAAAACAAGCCATCGCTTCTAGAGTTGATGTCTTTTCAACGTTTGAAGACACTTTTGGTGCATCGGGTTTACGTAATTATATAACTATTTCGGATGGGAAAAAAGAATACAAATATGAAGAATTACAGACTGTTCAAATCGAATTAATTAATCAAGGAAAACAAGATTTCAATGAATTTAAATTTGGGATTGCATTGTCTTCTGGTGATGTTGCTGTATATGTAGAAGCACAATCGCCTGATCGCCATCATCAGCTAGAGCAAGTAACACCCATATCATTTACGGAGCCGAAATCTGAAATTGACTTTATTCTGCGTCCTTTTAATAGAAAAGACTCTTATTTATTACGCTTATTAGTTGTGACATCTGAAAAAAGCAAACCACCAGGTGATATTAAGTTTAGTTCACCTGAAGCTATTCGCTTTGTAGACTTGCCTACTAGCGAAGAAATAATAAAAAAAGTGGCACGTTCTACATCTCTAGCACTTGGGCCATTTAACATATCTTTTGATGAGTAATGCTTTATTTAATTTATATTTGGAGTGTTAATAAGCTTATATCAGACAGTATTTCTGACTAAAGACTGATTAAATTAAAGCTTTAAATTGACAGGATAAATTTATACTGAGTATTTCAAACTTATCAAGCAATTATAGTTAAGAAAAGGATCAAAAAATGATTAAATCTTGGATGGTTATTGCAGGTGTAACCTTATTAGTAGCCTTTGGTAGTTTCTTTTTCAAGCCACGTGATCTCGTGTGGGGTGCGTACCTGAAACGGCCCAAATGGTTAGTTTTTGAGCCTGCTATTCCAATTATTTGGACAATAGTTTTTGTGTGTGGAACAAAGAGCGCAATTCGCATCTGGGACAATGATCCAGGTAGCCCTAAAACTTGGTTGCTTATGGGAGGCTATTTACTATTGGAAATTGCCACAGTAGCTTATATCCCTGCTACGCTGAGACTCCGCAGCTTAAAAGCTGGCACAATTTTAGGAGCGACTGGTTTAATTTTAGGGGTTCTATTAACCTTAGCCGTTTGGTCTATTTCTGGACAAGCTGCTCTTTTACTACTACCTTATGTGATTTGGAGTGCGATCGGAACAAATGCTACCTCAGAGATGATTGAAGAAAATCCTGATGCTGCGTAGTCAGAAGCATTGGCTAAAACTTCACTTGAAAATAGGCGAAAGGTGAATTTTGATGTGCCTCTCGCTCGTGCATCTTGCGTTAATGTCACACAAATCTTGATTATGGACAGAAAAATTGCACTTTCGGTAGTGTGGGTTGCTTTTGTCGCTTACACCTTGCTGCTAGCTCCTCTTGAACAGCCAGGAACACTGACGCTGGTTGAAAAATTGGTAACGCTCCAATGGGCAGATATTAACCCGTTTGTTATTACTCTCTTCAGTCTTATGGGTGTCTGGCCATTAGTCTACGCTTGTCTGATGTTCATTGATAGCCGAATGCAATATATATCTGCTTGGCCATCGTTTTTAGCGTCGAATGGTTCAGGAGTAATTGGCATGATTCCTTATTTACTTCTGCGTGAACCAAGTCAAGAGTTCTCTGGGAAAAAGGGTATTTGGCTGAAAATTTTAGATTCCCGTATTATGGGTGTGTGCCTAAGTTTAATTACGGTAGGCTTACTTGCTTATGCAATGCTGATTGGAGATTGGGGAGATTTTGTTGCTCAGTGGCACACCAATCGCTTTATTTATTTAATGAGCTTAGATTTTTCCCTGCTATATGTTGTCTTTCCATCCCTACTGGGTGATGATATGGCTCGGCGCGGACTTAGGGATGCTCGAATTTTCTGGGCAGTGGCGCTAGTTCCTCTTGTGGGTGCTATAGCTTATCTCTGCCTACGTCCTCCAATACCCGAATTTAATGCAGAGATAAGAGCTAATCAGCTTGAAATAGAAGTTAACAGCTAGCTGCTGATTTGTGGGATATTGAGCTTTGATGGCATTGACTCAGATCACGGTAAGTATTTTAACGATTAGGCTGACTAATCAATTATCAATTATTAGAAACTATTGTTCATTGTTCATTGATTTTGACGGCGACCTGGAATATAAGCAATCCAGCAGAACCCTAAGATTAGAGTTAGCCAAGTTAGCGTTATGCGATCGCCTAATAATCTGTGTAGCGACTCTTCCATTGTTCTCAAAAATTATTTTGGCTTCAACTAAAATAGCTTTGTTGGCTGCTATTCCAGTCGAAGCCTGGGTTGCACTAAGAATTAAGTTTAATATCTAGTGCCAGTGCGACTTGCTGTATCAGGATCACGGTAACGCACGGGTTCTTCATTTTTACGCGCTAAACCCGCTAAACCCGCTAAACCAAGCAAGCCTAGCCAGCCCCAATCGAAATCGCGATCGCCTGTTGCCGGACTAGTTTGTTGATAAACAGTAGTACCCGGAGTTGTGGTAGTTGTTCCAGTGCTAGTGCCTGAAGTTGTACTTTCGGTAGTAGTACCAGAAGTTGTACCGCTAGTGCCAGTACCCGACGTTGTGCCGCCAATTCCTGTACCAGTACCGGAAGTTGTACCGCTAATGCCACTACCGGAAGTTGTACCGCCAATTCCTGTATCAGTACCCGACGTTGTACCGCTAGTGCCAGTACCGGAAGTTGTACCGCTAGTGCCAGTACCAGTACCGGAAGTTATACCGCTAGTGCCAGTACCAGTACCGGAAGTTGTACCGTTAGTGCCAGTACCAGAACTTGTGCCGCCAATGCCTGTACTAGTACCGGAAGTTGTACCGCCAATTCCTGTATCAGTACCGGAAGTTGTACCGCTAGTGCCAGTACCGGAAGTTGTACCGCCAGTAGTAGCGCTACCCGAACCACTGCTAGTGCCAGAAGTTGAACCACCTGAACTAGAGCTTTGGGCCGAAGCAGGTAGACTTAAGGGCGCAATGGCTGTCACTGCAAAAGCACTAGCCCAAACAATTTTGGACAAATTAGAAAGCTTCATGGTTAAAATTCCTGTTATTTTCAAGATTATTGTGAGTTTTCAATGTCCAAAAGTGGAATTGTAACGCATTTTTAACTTACTTGCTTTTGTTGACTAATTGTGTATCTTATCGCAACTTGTAAAAATAATTTTCTAGATAAGTAGTACAGATAAGCTGGAAGATTCAATAGAAGGCGTGAGCAGTAATCTGAGTTTTACAAGCAGCTTACGCGGAACATTTAACTAAAGGATCGCTGTTATTGCAACCTTCAGACAAAATCTCAGGGACTTTTGCCATTCTTTTTGACTTGCCAGCACTTCTAAACAAGATAACTGTTAGTATTTCATCCCACTTCTACCGGAAGAGTTGGTCTAATGTTAAAACATCCTGTGTTTCTCAATACAACAATTCTCATTGCAGCACTCTAGAGCCTTGTGTAAAGGGGTAGCGGCAAAAAGCCAACAGCTGTTGGCTTTCTGTCGTTCACACTAAAAAAAGGGCGGACCTCTTGTTTATTAACAACTTTGTAAAGCTAGGAAATCAAGATTGCTCAATATTGGTTGGAGCCTTAACTTTTTTGCGACGGCTGCCAATGTATTTGTTATAGGCATTCATTATGGGCGTTGTGCTAGTGCCATGTAAAATTACTGAAAGCACAATTGTGATGTAAGTAATCCACGCGATCCGCTCACCCAAAGTATCTTTTAATCCGTGTCCAAAGGCATAGCAAAGATAATATATAGAGCCAACACCGCGAACGCCAAACCACCCGAATAGCCACCGCGTTGCCGAACGATAGCCACCGCCAATTGTACTAATCCACGCTCCTACAGGTCGGATTACAAAAAGCAACAACCCTCCCACTAAAAGTGCTTCATTACGATGTGTCCACATTGCCTGTACTCGCAGGAGCGACCCTAATATTAAAATGGTCGCAACTTCGGTTAGTTTTTCAATTCGCTCACTAAATTCAAGTTGATCGTGTGGCTTTTCTGGATTATCGTAACTGCGCTGTGCTACCATTCCAGCTACAAAAACCGCCATGAATCCGTAGCCATATACAAATTCTGTGAGGGAATATGTCAGCAAAATTATACTAAGTGCAATAAAATCTTCCATAACCTCATCGACAGGACTGAAGGTTTTGAGTTTCACGTCAATCCAGACAATAACCCTCGCCACGACAATTCCCATCACCAAACCAGCAGCGATCGCCCAAAGTAAATCCACAGCAACCCAGCCTTGAAACCAGCTTTGCCAATCGTTACCTTTTTCTAACCAGTGAATGCCAAAATAGACAAACGGAAAGGCAAGTGCATCGTTTAAACCGCCTTCGGAGGTCAATCCAAAGCGCAATTCATCTTGATCTTCTGTGTGTGCAAGCTGGACTTCTGAAGCTAATACAGGGTCTGTAGGTGCGAGAATTCCTCCTAGTAAAATAGATGGCCCCCACTCCATTTTTAAAACCCAGTGAGCAATAGCAGCGATCGCGAAAATTGATATTGGCATCAAAAAACCAATTAGTCGGATTGTTGAACGCCAAGCTCCCGCGTTCAACCGACGGTTCATTTTCAGTCCGCAGCTAAACAACGAGATCAGGACAACAAATTCTGTCAGTCGTTCCAGAAATTCAGCATCTGGTTTTACTTGAATTACGTTGAATCCGTAGGGACCCAGGGTAACACCTACTGTTAGGTAGATGAGAGCAAAAGAAACAGGTAAGCGCGAAATCAAGCCTGACCCTAACGTGACAAAGAGCAGAAGTAGACCAATAACAAACAGGTCAATCGTATAAATATCTAGATCAAGCATTGCGCGTAGCATAGTTAATACAAAGCTGTTTTGTGAGTTTACTGCAACTGTTCTTGGCTCTAAATCACCTATGGTTAGATTTGCTGATAATGCTGAATATTTACCTATTTTTCAAACTAGCTTGATTGAGTGATAGACAATAAAAGAAAAATTCTTACTTCTTTGTCACCATGACACTACCTGATGGACCAAAAACTTTACCATTTCTCCAACTGATTCAGTGGATTGCCAACCCCTTAGCATTGCTGGAAACCTCGCGACAGCGCTACGGCGATCCGTTCACATTACGGCTGGGTAGCTTTGCGCCACTTGTATTTTTTAGTAATCCTCAAGCAATTCAAGAAATTTTTACGGCTCAACCAAATCAATTTGATACTGGTAGGGCAAATGGAATTTTACGGCCTTTAGTTGGGGATCAATCACTGCTGTTACTAGACGGTGATCGCCATCAACAAAAGCGCCGCTTGTTGACACCTCCTTTCCATGGCGATCGCATGAAATCCTACGGGCAACTTATTTGTGATATTACTCAGCAAGTGATCAATCAGTGGACGATAGGTGAACCTTTTGCAGCGCGATCGTCTATGCAAAATATTTCCTTTCAAGTAATTCTCCAAGCAGTATTTGGTCTAAACGAAGGACAGCGTTGCGAACAATTAAAGCAACTTTTGCCTGCAATGCTTGATGTGGCTGGCTCTCCATTAAGTTCTAGCTTGCTCTTTTTTAGAATACTTCAACAAGATTTAGGCGCATGGAGTCCTTGGGGACACTTTGTGCGCCAACGACAGCAAATCGACGAAATCCTCTACGCCGAAATTGCAGAACGCCGACAGCAAACTGACTTATCTCGTACAGATATTCTCTCCTTGCTGATGTCTGCTCGTGATCAAAATGATCAGCCAATGACGGATACCGAGTTACGCGACGAGTTGATGACGCTCTTAACTGCGGGCCATGAAACTACAGCTTCAGCTCTAAGCTGGGCGTTGTATTGGATTCACTCTTTACCAGATGTACATCACAAACTATTGCAGGAGTTGGATACCTTTGACGATACAGACTTGAGCGGAATTGCAAAACTGCCTTATCTAAGTGCTGTTTGTCAAGAGACGCTACGTATTTACCCGATCGCCATGCTTGCTTTTGCACGAGTTGTAAAATCACCGTTCCAGTTTATGGGCTACGAATTAGAGCCAAATACATTATTAGCCCCTTGTATTTACTTAACCCACCATCGAGAGGATCTCTACCCAGAACCTAAATTGTTTAAGCCAGAGCGTTTTCTAGAACGGCAATTTTCGACTTATGAATATTTGCCCTTTGGTGGCGGGAATCGGCGCTGTATAGGTGTAGCGTTGGCGCTGTTTGAAATGAAGTTGGTATTAGCAACAATTTTGTCACGCTCTCAACTACAACTGGTTGAGAACAGTCAAGTAAAGCCTATGCGTCGTGGTGTTACTCTTGCACCTTCTGGTGGTAAGTGGCTAGTTGCAACCAGTCAGCGTCAAAAGGCAAAAATTCCAGTTCAAGTCTAATATTTTCTAGTCCTTTTTAATATGACGCTTCCAATTCGCCTTCCTCACGGCAATAATTTACCTCCGCAATCAGACCCGCCTCTTTCCCCTCGGCTGACTTTGCCGACAATGTATGATTTGCCTAGCGAAAATCTAGAGGAACCTGGCTTGCCTGATGAATTTCACTTATACCAACCGCAACTACTAAGAGAAACCTTTGAGCCTCCTGGCTGGAATCAAGAGATAATTTTCACTGCTGCTGACCTTAACCTCTATTACGATATTAGACATCCCAATTGGTACAAACGCCCAGATTGGTTTGCTGTTTTAGGCATTCCCCGACTTTATGACGGGAATAACTTGCGTTTAAGTTATGTAATGTGGCAAGAATTGGTTAGCCCGTTTGTAGTTGTTGAATTACTTTCTCCAGGTACAGAAGCAGAGGATTTAGGGCAAACAAAGCCGTCTCCTGAAGCACCACCTTCCAAGTGGCAAGTCTACGAACAAATTTTGCGCGTTCCCTACTACATTGTCTTTAGCCGCTATCCAAATCAAATTCAGGCATTTTGTCTTGTAGGTGGTGAATACAAAGCCACAGAATTAACTGATAACCGCTTATTTATTCCCAGGCTAGGACTAAGTTTAGGTTTGTGGGAGGGTGAATATCAAAATATTGACCGTCTATGGATACGATGGCTGACTGCTGAGGGAGGCTTGATTTTAACTCCTAGTGAACAAGCACCAACAGCCGAAGAAAGGGCGGAACGGCTAGCGGCAAAACTACTGGAGTTGAATATTGACTTGGATGAGTAGCGCGATCGCATTACTTTCTCTAACTAATTTTGCCCAAATCTCTACTTATAAAGCTTAATCCCTCGTATGGAGTAATCTAACAACTCCATCGGGTGCATAATGGAAATTTTCTTACCTTGTAATCCTAAATGTTTATTAATTTGCATAGTACAGCCAGGATTAGAAGAAGCAATTAAATCAGCACCAGTATTTAGGAGATTCTGAACTTTTTGTTGTCCTAATTCTTCGGCTACTTCCGGTTGCAGCATATTGTAAACACCCGCACTCCCACAACACAAAGCTGCATCAATTGGTTCTTTTAATTTCACATCTGGAATTTGCCGCAATAACTGACGCGGTTGGACACTAATTTTTTGCCCATGCAATAAATGACAGGCATCTTGATAAACAATTGTTAGAGGTTTATCAGAAATTGGAGATAGTTTTGCTATTAATCCAGCTGTTGCCAAAAACTCTTGAACATCTTTTACCTTAGCGGCGAATTTGTTTGCTTTTTCACAATATTCTGCATCATCTTCTAAGATATGACCGTATTCTTTTAAGGTATGACCACAGCCAGCTGCATTGATAATAATGGCATCTACATCAGTGTTTTCAAAAGCATCAATCATCTGTCTTGCCAAAGCTTGTGCTTGTTCCCTTTGTCCTTGGTGTTCGGGAAGCGCAGCACAACAACCTTGAGTTTTTGGGATAACTACTTCACAGCCATTAGCCGTTAAAACACGCACAGTTGCTTCATTAACTGGTGAGAAGAATAACCTTTGCACACAGCCTAAAATTACTCCCACTCGATAGCGTTTCTCCCCCTGCGATGGAATAATAGTAGGCAAATTATCTTGAAATGCACTCAAAGGAAGTTTTGGTAAAATTGATTCCATTGCCGCCAAGCGGGGAGAAAGCAACTTGAGTAATCCTGTCGAACGAACAAGTTTTTGTACGCCTAGTTTTTGATAAATCAGCAAAGGAACTAGCAATACTCGTAAACGATTTGGATAAGGAAAGAGAGAGAAGATAAGTTGCCTTAACAACTTGTCTGGCAAACTACGCGGGTAATTCCGTTCAATTTGAGGACGAGTTGCAGCAATTAGTTTGTCATACTGCACACCTGATGGACAAGTGGTTACACAGGCAAGACATCCTAAACAAGAATCAAAATGCTGCACTGTTGCAGTATTTAAAGGAATCTCACCTTCGTTGATTGCATCCATGAGGTAAATTCGACCTCTGGGTGAATCCATTTCTTTGCCAATTACCCGATAACTAGGACAAGTAGAAAGGCAAAAACCACAGTGAACGCAAGTATCAATTAGTTTTGGTGATGGTGGTTGTTTATCATCAAATCCGCTTAAATTACTCGATTTTGCTGGTTTTAATTCGGATAGATTATCTAAAGGGTTTTCTGAAGTTTGCATTCTTGGAATTCCATAAACAAAAAGTGTGTATTAATTAAAAAAATATACTCCACTTATTTTTACCATTTAAGCTAAAAATTATATTTTTGTGTTGCTTTAATTCGGGTTTTAATTATCTTAAATTTCACCAACAAAACGGTTAGGATTTAAAATATTTTTTGAGTCAAATTGTTGTTTAATTGAGCGCATTAAATTAAGACTATTACCATTGTAGCCCCAGACATCAATTTGTTGCTTTAAAGATACGGGGGCTTCTAAAAGCGTGAGAAAGCCACTTTGAGATTGGCAAAGCGATCGCATTTCCAATATCCTTTGAGGTGTCGCTGCATTAGCCTCGAACCGCAACAACCCTAAACCACTACCACTATGAATTAAAATTTCCGATTGAGGTACAATCTTGTTCAATTCAGTCAGCGTTGCTACAGCTGCTGAGGGTAACACGCCGATTTTGCAAGTAATGACGGGTTCTGTTGAAGACGCACTAATTGGTTCTCCTAATTTCTGCCATAAGTTAACTTCATCACCTGCTGAATAAATTGCACCCTGTAAACCCAGTTGTTGCCCCAATTGCAAAAGTGCGGCTGACTGTTGGTTAACACTTTCCGGTATACTCTGGAAACGAGTTAGCAAACCAAATCCTTGCCCAATACCTAAACAAGCTACTAGCCCACTTGATAGCAAATCAGCTGCTATGGAAACTAATGCAGAAGAGCGTAAATTTGTCAATGCTTGCGCGATCGCATCCGCCGTACCAGTAAGAACTACAGTACCAGAAGCTTCAGGTAGCGGATAAACGCGAAAAGTAACAGAAGTAATAATTCCTAGCGTGCCATACGAGCCAGTAAACAACTTCATTAAGTCGTATCCAGCAACATTTTTTACTACGCGCCCGCCTGCTTTGGCAATTTGTCCATCTGCGCGGACAAAAGACATACCTAGCAACTGATCGCGGACCCCACCATAGCGTTGTCGTAAAGAGCCAGTATCAGCTGTTGCGACAATACCTCCCATTGTTGCCAACTCTGGGGCAGTTGGATCGAGAGCGAGAAATTGCCCAGCTGTTCCCAGAATATCTTGCACGTCAGCAAACTTAGTACCCGATTCTAGGGTGACAGTCAAATCGCCGACTGCGTGTTGAATCAATTGGTTGAGGCGTTGGGTACTCACAACTAAGTCAACTTCCACAAGTCCACCCCAACTGATTTTGCTACAGTTACCGCAAGCTAAAACGCGCCATTTGTTCTGGTAAGCGCAGGCAATAACTTCGCTCAGTTCTGCCTCTGTGTGGGGATAAACGATGCAACTGGGGAAAGTTTCAGCTTTGAGCGATCGCGCGATTTCTACTCGTCGCCTATCTTCTATATTTTCCCACTGATCAACTGCATCTGAACCGACGATACTTCCGAGTTCTTGGGCGATTTTAGTCACTATGCTTTAATTTCTTTTATATATCACTACACAAGTTCTCATCTTAAGATTTTATAAGTTACTCTAACTAAAGACGTATTGGCAGCCTTGTCAAAAATGGATCAAAGTTCTGTACAAATTTTGGAATCGTACCTTCTAATAGTAAAGTAGCCTCCGGCGCGCAAAAACAAAATCAATGCTCCAAGACCGCTTATCCACTGGTATTTCAGGCTTAGATGAAGTTTTGCATACAGGCTTGCTCTCAGGGCGAGCTTATTTAGTGCGAGGCGGTCCTGGTACAGGCAAAACTACACTCGGACTGCACTTTTTAGCAGATGGCATCGCCAAGGGTGAACAAGTCCTGTATATCACTCTAGGGGAACCTGCCGAGCAAATCCGACTCAATGCAGAGCAACTTGGTTTTAACTCCCAAGAAATAACCTTTCTCGATCTTAGCCCTAGTTCGGAATTCTTCACCGAAATCCAGACTTATGACATCTTCTCTCCGGCGGAAGTAGAACGAGAACCAACAACTCAAAGAATTATTCAGCAGGTAGAATCTCTCAAACCAACGCGAGTAGTTCTCGATGCGATGACTCAGTTCCGCTACCTGTCTACTGATCCTTTCCAGTTCCGTAAGCAAGTGCTGTCATTCATGCGCTTTCTTTTAGAACAAGGCGCTACTGTAGTTTTCACTTCTGAAGGAAGCTTTGCTTCGCCCGACGACGATTTGCAATTTATGAGTGATGGCGTAATTAACCTCAACAGCGACTCTGCTCATGGGCGCACACTCAACGTTACCAAGTTTCGTGGTTCTGACTTCCGGCGTGGTTTCCACTCGATGCGATTAACCGATAAAGGCATGGAAGTTTACCCGCGTTTGCAGCCCGAAGTTTACAAACGGGAATTTATCACGAAGGCAATGTCTTCTGGTGTACCGGAACTGGATGAACTGCTGCATGGTGGGCTAGAGCGAGGTACTGTGACAATTTTTACGGGTTCCACTGGTGTTGGTAAAACCACGCTTGGACTTCAGTTTATGAAAGAAGCTGCGGGCCGCGGTGAGCGATCAGTTATCTATAGCTTTGAGGAACCAGAGGAAATTATGCTGCATCGTGCTGAAAGCGTAAATATTCCAGTTCATACCATGCGCGATCGCGGTACGCTTTCAGTTGTGCCAATAGAACCTCTACACTATAGCCCAGACGAGTTTGCCAACTTAGTGCGTCAAGAAGTAGAAGAGAAAAAAGCCCGCATTGTGATGATTGACAGTGTTTCTGGTTATCGACTTTCCCTGCGCGGTGAAGACTTGGTTAGTCACCTCCATGCCCTTTGTAAATATCTGCAAAATATGGGTGTTACGGTGCTTTTAATTAACGAAGTCGAATCTGTTACCGGAGACTTCCGAGTTACCGATGTTGGCATCAGCTACCTTGCAGATAATATCGTTTTCATCCGCTATCTGGAACTTGAAGGCGAAATGCGTAAGGCGATCGGCGTGTTAAAAAAAAGATTGTCTGACTTTGAAAAAACCCTGCGAGAAGTCGAAATTAGCCGTTACGGTATCAAGGTAGGTAAACCACTCACTGGGTTACGTGGCATTCTCAGTGGTACGCCGGAATGGGTAGGCAAGCCTAAAAATGAACGATGAAGTCAAAACCGTTAATTTTGACGGTAGATCGCAATCGCCGTAATCTGGAATTGTTGGCTCAATTTTTGGATAAACAAGGATACCAAAGCTTCGGTGCTACGAGCATTGAAGAGTTCGAGCAAGCCTTGACTAAAATAGCTGAAATTGCGTTAGTTTTGGTGGATATTAGCGGTTTTGATAGTCACATCTGGAAGCTATGCGAATCGCTACGGAATGAGCAAATTCCTTTTCTAGTAATCTCGCCTCGCCAAAGCACCGCTATCCACTAGGAAAGCCTCGCGTACGGCGCTCGGAGTATGCTAGTAAAACCACTGGTTATTAAAGAGTTATTGAGGTTTATTCAAAGCTTACTAGGAGAGTAAGAATGAATCGGATTTTACTGCTTCTGGAACACAAAGAGAACCGCCGCCTGTTATCAGAGTTGTTAGCAACACACTACGAAGTGATTTTACCCAATTCAGATACAGAAGCATCGGGATTGTTTTTACAAAATCAAGTTTTTGATTTGTGTATTTTGGATGCAATAACGCTGGATAAACGCTGGAGATGGGTGCAAGCGAAAAGAGAAGCTGAACAGCCAGTATTGCTACCATTTCTTTTAATTACATCTCGCCAGGATGTGGGGATGGTAACTCGGCAATTGTGGCAAAACATTGATGATTTGATTACTAAACCAATTGAGAAGGTGGAATTGCAGGCGCAGGTGGAAATTTTGTTGCGATCGCGCCAACTCTCACTTGAACTAAAGGCTGCAAACGAAAAGCTTGAAGGCGAAGTTACCCAACGTCAGCACTTAGTATCAGCACTAGCTAAAAATCAAGCGAAATTTCGGGCATTAGTACAAAATTCCTCAGATATCATCACGGTTTTAGATGGAGATGGTATAGTCACTTATCAAAGCCCTTGTAGCAAAAATGTTTTAGGTTTTGATGCCGAAGAATTAGAAGAAAAACATTTTTTTGATTTTGTTCATCCTGATGATGTTAAAAATGTGATCGCTTCTTTTCAAGCAAGTTTAAATAATCCCAGTGAAACGCAAATATCAGAATATCGTTTTCGTCATCAAGATAATTCTTGGCATTATCTAGAATCGAAAATTAATTTTCCTGGTATCGATAGTGATTTAAATGGAGTTATTGTTAACTCTAGGGACATTACCGAACGTAAACAAGTGGAAGCAGAAATTCGCAATGCTTTAACACAAGCACAAGAACTAAATGAACTCAAATCCCGATTTGTATCAATGGTATCCCATGAGATTCGCAACCCGCTTAATAGTGTTTTAGCTGCTACCGAAATTTTAGAACGTTATAGCGAACGATGGTCGCAAGAGAAAAAACAAGATTTTTTTCAACGGATTAAAAATGGGGTCAGCAAAATGACCGATTTGTTAGACGATGTTCTATTTATGGGTAGAGTCGAAACAGGAAGATTAGAAGTCAAGCCAGTACCTTTTGACTTAGAAAAGTTTTGCCGCGACTTAATCAAAGAAATCAAACTGAGTACAGGTAGTCAACACGCGATCGCTTTTGTCAGCCAAGGACAATGTGCTGATGCTTATCTAGATAAAAAGCTGTTAGGGCATATCTTGACAAATTTGCTATCTAATGCGATTAAGTATTCGCCTCAAGGCGGCACAATTGATTTTAAACTTACCTGCCAGGATGGAGAAGTTATTTTTCAAATTCAAGATCGCGGTATCGGGATTCCACCAGAAGATATGGAGCGACTGTTTGAGTCATTTCATCGAGCCAGCAATGTTAAAAATATTCCTGGTACTGGATTAGGATTAGCGATTGTTAAAAGGTGTATAGAGTTACAAAAGGGCAAAATTAGCGTTACAAGTGAAGTTGGAAAAGGTACTATATTTACTATCACTTTACCATTGCATAGCGAAATATTAATAGAAACAAATAATATTGAACAAGATTTATAATATTAGTTAATTCAGTATTTATAAAAATTTAAAACCTCTGGTTTAGCTATTACCTTAATATCATTGTTTTTAGTAAATAGTAAATATAGTTTTAACTACTTTTTTATGTTTTATTACAAAAAAATAGTTAGTGATAAAACACTATTTAATTACTCATATATTTACATTAATTATTTTATTTAGTGGTTTTAAATAACCGTACATTTACTGAATCCAGAAATGTAATTATCGATATATTTACCGAGGCGATCGCAGCAGAAACTAAATAATATTAGTAAATATTAATAATTTAAAATAATATGGAGAAGCTTTAATGGTTCTGAGTCTTGATACCCTTGCACCTGTTTCTACTGACTGGACTGATGACGCATTGTATTACGAATTTAGTTCAGCAGTCGCACCAAAATTGCCGCCAGTTCCCTGTAATACATTTCCAGCCAAACTCCATCAACAAGGACGCACTCGGATAATTCCCCTCGATCTTTCCGATCAATTACAGTGTAATGCCCCTGCGATTACCCCAAACCTTAGCGCCTACTTTCTACGTATTTGTACAGGCGAAAATCTGACAACTACTTCCTATGCTTCTGCACAACTTTTTTACGTTATTCGGGGTGCTGGACAAACAGAAACTGAATATGGCACTATCCAATGGTCAGCTGGCGACATCTTCACCTTGCCCTGCTGCGGACAAGTAAAGCACACAGCTACTGCGGATACAGCGATTTACTTAGTCAACGATGAACCTTTGCTAAATTATCTAGGTGTAATTCCAAATCGTGCAAAGTTCAAGCCTACTTTTTATAGCCGCGATCGCCTCATGTTAGAACTTCAGCGTGTCGCTGCTGAACCTGGAGCGCATCAGCGTAACCGAATTGGCATCTTGCTAGGCAATACTGAAACCCATTTTACACGCAGTCTTACTCATACTCTGTGGGCATTACTGGTTTATATCCCTGCGGGTGCAGTCCAGAAACCTCACCGTCATAACTCAGTAGCTGTTGATATGGTGATAGATGCGCCACCTGGAGTATACACTCTGCTAGCCAAAGCATTAAATGACAATGGTGAAATTGTTGAAGGTAAGCGGGTTTATTGGCAGCCTGGGACTGTCTTTGTCACTCCCCCAGGATTGTGGCACTCTCATCACAACGAATCCGGGCAAGATGCCTTAATCTTGCCAGTTCAAGACGCAGGTTTTCATTCTTATATGCGAACTTTAGATCAGCGTTTTGTTTAATCTAATCCTGTTCAATTAAAATTATTCTATAGGCTGAAAAAGCATTACTTTCTCAGCCTTCCAAGTGCAGGATGTTTTCAGTTATTAGGCAAATGTTACTTCTTTTACAAATAACAAGCATTTTGTTTTTGGTTCGCTGTAATTACCTCTAAGCAAATGAATCAGTGAGTTGAACAGAGCCTTTGTCAGAGTTTAAGTTCTGAACATACCCAAGGTATACAAAATACTGCTCAGACAGACTCATTCAACTGGAATTTTCCTTAATTATGTTTTTGCAACATAACTGTCTTTTGACCCACTTTAATCAAACCAACCAATATCTTTATTAGAAAGCTTACTGTTACTCCCAGGAGAATCTGGCGGATTTGGCTCAAGTGACTGAGGTGGCTGAATTGAGTGGTGAGGTAATTTCTTCAAGTTCAAATTTTGCGCTCTGAATTCCGATTCTTTTTTAGGAGTAATAGCGGATTGAGTAGGCTTATAGTTAACCTGCGCTTCTTTTTTAGGAGTAATAGCGGATTGAGTAGACTTGGAATTTATCTCCGAGAGTTGCAAGATCACTTTCTTTGCCTGCTCCAGCTCAGTTTTAAGCTGATTCGTCTGTTCTAAAATCGGTTGGAGAGTTTTTACCAATAGTTTCTGCTCTTGTAACTCTAATTGCAAATCAACTACTTGTTGCCCTAGAGATTCTTCTCTCATTTGAGCTGCTTGCAATGCTTCTTGTAACTCAGTTAGTGTCGTTTCCAATTCTGCTTTAGTTGGGTTTGTGCGTTTAGTACGAGAAGTTGTGTTCACTGGTGAGTGTTCATCTAAAGTTTCATCAAGCGATTCTGTCTCAGGTAAAGTTATATCCACTTCTAAATTATTTACTACCTCTTCAATTGATTCATCTGGAGACTTTTGCGCCTCATCTCGTAGCAAGTCCGATAGACGTTTCTTATTCATCACTTCCTCCAATCCTGCTGGATTTCATTTATTACTTGGCGGTAGTCCGCCGCAGCCGCTTGTGCATTCCTTCCCCGCCATTGAGTAATTGGCATCCCCTCTAATGCAGCTCGTTCGTGAGCTTTATAACTACGTATAAAGGCATCACAGGCAGGAATTCCCAGTTCCCTGAGAGTTTTTTGAGCCTCCCGTGCTTCCCCCAAACTACGTTGATCTACCCGCGTCAGCAGTACCCGATAGGCTACCCCTGTTGGGATGATGGCTTCTTTCACTGTCTCGATTAGGACAGTAAGATCCATAGGAGCTGGCGGAGTTGGCAAGATCAGATAATCGGCTAAAGGCACAACTGCTGCTAATACTTTAGAGCCTAACGCTGGAGGTGTATCTAGCACAACTAACTCATAGCCTGTAATTTTTCGTAAATCTTCTAAAAGTTCTGGATTTGTCTCTTGAGTCAAGTCAAAGCCCATGCTTTGTTTATTGTGTTCAACCCACCAAGTTGCAGAACCTTGAGGATCAGCATCAACCAAAAGGACACGGCTTTTTTCTGCGAGGATCGCCGCCAAATTTATCGCTGTAGTAGTTTTACCAACTCCTCCCTTCCCGTTCGATATAACTAAAATTTTCGCTGGGAGGGATGATGATTTCACAAATAATTTCCTTTTTTGGGTAGGGAAGTCAGCAATTTTGTAACTCTAAGTTAGGGGGCGGGAAATTGCAATAGCTTGAGGCGCGCCAGGTTTTTAAGGCAGTAACTAAGAGGCTTGAACATCCTGCAAGCGAGAGTCTAGGAAGCGATCCATCCAGGTTTCTAGGTAGGTTTGGTTTGCTTGTTGTTGCTCTGGGTTAGCAGTATCCAGGGGATAAGGTGCTAGTCCGAAAATCGTTGCTGTAGTTACACAAAACATAGATTTTTGAAAACTCTGGCAAATTTGTACCCGCAGATCATCTTCTCCTCGGAGAGTGTGACGATAAATCTCATGCAGATATTCTGGTAAGAAGTGACGCATATCCTGCATGAGCAAGGTGGGTGGAATTCCAGCACCACCAGTCGGCAAAGGATCGGCATAAAGAGCGCCATAGTTAAATCGGCTCTGATCTGGGGAAATTTGATGAGCTTGGGCGTTGTAAGATACTGTGCCAGAAAAGGGCGTACCTCGAAAGAAAACTGCTTCTACATAAGGTACTGCGACATCTGGGAGAAATGTTAGTCCTGCTGATTCAGGAATAATTTGATATGTCTGATCTTCAATGGTGACGGCATAAGTAATGGGTAAGTTAGCTGCTGCAACTAAATCTGTGCCAATATGCTCGACAACTTGGGAAATAGACTGAATTTTACCTTGGTCATAAAGGTCAGACAAGGTGAGAAACATCTCGCTCATTACCCGCCAGAATTGCCCAAGCGCGCTGTAATAACACGATTGGCGTACCTGTTCGGGCAAAAAATCTGGAAATAGGCGGTGCAGTCCTCTCATCAGTAAGTTGTGCTTAATTTTGGCTTGGATTGCCTGCTGGGATGCGTGAGTAAATTCTGGAGAGTCTAAGTAAGCATCTAAACCTCCACCACCGTGCCAAAACATCGTTTTCATGACGTACTCGGCATACTCAAAGTTAATTCGGTCGTGTCCCCAGTGGCGTAGCAACTTCCCCAGAGTTACCTCGCCGTTGAAATACTTGAAGAAGGGAAAAAGCACTAAGAACTGATGTTCAGAAATGTAGAGCAGATTTTGGTAGTAGGCTTCCAGCACGATGCCATAGCTCTTAAGAATGCCAACAACCTCAATCACATTTTCCTTAGTATCAGGCAGCAGAGCGCCTCCTGTTTTCAGGCGCTCAATATACGCTGCTAAGGGATGAGTTGAAGATTTCAAGGTGGTATCAATGATCATTGCTGGCACTCCTGAGAAACCGATCAGAATTAGCGGTTAAAGAAATTTGAGCTATAGGCGTTCGCGGAGCGTCTCCGGAGGAGAATCGCACAGCGTCTTGGGAGGAGAATCGCGTTGGCATCAAAGTTACTGTTGTGGTTTCGCTCCAGCGCAACATCCAGCTTGGCTGTAATCCCAAAATCACAATCAAGACAGCTAAAACAATCGCTGGTGTGCGGTCAAACCAGCTTACAGGTGGCAAGTTTAAAACTTGTTCTGAAAGGCGACCAAAAAAGGTGCGGTTAACTAGCAATAGAAAGTAAACTGCTGTTAAGCCTGTACCGAACATACACAATAAAGTTTGGGTCGGAAAGACAGGGAAACTGCCTCGGAAGACTAAAAATTCTGAAATAAAACCTACCATGCCCGGAATACCCGCGCTAGCCATTACCCCCAAGATCATCAAGCTCCCAATCAAGGGCAGTCCCCGTTCTGGGTTCAATAGCCCACGCAGCACATCTAAATCGCGGGAACCCGTCTTTTGGTAAACAACGCCTACGAGCAGAAATAGCAGCGCTGAAATCAGTCCGTGACTAATCATTTGAAAGACCGACGCTACAAGGCTCAAGGGCGTGGCGGCGGCAGCAGCTAACAGCACATAGCCCATGTGAGCAATTGAACTATAAGCTACCATTTTTTTCATGTCCTTTTGCGCGATCGCTGTAAAAGCTCCATAAAGCACACTGATCGCTGCCCAAGTTGCCAGAAACGGAGCGATCGCTGCCCATGCTTCGGGAAATAAACCCAAACCAAACCGCAATAGTCCATAAGTTCCCAACTTCAGCAGCACTCCAGCCAGAAGGACAGAAACTGGTGTCGAGGCTTCGACGTGGGCATCTGGCAACCAAGTGTGGAAAGGAACTAAAGGAATTTTAATTCCAAATCCTATTAAGATTGCCCCTAGTAACAAAAATTGCTGCCCTAACGGTAGAGCTTGGGCTAGCAGGGGCTGATAATTAAAGTCTTTGGAGCCTGTGAGCCAAGTTAGCCCTAAAAACGCAGCCAGAATTAAGATGCCGGAAATAGCCGTATAAATGAGAAACTTTGTTGCTGCATACCCCCGCGCTTGACCTCCCCAGATTGCGATTAACAAATACAAAGGAATCAGCTCTAGCTCGTAAAATAGGAAAAAAAGCAACAAGTTCTGAGATAAAAAGGCTCCAGCAACACCAGTATTGATCAGCAACACCAAGGCGTAATACAGTCGAGGACGGCTGATAGATTTTTCACTGCTATAGAGCGCTATCCAGGTTAGAAGACTGTTTAAAGCTACTAAAGGTAAAGATAGACCATCTATACCAAGTTGATAAGTCAAGCCCAAGGATTCAATCCAGGGGAGAGACTCAAAAAACTGCATCTCCCCATTAGCTAGATTAAACTGACTTCCCAGAATAATTGTCCAGATCAACGTAAGCGCGATCGCAATCAAAGCCACCAGCCGAGAGTGACTAGGATTCAAGGGCCTAGGCCAGAACCCGATTAGGGCAGCACCCAACACAGGTATCCAAATCAAAGCACTAAGCATAACTTTTCGAGTGAGTAGTGAGTAGTGAGTAGTGAACAGAGTGAACAGAGTGAAAATTCTTCTCACTAACCACTAACCGCTACTCACCCTTAGGTAATCTAAAACATGAAATCCCCAGAACGGCCAACTCATCAGCATTCCGAGGCAACCTACAGATACTAGAATAGTCAGCGCATAAAACTGAGTTTGTCCAGTGACGCTGTATTTTAAGGTTTCTCCACTGAAAATAGAGGCGAGTCCAACAAAGTTAACTATTCCATCAACCACGTAACGATCAAGCCAAGAGCTAAAGCGGGAAACCAAATTAACTGCAAAAACGATACTCAGACGGTATATCCGATCGATGTAAAAGTCGTAGCCTAACAAATCCTGCACAAATCTCCAAGGCAGATTCATTGAGCGTGACCAAGCTTTGTGGAGATAAATTGTTGCTCCAGTACCACAGCCGATTAAGCCAGATGAAACTAGCAATACTACAGATGTTCTATTGATATATTCCCAAGTTGGCAGCAATGACAAGCGCTGCATCATTAAAGGAACGAGCAGGGTGATTATTGTCAATGACACCATCGGTACAGCCATTAGCCAACCAACTTCTGGCGCTCGCTTAGTTTTAGGCTGAGGTTGACCTAAAAATACCAGCCGAAACACCCGCGTTAAATTCAAGGCTGTTAGGGCGTTAACTGATAGCAAAACACCTGCAAGAACGGGTTGTTGGATTCCAAAGTCATCTACTCCTAGTTGCAATGCCCAAAAGCCTCCCAACGGTAGCAGTCCGACTAAACCAGCTGAACCAACTACAAAAGCTGTTGTTGTTGCTGGCATCCGCGACCACAAACCCCCCATTTCTGTCAAGTCTTGGTTAGTCGTTGTGGAAATTACCGAGCCAACACTCATGAACAAAAGTGCTTTGGCGATCGCATGGGCAAATAGTAATAGCAAGGCAAAACCCGTCCATTCCATCCCAACTGCGATAAACACTAAGCCTAAGTAAGCGCTCGTTGAATGAGACAAAGCGCGTTTGATGTCAATTTGGGCGATCGCTACCATTGAAGCCCCAATCGCTGTCACACTGCCAATAACCACCAAGGTCGCCAGCACTAAGGGCGAAAGATTCAAAATAGGCTGAAGTTTAATCAGTACATAAGCTCCGCAAGCTACCACTACAGAGTTTCGCAAGATTGAGGCAGGATTTGGTCCTTCCATTGCTTCATCTAGCCACAGATGAAGCGGAAATTGAGCACATTTACCCGTAGGCCCAGCAATTAAAGCTAAACCCAACAGCGTTGCAGTTGTTGGACTCAAATGGGCTGTTTCAGCCCACTTATAAATGTCAGGAAAATTCAAGCTTCCAGACATAGTTGCTAGGGCTACAACTCCCATCAGCAGCAAAATATCTCCCACCCGCTTTGTCAAAAACGCATCTCGCGCTGCCGTTACTACCAGTGGTTGAGCATACCAAAATCCCACCAGCAAATAAGTTGACAAAGTGAGCATTTCTAGCAGGGCATAGGTAAGTAGTAAAGAGTTACTAATCGCAAGCCCACCCATTGTCCCCTCAAAAAATCCCATCAGGGCAAAGAAGCGGGCTAATGCCCAGTCTTTCTCCATATATCCCAGAGCAAAAATTTGAGCAAGCAGACTTAAAACCGTCACTAACTCCATTGCTCCCACACTCACCGCAGAGATATCCAGCGCAAATGTTAGGTCTAAATCTGCTACTTTTAGCCAGTGGAATAATAACTGTTGCGGCTCCTGGTTCCAGGTAGACCTGAAAACAACTGTCCCATGCAAAAATGCCAAGACAGTCATCAATAAATTAAAGTACGCTGCTGGTCGGGGACCTGTACGGCGGATGATGCCGGTAGACCAAGGTAAGGTCAAAACAGCGCCAATTAATCCATAACAAGGAACCCACCAACTCATTTGTAGGAGGAACTGAGCCATTAGAAATTACCATTTAAATTTCAGCAGTAATTGAAGCTCCTAAGAACTTACTCCAAACAGCCCTAATCAACTCAGGAAAATATATAATTCAGAGTTCTATGAACAATACTGAGTATTTTTAACTAATTACTTCTATTAGTTCTATTTCAGCTTGATCTTGATTATTCCTTAATAATAAAACTTTCAGCTAGCAAAATAAATAATAAAACTATAAGATTTACTTATAAACTTTAATTCACTAAACTTATTAATTTGATTTGCCAACTTTATGTATAATTGATTTAAGAGTATATATACGTTGCAACTGTTAATAGCTAGTAGCAATTCAAAAAGTTGTCCCAGATGGTTTTGTAATAAAGAGTTCATTTCCATTCAACCTGCTCAAAAATAATTAGGTAAATCGGAGGCAGTAAAACTATTTCAGCAACGATTAATTTTTAATTGACTCGACAATTTAAACTACTGAACATAAGTTTTACTAATTAATAATATTTATAAATATCATTAACTTTTATATTGTCAAAGTAACTACAATCACCTTATTCTTAATTACAGAATAGAAAAAGCTTTGATGAAGCTAAAAAAATGGCTCTCCCCGTCACAATTTTTATGATGGGTATTGCTGCAAAATTTATCGTCAAAGATTTGTGCAATGATTTTGTAGGAGAACGAAATGTCAATTGCTGTGGGAATGGTTGAGACTAAAGGCTTTCCTGCTGTTGTAGAAGCTGCTGATGCGATGGTTAAGGCAGCTCGCGTGACTCTTGTGGGGTATGAAAAAATCGGTAGCGCGCGGGTGACTGTTATTATCCGAGGAGATGTCTCTGAGGTACAAGCTTCAGTTGCAGCTGGGGTGGAATCAGCGAAACGAGTGAATGGCGGCGAAGTTTTATCTACTCACATCATTGCCCGTCCGCACGAAAATCTTGAGTACGTTCTACCCATTCGTTATACCGAAGAAGTTGAACAGTTCCGGATGTAACACATTCGTGGGCAATTGAGATTCATCAAAAATCTTCACTTCAAGTACATTCAACAAATTTATTAAGGAATAAACATCATGGCAATTGCTGTTGGAATGATCGAAACTCTAGGGTTTCCCGCCGTTGTAGAAGCGGCTGATGCGATGGTTAAGGCGGCCCGAGTCACGCTTGTAGGCTACGAAAAAATTGGTAGTGGTCGCGTAACCGTGATTGTTCGGGGTGACGTTTCTGAAGTGCAAGCCTCGGTAGCAGCTGGTATTGATAGCGTCAAACGAGTGAATGGGGGACAAGTGGTATCGAGCCACATTATTGCCCGTCCGCACGAAAACCTGGAGTATGTTTTGCCGATGCGTTATACCGAAGAAGTCGAACAGTTCCGCGAAAGCGTCAGTGGCAGATCGCTTCATTCTGGGCCTTACACCAGACCATAGTATTAAGAATGCAAATTGCCAAAGTTCGTGGCACTGTTGTTAGCACTCATAAAGATCCTAGTCTTACAGGCGTAAAGTTCCTCTTAGTACAATTCGTGGACGAGGAGGGACGCTTACTACCAAGTTACGAAGTCGCAGCTGATAGCGTGGGAGCAGGGGTGGATGAGTGGGTGCTTGTCAGTCGAGGAAGTGCTGCCCGTCAGGTTTTGCGAAGTGAGCAGCGACCTGTAGATGCTGCCGTAGTAGCGATTATTGATACTGTCAGTGTTGACAATCGCTCCCTCTACAGTAAAAGAGACCAAGACCGCTAGTTAATTAGCAGAAATATTATTGCGACCCTGACGGCAGTTGAGTCCTGCGTTAAGTTTTTAGTTAGGAGAATTCATTTATGGTAGCCCGTAGTTATGCGGCTCCCCTTACCCCCCAGTCAAAACTGACTGAACCCAAAATTGACCAGACAGCCTACATCCATTCCTTCTCTAATATTATTGGGGATATTCGGATTGGTGCTAACGTTACTGTTGCCCCAGGAACTTCTATCCGAGCTGATGAAGGTCATCCTTTCTATATTGGCGCAGGAACAAATGTTCAAGATGGTGTCATAATTCATGGCTTGGAGCAAGGCCGAGTTGTTGGAGATGACAATAATTCCTACTCTGTCTGGGTTGGAAATAATGCGTCGCTTACCCATTTGGCATTAATTAAGGGGCCAGCCTACATTGGAGACAATTGCTTTATCGGCTTTCGCTCCACTGTATTTAATGCGCGGGTAGGTCAGGGTTGTATTGTGATGATGCACACCCTGATCCAAGATGTAGAAATTCCTCCAGGAAAGTATGTTCCTTCGGGTTCTGTAATTACCAAGCAACAGCAAGCCGACCGCCTGCCCGATGTGCAAGATGCTGATCTCAAATTTGCCGCTTATGTGGTAGGAGTCAATAATGCTTTGCGCTTAGGTGATCATGCCTCAGCCATGACCCGCATCGCTCCAAATTGGAATGAAATAGCCAAATCTGATGAGTCCAGCAAGTCTAATTCTAATCGTAGCTTTAATAATCAGGTTCATATGGATACACGCTTAAGCACAGAAGTAGTGGAGCAGGTACGCTCCTTGTTGGCTCAAGGTTACCGGATTGGCACAGAATACGCAGATGAACGTCGTTTCCAAACTACTTCTTGGAAAAGTAGCCCTTCGATTCAAGCAAATCGAGAATCGGAAGTGATTAGAGAATTGGAAGCTTGTCTAAACGAACATAGTGGAGAATATGTTCGTCTGATTGGCATTGATCCTAAGTCCAGAAAACGGATGTTGGAGACAATCATTCAACGACCATTAGATCAGCCTAGTAAGAATGCTAACGGTGTTGCGAATTCGGCTAGACGTACTCCAGTTGCTGTTGTAAGTTCCGCAAATTTTAGCAATCAGTCACAAAATACCAGTGGATTGAGTAGTGAAGCGGTTGAGCAAGTGCGCTCGTTGCTATCCCAAGGCTACCAAATTGGTTCAGAACACGCAGATAAGCGTCGCTTCCAGACGAGTTCGTGGACGAGTTGTACTCCAATTAGCGCCAAGCGAGAATCTGAGGCGATCGCTGCTTTAGAAGAATGTCTTGTGAATCATAGCGGAGAGTACGTGCGTCTAATTGGCATTGACCCCAAAGCGAAAAAACGAGTGCTGGAGACAATTATTCAACGGCCTGATGATCAGCCTAGTAAGAATACTAACGGTGTTACGAATTCGGCTAGACGTGCCACAGTTGCTGCTGCAAGTTCCGCAAACTTTAGCAATCAGTCACAAAGTACAAGTTTGAGTAGTGAAACTGTTGAGCAAGTGCGCTCATTGCTATCCCAAGGCTACCAAATTGGTTCAGAACACGCAGATAAGCGTCGCTTCCAGACAAGTTCGTGGACAACTTGTACTCCAATTAGTGCCAAGCGAGAATCTGAGGCGATCGCTGCTTTAGAAGAATGTCTTGCGAATCATAGCGGAGAGTACGTGCGTCTAATTGGCATTGACCCCAAAGCGAAAAAACGGGTGCTGGAGACAATTATTCAACGACCTGATGGTAAGGTTACTCAGACTCCCAGCAAGAGTTTTAGCCCTTCTGCTAGTGGTTCTAGTAGTGGTTCTAGCAAGGGAAGCAGTTCGTCTTCAAGTACGCGATTGAAGCCTGAAGTTGTAGACCAAATTCGTGCTGTACTTGCTCAAGGATGCCAGATTAGCACTGAGTACGCAGATGAGCGCAGGTTCAAAATCGGCTCTTGGAACAGTGGCGGTGCGATTCAGGCAAGCGGAGAATCGCAGGTCATAGCAGCTCTTGAAGCAATTTTGGATGAACACGCCGGGTCATATGTACGCCTAGTTGCTGTTGATCCCAAAGTCAAGCGTAGAGTTCTGGAACTGATTATTCAACGACCTGGTAAATAAGAACTTTGTTAAGACTATTGCAGGGGCCGTCACATTGTTAAATCTATTACTTTCCAACCTTAGAGGTGCTCAATTCCGATGTATTTGCCGCCACTGCACCCCATTAGCAACTCTCAATTTTATGTTAGTGGCAATGTAACTATTGACCCCAGTGCTGCGATCGCGCCCGGTGTTCTCCTCCAAGCAGATCCAGAGAGTCAGATTATAATTGCTTCAGGAGTCTGTATTGGAATGGGAGCAATTCTCCATGCCCACGCAGGTATCCTTGAGGTTGAGGAAGGAGCAAACATTGGTACAGGAGTTCTGATAGTTGGGAAGGGTAAAATTGAAGCTAGTGCCTGCATTGGTTCAATGACGACAATTTTGAATAGCTCTGTTGGAGCAGGAAAAGTTGTGCCGCCTGGTTCTTTAATCGGAGACCCCAGTCGTCAAGTTGCTGAAACTCAAAGATTAGAGTCCACTACCACTCCGGTCTTTGAGTCCTCGTCAAATCATCAGGTGTCTGAACCATCAGACTCCCCACCAACTCCTGATGAGTCAGTTTCAAATCAGCAAGCGCCTGAAGCCTCGGAAGCATCTGTTACTCAAGTCTATGGGCAGGCTAGCCTGAACCGACTGTTATCAACGTTGTTGCCGCATAGGCAAGCTTTAAACCGCCCGCTCCAAGACGATCAGTCTTCTAACAGTAGTTAGGTTAGCAAAGCATCTATATAGTCGAGGTCTAACATGGAGGGACAAACGCGAAGCTCAGAGGACTTTAGAGATAAGGCACTCGGTTTAGTATCAACTCGTAGTTTTCCGGCGATTGTCGGCACTGCGGACGCGATGTTAAAAACATCTGGAGTAACTTTAGTTGGATATGAAAAAATTGGTAGTGGTCATTGTACAGCCATTGTGCGGGGTGGGATCTCTGATGTCCGCTTGGCGGTAGATGCTGGTGCGAGAGCTGCTACAGAATATGGTGAATTAATTGCAACTTCAGTCATTGCTCGACCTTTAGCCAACCTAGAAGTAGTGCTACCAATCGGGATGCGCTTGGCTCAACTTACTCAAAGGCAAGGAGAAAGCCGCTTAAGCAAGCAAGCGATCGGCTTATTAGAAACGCGAGGATTTCCGGCTATGGTAGGAGCCGCCGATGCTATGTTGAAGGCGGCAGATGTCCAACTCTCAGCGCATGAAATTATTGGCTCAGGTTTGTGTACTGCTATTATTCGCGGCGCAGTGGCAGATGTAGCCATGGCTATAGAAGCAGGAATGCATGAAGCGGAACGAATTGGCGAGTTGAACGCGGTGATGGTGATTCCGCGACCAATGGAAGATTTAGAACAAACTCTGCCGATAGCAAGTTGCTGGATAGAGCAACCCCAACCTTTACGGATACCTACAGCAGTCAAAGAAGTGGAAAAAGAGTTGGTGGCACTGCCCGATTTGAACCAATTAGAAGTTCTGGAAGTTCTGATCGAGGAGTAGTTGCCCATAGGTGTCCTTTTTTAACTTTAATGGCGAGATAAGTTAAAGAACTAGAGTTACACAAGATCAACTTGTTGTTAGCTATCAGGTCTAACTTCAACCGCAAGACTTCCCCTTTCTCAACTCTTAGTTAGGGAGGGAATGAATTGCGGAGAATATTTTGGCAACTCAATCTTTTATTTGTGCTATAATATACTTGGTTAAAGCAGCCTACCAACTGTGAGTGAAAGTCAGAGAAATCGGGACCTCCATAATTTGGGAAATGTTCATTACCATTGACAATTCAGGTTAGGGCGTTGCCGGTAAGAGTTTGTGGCTTTTAGCTAGAACACGATATCTGGGTAAAAATCTAATCGTAAGAAGGATGACAGTATTTTATTACTGCTCGACTCCTGCCGTGGGAGATCAGGTGGAGTATAAAAAGATGCCTGGAGAGAGGTTCTGTCGGGGATGCAAGTCATAAGGCTACATCTAGTGGGTCATTTGGCATGAATGTTGCCATAAAGAAGGTGACCAATTAAAGTGAAAATACATAGTTTCAATACTCCAGACAGTTTTTTAAACGATTCTACAAGGCTTTCAGAGCTTATGCTTCAAGGATT
>JAHHHE010000035.1 GCA_019359535.1 Gloeocapsa sp. UFS-A4-WI-NPMV-4B04
TTAGTCGCTCAAAGATGTCGCCGGTTACTCAAACAACAGCCGTTGATTCAAGGGTTAACTTTTTACCATTGGTGGCCAGAGGTAGGGGCTGTAGTTTAGTATGGTTATTCAACCCGACTTGATATAACTCATCATCAAACATCTGTCCGGTTAGTTCATCAGCTTTGAGGTGCTGCCACTCCAACTCAATCGGGTTCATCTCGGAACAGTATTTGGGCAAAAAGAAGATGTAGAGTCCTTTGTTTTCCCACTCAGACCATCGCTGCTGTACCACGGAACTAGTATGAATCGGGCCATTGTCTTGAACAACAACAGTAATGCATCCAGTGGCGGCTAAGTGTCTCGATGCAAGCTGTGCCTGCTGTTCCATCATTTTTGTATAGGACTCGCTCGTAAATGAACCAATCACTAAACTATAAGTAAAACTAATTAAAGGTTGAATTAGCCCCAAAATACTCAGTCTCTGACCTCGGCGCCGAGTTTGTTCTAGCCGTTTCTGCTGCCCACGCGGGAAGTACGTATAACTCACCGGGCTCCACATACAGAAGCCTGACTTATCCAGATATTTAAGTTCAATCTCTCCTGCTGCTGCTGCCAATCCCAACATCTAATAGTCAGCTTGCTTAATTTGTCGCTGTTGGGGCTCTTGCTTAGTTTTATAACTCTGACAAGTCCGCTTCCAGATCATCCCCCTTTTTTTTTTGAGTACCCGTCTGATGCGGTCGGAACTCAGTTTGACTTGGCGATCACGCTCTAGTTTTTGCGCCAGTTGCTGACTATTATAGGTAGGTGGTTCCTGCTCTAAACATTGCTCCAGGTAAGCAATGTCGGCCTCCTGCCCCCTGGGTTTCCCTCCCCGCCCTTGGGCCTCCCACAGTCCTCCCAACCCAAAGCTATTCCAGCGATGAATTGTCTCCCGCACCGTTTGGGGAGCCCAGTTGAGGTAAGCAGCAATCTTCTCAACATACCATCCGTGCCCACTCAAGCGTAGAGCTTCAGCCCGGTCTTTGACGCGTTGCGGCACAGTGGTTGCTGTTCTCAATTCAAACAAGGTGCGGTTTTCTTCAGGATTTAGCAGGACTATCGGGCAGTAAAAGGGACAAGAGTGACATCTCCCAGCGCTCCACCTTTTGATGTGAGAGCGTGGGCTTCCAAGACAATCCAGCTATCGCTTCGGAGGATCTTGGCTTTAAGAACGGAATGCCCTACCGCTCTATTCATTATATTTATCGCGGCGTTATGATCACGATCAAAACTACAGCCGCAGACGCAACTATGCCAACGTTCTGACAATTCTTTGGAGACTTTGATACCGCAAGCAGAACAATTTTGGCTAGTATTATAGGCGCTTACTGCAACAGTTAATAACCCAGCATTTTCGGCTTTGGTTTGTAATATTGATAGGAAGTTTGACCAGCCAGCATCATGAATCGACTTTGCCTTATTTGTCCGAGCCAAACCTTTAACGTTTAAATCTTCGTGAGCAATTACGTCATATTTTTTGAGTAGATTGTTAGCAGTTTTAAAGTGAAAATTACGGCGTTTATCTGCAACTTTTTTATGTTGCAATCCTAATTGTTTAATCGCCTTAAGTCTACGACTACTGCCTTGCTTTCGACGCGATACTCGCTTTTGAATTACTTTTAAGCGTTTTTGAGCTTTACGGTAATGCTGAGGTATAGCAACGGTTTCATTCTGGGCAGTTGTTAAAAACTCTTTCAATCCGACATCAATTCCAGTTATTGATTCGGGACTAAAGTCAGGTTTAATTGTTGGTACTGTATCATCTTCCAAACTTAAAGTCGCATAATAACCATCAGCTTTTCTGGTAATAGAAACCGTCTTGATTTTAAACCCATCAGGAAGAGGTCTATGCAAAATAACTTTAACTTTCCCAAACATCGGTAAGTTAATCAAATTATCCTGCAAACAGTCATTCTTTATCTGAGGATAAAGAAAAGTACGATATCTATTACGCTGCTTAAAACGAGGTCTACCACTACGAAGACCGTTACTGTCTCCTTTAAGAAATCTATCAAAAGTAATTTTTACTCGTTTCACCACATCTTGAAGTACCTGCGAATAAACCTCGCCGTACCAAGGATGAGTTGTTTTTAATCTGGGTAAAGTCTTCTTTTGAGAGTAATAGTCTGGATTGTCCCGTAATTCTGGCAAATGACAGACGAGAGGACACGCATTAACTTGCGTTCGATTACGTTCCCACCAGTCAAACCGATCTGCCAACAGGTAATTATATTGGGCGCAGCACATTGATAGCCAGCGCTCAATCTCAATAACTTGCTGTTTTGTCGGTCTTAATTTGTACTGGTGGGCTATATTCATGCAATAATCTTATCATGCAGTGCTTAAAATGTAAATGGCTTATAAATCTCACTCTAGGGCAGTATCCGACCTTAAAGCTCATCTAGTGCTTACAACAAAATATCGGAGAAAGGTAATCACTGCACCTATGCTGATACGACTCAATGAGATATTTGAGGAGTTATGCCGTAAGTGGGGATGCGAGATAGTTGAATTCGACGGGGAGTCAGATCATGTGCATTTGTTATTCAGTTTCTACCCGCAGATGCAGTTATCAAAGTTTGTAAACAATCTCAAAACTGTAAGCTCAATCTATATCCGTAAGGAGTTTGTGACTGAGGTGCAGAAATTTTATCGAAAGCCTGTTTTCTGGCATAGTGCGTACTTCATTGCTAGCTGTGGAGGTGTCACAGTAGAGGAGTTGAAGCGTTACGTCCGAGAGCAAGACTCCCCAGTTGATGTTGAAGATCCGGTCGGCAATTCATCCCGAAGATAAGAAACATTGCTTCCCTCGTTTCATAGGGCGGGGATTCTTGCCGTTGAAGCTAAAAACGGAAGCTGCTCGGTTGTTGAGTAAGTCAGGATTGCCTACCTTAAAATCGGTGATTCATCAGCGTCAAGTTGTAGCAGATACCTTTGGGCAAGGTGAAACAGTAGTGACATCTCCCCACCCTGCATAAAATGCGAGGATGGGGCTGCTCAAATTCACATTTGAGCATTCCTGGATAACCACTTATCTAGGCTCATCGCCCCCGACAGTACGGTATTACTAGGCAGTTTCCATTCCCCAAAGTCCTTGGGTACTAAATTTTCTAATCCTCTCAAGAACACCATTTCTGCAGCAGCATGATCTCTAGAAGTTTGATATCCACACTCAGGACACAAATGCTCTCTTTGACTCAAAGGTTTACTCACATGAACCTTGCACTTTGGACAGGTCTGACTAGTGCCGTAGGGGCTAACTTTACTGAAGTAAGCCCCACGCTTCCAGCACACCCACTCCAACAACGAGAGGAACTGTCCAAAGGATGCGTCAACGCACTCCTTTTTGAGCATTCCTCGGTTGAGTCCGACGGGGTTTAGGTCTTCAGCAAATATGGTTTGCGCCTGCTCACAAAGGCTGTGAGCCGTCTTCAGGTGAAAGTCAATGCGTGTGTTTGCAATATGATGATGCAGTTTAGCTACTTTGATTTGAGCTTTTTCCCAGTTCAAAGAATGTCTCTTCTTTCTAGAGGTTCTGCGTTGCAGCACTTTCAGCCGACTTTGCAGAGACTTCAAGAACTTTGGACGTTCAACACTGGAGTTATCGCTAGCTGTCAAGAACCGCTCAAGTCCCAAGTCAATACCAATCGCTCTGCCATGCGCTGGAGCTTTTGGGACAGACACATCAGATTCAATAGTAATGACTACATACCATTGAGTAAAACGAGCTTTCGACAACACCCTTACCTGTTTGACAATAAAACCATCGGGGATTGGGCGGTGCAATCTTATTGCAACATCCCCAATCTTAGGAAGTTTTATTTGAAAATTAGTGACAGGATTTGTCTTGAACTGTGGAAACACAAACGATTTGAACTGCCCAAGCTTTTTGAATCTGGGAAATCCAAACGAACGTTTTTGAAAGTTCTCCCAAGTGTCATGCAATCGCCTCACGGTTGTTTGCAATACCTGAGAATGTATTTCAGCAAGCCTGGGAAACTTTTTCTTAGCTTTAGGCAACGCATCTTGCTGACGCTGATACGAAGGAAAAGGCACTATAGCCGGAATGATGTATTCCTTCTCCAAAGAACACCTATCTATCAAACTCTTCCGACTCGCCAGCCAATCTTTCATCTCGCGCAAAGAGTAATTGTAGACCTGGCGACAGGTTTCCAGCCAATCTTGGATGAGCGACTGTTGTGCGGGATCAGGGTAGATTCTGTAGGTGTAATTCAGTGTCAGCATAGTTCTACTATACCAGATGCTGACGGTAAATTGTTACTTTCATCTCCCTCAATGGAAGTGAAAATAACCGCTATCCATCCCCGCCCTGCTCAAAGCGAGGACGGGGAATTCCGCGCAAACAAGGTTAAGTTTGAGCGGTCGTCCAGCAGATGAATCTGCTAGGGAGTACGAAAAGTTGTTTAAACCCAATTTTCCGGTAAAACGATATATTGAACAGCAACGGGATTGATTTTTTAAGGCAGACTAAAGTCTGCGTAGTGGTTTTCATCTCTGGACTAAAGTCGCAGAGTTTTCAACCTACCTTCTTATAAATATTTATTTTTTCAATCTGCTAGTTAGAGAGGACAGAGGGTTGAGCGAGAGATCTTCAATAGTAGAAGAGCAAGCGTGGGAAGCACTAGAAAAGTCAATTATTTATTATCAAGGACGACCCATCGGAACAATAGCCGCCTGTGATCCAGATATTGCAGCGCTGAACTACGATCAATGTTTTCTGCGAGATTTTATTTCCTCAGCACTCGTTTTTTTAATTAAAGGCAGAACCAACATTGTTCGCAATTTTTTAGAAGAAACCCTGAAATTACAGCCGAAAACAGGACAGTTAGATAGCTTTAAACCCAGTCGCGGTTTAATGCCAGCTAGCTTCAAAATTGAGTCTATCAATGGGCGGGAATATTTAAAGGCTGACTTTGGTAACCACGCGATCGGTCGAGTTGCACCAGCTGATGCTTGTCTATGGTGGATTATTTTGTTACGCGCCTATGTTATTTCAACTGGAGATACTGCTCTTGTTGAGCGAAACGATTTTCAAGAGGGTATCCGAGTTAGCCTAGAACTTTGTCTGGTCACTCGGTTTGATATGTATCCAATGGTGCTGGTTCCCGATGGAGCCAGTATGATTGATCGCCGCATGGGATTATATGGACATCCCTTAGATATTCAATCGTTGTTCTATGCGGCTCTAAAAGCCAGCATCGAACTTCTTACTCCCAACAAAGAAAATCAAAACATTATTCAAGCGGTACATAAGCGCTTAGGTCCTTTGCTCAAGCAACTTCGAGAAGATTATTGGTTAGACTCAGAGCGATTAAATGTGATTTACCGTTTTCAGGTTGAGGAGTATGGAGAAGAAGTCCTCAATCATTTCAACATTTATTCTGACTCAATTCCGTTCTATCGGCTTGCGAAATGGCTACCAGAAGCAGGTGGTTATCTAGCTGGCAACTTAGGTCCCTCGCAACTGGACTGCCGCTTTTTTGCTTTGGGTAACTTGATGGCGATTATTTCTTCTCTAGCAGATGAACAACAGTCACACAAGATTTTGAATTTGATTGAGCTGCGGTGGAGTGACTTGATTAGTCATATGCCCATGAAATTGTGTTATCCAGCTTTGGAAGACGTAGAGTGGAGAATTGTCACTGGAGCCGATCCTAAAAATCGCCCTTGGTCGTATCACAACGGTGGAAGTTGGCCCGTCTTACTTTGGATGCTAACGGCAGCTGCTAAAAAAATGGATAGAGGCGAATTAGCTCACCATGCGATCGCTATTGCAGAACGACGACTGGTAGAAGATCATTGGCCAGAATACTACGATGGGCCAGATGGTCGTCTGATTGGCAAAGAAGCACGGAAATATCAAACTTGGACTATTTCTGGTTATTTATTGGCTAAAGAGTTAATCGCAAATCCTGATCACCTGAAATTAATTACTTTTGAGACGGAAGATTGAGCTTTGGAAGACGAATTGATTGAGTCCTAGCGACTGTTTCAGTAAATTGATTGAGGCTGCTTTGAGTAAGCGTTCTAGATTATTTAAATGCGTTCAATCAAAGATCCCATAGCTAGGGTTGGCTGCTCAATTTGGTTTCGATCCATGGTAGGTTTCAAGTGCACTTACAGCATCAGCAACTGTCACCATCAGGGCAAACGCATCTAATTTTCAGAAAGAAGATATATAAAGAGTTTGAAGAGTTTAAAATTGTTCAAAATTAAGATGAAGGTACTTGCAGGGCAAACAACTTGACTAAAGAGAGCGGAGCCATTAATTTCAAGAAGGACAACTTCTCTTTCATCAACAATAAAGTTGAAAAGATTGGGTTATTTAAGGCTATTAAGGTTGACAGGATTAACAAGTAAAATCAGGAATTTATTATCAGAGAGAGTAGATAATCATTATCCCATCCAGCGCGATTTCGTTTACTTCTAATACTTCGTTTTTCTCGGCAATCTTGCTTTAATAAATTAAGAGCAATATGTCTAATAATCGCCAAATTTTCTGGGGCGTTATCTTTTCTGACTTTTGAACTATCTTCATGAAAAGCAACATCTAAAACCCAATGTAATTGATTTTCAATACTCCAATGTCCGCGAATAATGCGAGAGAATTCTTTGGCAGATAAGCTGAGACTGCTAATATAGTATCTTCGTTCAATTGTTGTTCTACCATTTTTCTCAACTCGCATATATTCTGCCATTCCTAACGAAGTAATCTGGCACCAATTTTCTTGAGCAACCAGCGCTCGACCTAGATTGGTTAAGCTGCGATAAAAGCGGGTTTCTTGACGACCATGCTCTGCTTGTTTTAGCTTGCATTGACTATGTTCACCTCCTGCCCAATCTGGTTTCAAAGCCTGTTTGAATAAAGCTTCTATTTCGTCATATAATAAACGTTGATTCTTCTTAACAGTGATTAGATAATTAGCTTCTTTCCCGATAATAGTTGACACAATTTCTTTTTGACAACCAATAGCATCGATAGTAACAATAGCCCCTTTAAGATATAAAACTTTTAAGAGGTCGGGAATAGCAGTTATTTCATTCGATTTACCTTCGACTTTTCTTTGCCCTAACACTAATCCCTGTTGCTGCGCCCAAGCACTAACCATTACTATTGCTTTTTGGTTGTTACTTTTATCATAAGAATGTCGTAAAGTTTTGCCATCAATAGCAATAATTTCTCCTTCAATTAAAGAACTAATCGATTTGACCCAATTGAGAAAACATTTTTGTAACTGTTCTGGATCGAGTCGAGCAAAAACTCGATTTCATTGTATCATGAGAAGGAATCCCATTCGGGAGCTTAAGAAATTTCTTGAACCATTTATATTTACACTTTCCGTAAAGTTCAATATCCTCCCAAGTTTCGGCTCCGCCAACTACAGCACAGAGAGTTAATGTAATAATATCAATTAATAAATGTCGCTTACTTCTCTCTACTCTAGGGTCTTTAATAGCTGCAAAGTGCTGCTTGATTGTCGATTTAGCTCTTAACTTCATTAATAATAACTAAAAAATATTTGATATTTCTCTCTAAAAATTATAGAAGTTATTAGAAGTGTATCAAAATATTTTTACGTCTTTGTTAACCAAAAATTATTAGTCACATTCTACTTATACTCATCAAGTTAGGACCCTGATATTCTCGCTGACAAGAGTTGGTCAAATGGCACTCAACCCCCATGAGTAACTATTTGTCAATACAAATTAACAAAAATTAGATGCGTTTGCCCTGCTGTCACCATTAGGGTCATCGGTTCGATAGGCGAAGCGGTGAAACCACACTTAAAGTAGAACTGAAGAGCTTCTTCTGAGATGGCATGTACGAGGATAGCCCGTATGCCCGCGATTTCTGCTGCCTGCAACGTGCGAAGAACAGCATCACGCACAAGAGCGCGACCAAATCCCTGACCCTGACACTCGCTAGCGACCGCAAGCCGCCCAATGACCATAACGGGGATGGGGTCAGGCATATTACGTCTAACTCGTCCAGGCGCAGAGATGTTCGCTACCCCACCAACGGCAAGACAGTAGTAGGCGACTATCTTCTGTCCAATGCAGACTACATAAGTTCGAGAAGCGCCGCCTTGCTCGTTCTTGAGGGCGCGACGCTTCAACCAGTCATCGAGTTCAGCGTTGCCTGAGTCAAAGTCTTCCAATTTATGTGTTGGAGAAAGTGGCTCAGGAGGACGTGGCTTTTCCCGATCTTGTTCTAATCCCACGGAGCTGGTCTAGTTAGTAATGCGCGTAGTTTCTCATTCTCTGCTGGTGGGGCATCGAGCCGAGCTATAAATTGATTAAATTTCTGCTCGTCCAAACCAAAGAATCGGCGGTCGAGCAACACTGCTTTTGCCTCTTGGCAGGCTGTCTCCAGGATAAATTCTGAGCGACTCTTGCCTTGTACCTGGGCTGCATGGTCAATGAGATCCCGTTGACTCTGTTTTGCCCGAACGTTGATCGTAACGTCACGGATCTGATTGACTGGCTCTGTTTGCTGCACGGACACAGTAATAACCCTATTAATGACGAATTGCACACGAACGCTTACAGCAGCTTTAACACTGCGAGCGCAGTTAATAACGTACACTCCAAATATGGCATCTTTGTGTATACAATGTCAATACAACAAAACCGACGACATCAATACTTCCCTCTTAACAACTCTGCTGCTTGAATGCTGCTAGATCACCCAAGAGATGGGCAATTTCGTTGTTTAAGTCGCCGTTTTGGGCATGGAGGGCAAGGCATTCTGTTTCCAGGGCATCGCGCTCATCTTTTAGCTGCTTTATCTCTGCTTGGGCTTCCTCAAGCGCTTGCATGAAGTAGGCAAGCTGTTCCTGTTCTACCTCGCCATTGATTAAATCTGATGTCTGGGTTAGGGGTTCGCAATCATTAGCCAAAATCTCAGGCAACATCGCTTCAACTGAGGTAGCGATCGCGCTTTCCTCCGCTTCTGCCGACTCCGACTCTAATACCGTCAATTCTAAATAGTTGTAGTACCGCCCCGACGCTAACACGCGACCATCCCCAAATGTACAAATCACTTTGGCTTGTGTCCCATCGCTAGCTTCAACGATTACACCTGGAACAATGCCCAATGCCTTCATCTCAGCAGTGCGGTCAATGTATTTGACCGGGGCGCTAGGCTTGAATGCACCAAGGGGTGTAACTATCTCTTTTGCAGTAACACTCGTAGCTGTTGTAATTTTGTCTGAGTGTTTGCCCTTGCCCAACAACACGCGCACAGTATCACCAGGCGCTATGCCGTGTTTGTAGGCTTGGTCTTTTGCCTTAATCTTCATCCATCGAGCGTGAATTTTATTTGCTATTGCCTGAGCGCATTCTTTAGGACTGGGGTAAGTCTGCGCTGTTTGGGCAGGCATGAATTCGCAGTAGTACCCTGTTTGCGAAACGGCTCCTTTAAACTCAAACCGATGGGTTAGCCCTTCAGGGATAAACTTAACCTGCACAGTGGAGCCATCGCCTAGTGTGAGCGAGAATTCTGCGATTAATGCCCAAGGTGCGGGGGTAGCAGATCCATAAATGTTCTTTAGATAAATCAATGCGGCTTTTTACTAGCCCCAAAAGCTTGCCCAGAATGACAGCTTGGATCTGAGTGCCGTCAGTGGTGTGCAACGTCCCTAATGTCAGTTCACCTTCATCTGGAACATACTTGCCCCACAGCAGACCAATAGCCCGATACTACAATGCAATGTCAGGCGGTCGAATTAGCTCGGTGGTTTCAGTTTTGGGGGTCTGCTCGGTGGTAGTCGTCATCGGAACTGTCTGGGAGTGTCGGGCGTTGCTCTATTTTAAAGATGTAACAGATTGTCAGTCACTATAGTTATGTTTACAGATTGCAACATATAGCAACTAAACGCGATCACACGGATGCAAGTATAGTTGAGGGGGTACAACCCCCTCTGGACTCTCCTGCTGCCAGTTGATGACTGACACCAGAAACTTTATCTATCAAGTGAAGGCGGAGCTTCGCTTTTGCTTTGACGACCGTCGATAATGACTTCACCTCCATCCGAACCCAGTTTTATATGAAGAAGCCCATCAAAGCGGTTATATATAGCCATAGAGACAACTACTGTAAGTCCTGAAATAGCAAGTACGAGTGTTTGTGGCAAAAGTTTCATAAGGTTTTCGATTTTGTGGATGACTATAAGATTCCTAAGAGCAGATAGCTAATTCACTATCAATATTTAGGTAACCGCTAGCCTTATACTGTCTAACGACTTTAAACACCTCTCAATAAATCGAAAAAACTTATAAGGGGTATGTACTTGCTACAAACCCCAAAACTGCGCGAGAGAGGTATCCCCTCTCAGGACTCTCCCCAAGCCAGTCATTGCCGACAGCCAGAAAGATTATCTATAAGCAATCAAGTTGATCTACGCTGTCAGCACCGCTTCGCTATGACTGGCTCAAACATCAATCTTCTTAGGTCTGCCACGTTTACCCTTGTTCTTACCAGTAGTTGCCCGTGATGCCCGCTTGCGAGTAGCAGCAGCATCTAGTCGGCAGCGCTCACTACAGTACAAGGGCGTTGGTGATGGCATCCGTTCTTGGGTCATAGTCTGTTGGCAGTATTGGCAAGTGAAGGTAACGGGGCGTGAAGTTACTATGCGCTCGTAAGGCTTAACTTGTGGCACATTGACCACAATCGAAACTCGCTCTTTGTTTTTGGATAAATCTTTGTCTGACATGGTGTTGAGATACATTCATGCTAGATAAAGCGTCTTTTAACGATGCTAGTACCAAGACGCTTTTAAGTCTAGTTATTTGTGTAGCGGCGTTGATTCAATTCCAGCTTAACGTTCTTAATAATCTGTTTAGCCTTCTTAAGCATCTGCTTCAATTCAGTATTAGGCTGACTATGTAAAACATCTCTTTTAGATGATTGCTGTCCGATCGCTTGCAGCACTAAGGCTATCTGCTCATTGCTCAGGTTTTGCACATTATCGCTCGGCTCTGACTCATTAGCCGCATCAGCCGAGTGCTTTGGCTCCGACGGAGGCTGCTGCATGGTGGTATCCTCAACAGCATTAATAAGCGGCTGCTTAATTTCTTGTACTGCCTGGGCGATATGGTTGGCGTTACGCTTCTTCCCCTGCTCCTGGGCAATCTGTTCTGCCTTAAGCAATCCCTGTGCTTGCTGTTCTAGTGGCAGTTTAGCCAATTCGGTTAAATGACTCACAGGAATATCATCCAAGTCTACAATTGTAGACTCGACGGCATCCGCTAGATTTTCTTCTACTTGGGCTGCGGCTAGTAATCGAAAGGTATAAGCGCGAGATTTGCCAAATTCGGCAACAGCGCAATCTTCCCAATTAGCGTACTCTAGCGCTAACCAGCCTTTGCGTCGATACAGTTCGAGTAACATCAGGCGTAGTGATTCCAGGTTCCCTTTGATGGCATTGGTACACTCCCGCGCTTCGGTTGCAGACATAGGAGTAACGTTGATGAGTGGTGAGTCCATTTTTCTGAGGGGTAATGGTAATGGTGGATTAGTGCAGGGGATACAAAATCCGCATCCCCTTGGTAGATGGTGGCTAGCTGGCTAATAAATCTCGGACTGCTACAATTGCTGTTGTAGGCAGTTCTTGAGGGTGCTGTAATTTCGCTTTAATCCGCGCTCTGAGCCAAGAGAGTTTTTGGTCGCGCCCGTTAACTTTTTGGGAAATGCCTAATTCTTTAGCAATCTTCCTGGCTAGTCTTATTTGCAACTTGTCGATATCAATGCCTGAGAAAAGCTCGTCTAGGGTTGGTTCGGCGTTAAGTTGTAATGAGCTTGTAGTTACTACATCCGATTGTGGTAAGAGTAGTAAAGGCTTTGATTTGCTTGCTGAACAGCGTTTATGTGTGGCTATTTCAGCTACTTCATCTAATGGCAGCATCCAGGGGTCAGGTAACATAGATGCGATCGCAATATTTTCTGGTTGCAGATGTGGCTTGGCGGTTGATGCTTCTGATTGGTAAGGGGAAGATAACTTATTTGCTGATGCTATCCAGCAGTTATTGAGTACGATTGCTAAATCAAGTAGGAATGCGACGCTGAAAACAAAAACGATTAGTTCGACTGAAGCGGTTAGTAACTCTTGCATTTTTCACGCATCCTTAATCTGTGGCGGTCGGTGCAGGTAGTTAGCGTGTAGAGATGCTTTTTCAACCCACTTATATACTAGCAAATGCCTAGTATATTGTCTAGTAAATTAGCGCTAGTATTCCTGATCAAATATGTCTAGTTAATAACTATTGCTTATGTCTAGTACGACTGCCTTTTAGCTAGTAGGATGGCTAGTGTAAAGCTAGAACAAAAGCAATGACTGAACGCATCCAGTTAAACCTGCGGTTTGACAAACACAGAGACTTGTACGAGGCGATCAAGGCTGACGCTAAAGAACAAGACATCAGCATCAATCAGTTTGTGGTGAACGCTCTCAAGAGGACTTTAGGGCAAGATCCAGAAAGCATTTCTAGCCCAGAAGCTTTGTCAGAATTAGAAGGACGGCTAGAAGAAAGGCTAGTACGCCGTCTAGCAGAGATAGTTGATCAAAAGATTGAACAAGCATTGGCTAAACAGGAACTCGATTCGGGGGAGTTAGTAGCCTGAGAGAGCAGTTGCAATCTTTCGGGCAACAGACACAGCAACAACAAGACTTAGAGGCAATACGCGATCGCGTTCTGAGTAGCTGGCGGGTGGTTAAACGCTCGGAAAGTAAAGAGCGCATCAAGGAAGCTTTGGATCGGTTTATTGCAGAACTAAAGGGGGATGAGTAGGCTTGCTTTAATTCCTTTTCCAAGCAGCGATTTTTTTAAAAAATTAACGCGAAAACGTGATGAAGCGGTTGTTTTTTAGCAAAAAATCAACTTGCAAGCGATAAGCTTGACAAACTCGGCTATTTCGGGTTTATGCTTTTAACAACTCGGTTTTTCGTTCCAAGTTAATTAGTAGCGTGGTATACCGTATCAACGCCATAAGGACTTCGTTATGCAGATTTCTCAGGGGCTGCAAATATTCGCCTCTCTCGCCTTCAGTTCAGATCAAACAGAAAGCGCCAGTATACCTGTTCGGTTAGCTGACGCTTGTTTATTTCGTGAGTCGTTGTAAACCTTAGTAAACAAAAAAAGTCAGAGTCGGGAACATAAGCAGCAAACTTTCGCCCAACACTGACAGCCAGTGCAAAAAAATAAATTTTCTTCAGCATAACTTGATTTTTGCTATTTTTGCGAAAAAAGTTATCCTCCCCTGGCTGTTAGGCGATCGCCTTCGATCGCAGTGCATAAAGCGATCGCATACTCAGGCTTGGTTCTCGGCTCCGGCGAAGGAGTTGAGAAATGCTAAAAGAACAAGAAAATCAATCTGAAGTCGCAAAAGTACAAGTCGCCCCTGAAGCTTCGCAGCTGACGGCACGGCACTACAAGGAATGCACCGAGAAACGGGGCTTAAATCCTCAGTGGGTTTTAGCCAACTGCTTGTCAGTCATAGCGAACTATGCCACCCAATATTTGGGGTACATAGCGTTTTCAGACGGCATCTGGCTCAAGGGCCGTAACCACCAAAGTCAATACAAGCCCGATAAACCTTGGAAGAAAGAGGGTGATAAGAAAGCAGCCAAGTATCGTTCCCCGTTGGGAGAGTATGACGCTATGCTGCCCACGCATCCAACTAACCCCCACTATTGGGATGATATTGAAACACTTAAGAAGATAGCCTACAAGATTGAGGGGCATCCCTGCTTAGTTCTCACCGAGGGATTTTTTAAGGCGATCGCTGGTTGCGCCAATGGCATCCCCACTATCGCCCTGTTAGGTGTCGAGATGGGGTTAACATCAAAGGATGCTGATCCACAAGGTAAGCGCTATTTAGTGAAGACTTTAGAATGCTACGCTCGTGCTGGTTTCGGATTCATCTTTGCTCTTGATGCCGACTGTGCCGACAATAAGAATGTCTTAATAGCGCAACACAAATTAGCTCACCAGCTTAAGCTGTTTAAAGCCCCACTTTATAGCGCAACGGGACTTTGGACAGTGGCAGAGGGTAAAGGGATGGATGATTACATCCAAAATTACGGCGGCGAACAGTTTAAGCGTAAGGTATTGGGCAAGGTTGTCGATATCACTGCTTGGGAAAAGCAGTTTCAAGCTCCTGAAACACACAGGACGGGCAAAGTACCACCAGCTGATGTTGTCGCCCATGAAATCGCTGAGCAGTACAAAGACCAGCTAGCGTTCAATAATGAAATTAGTCGCTGGATGCGCTACAGTGCTGATTCTCCTGGTATGTGGTCGCTGGAAACTGACGAATACCTTGAGGCGATTGTTGGTACGGTTCTAGACGGCAAAAATATCGTTGGCTATGGTTCTTACAGCTATCTCACCAACGTCGTCAAGACGCTACGCCGCTTGCTAATCGTGCGGCGGTGGCAAGAGAGATCGCCTAAAGAGTTACTGCCCTTCATCAACGGCGTTTTGGAAGTATCCACTGGCAACCTACTAGATCACTCCCCCGGCTATCGCCTGACTTGGCAGCTACCACGTAACCACGACTCCAATGCTACCGACTGGAGTACCATCGACGCATACCTAGATCACCTTTCTAATGGCAAGGCAGCAATTAAAGATATCCTGGTGTGTTTCTGTAATGCTGTGCTTAAGGGGCGAGGTGATCTTCAGAAATTCCTGCACTTGATTGGTCTGGCAGGATCTGGCAAGGGAACGTTTGCTCGGCTACTGACTGAACTGATCGGGTCTGACAACATTTATAGCGGCACTCTGGATGATTGGTGTTCTAACCGCTTTGACTCTGCTAATGCCTACAAAAAGCGGTTAGTAGTGTTTTGGGATGAAGACAAGCAGACTGGGAAACTGGGGAAATTCTTGTCCCTGACTGGCGGCGATTGGATTCGGGCGGAAGAAAAAGGCAAGAAAGCCTTTCAATACCGCTATGACGGCATGGTGGCGGTGCTGTCTAATATCCCCATCTTCACAGGCGATGCTGCTAGTCGTATAGCACGGCGGGTAATTACTATTCCTTGTAATAGCAACGTCCCACTAGGGCAGCGCCGTGACCTGAATGCTGAATTTAGCCCAGAGCTAGACGCTTTCACTAATCATGTCCTATCTATTCCAGATAGCCACGTTACTAAGGTGCTGATGGGTCTAGCAGACATTCCAGAATGCACTTTGGAATTTTGGGAAAACCGGATCAGGACTGATTCGATTGCGGCATGGATCAATGATTGGGTGATTTACGATGTGTTAGCTGAGACTTCAATCGGCAGTAACAAGGAAGAGGGTCTAGAAGGAAGCTTACCTGAAACACTGTACGGCTCCTACTGTCTGCACTGTAAGCAGTCAGGTACTCAACCCAAGGCTAATAAGAACTTTTCACCAGACTTGCTGGAGTTATGCCGCAGCGTTGTGGGTTGGGAGACTGAGCGCAAAGTCACCAAGACGGGCAAGTTCATTAAAGGATTGAGGCTGCGAACCGATAGTGACGGTAATATCCCGACTCATGACTACAACCTGATGCAACGGGTGGTGACGGGTGGTGACGAGTCGGGTGACGGGTCAGAAACCTTACTAGAGAGCGATTTCAGCAAAAGTGACGAGTTAACCTTAACTTCTAATGAAAATCACAAACCCGAATTACTGTTGCAAGCTGAACACAATTATGAGCAGGAGATAGACAGCGACTCGTCATTAACGCTCGATCCCTTGCCTGAAGCGGTTATTGACCCGTCACCAGAATCCGTCACCGCACCCGTCACCGCGATTGCACCCCAATCAGTCCAGCAATCCGAACTAGCATCGACAACACCGACAAGACAACCGCAGGTTTTTCGAGTAGGCGATCGCTGCCACTACTCAGGAGCAAAAGGGGCGATGGCTGTTACTTGTCGCGGTAAAGAGTTAGAGGTGTTGAACACTCGCGTTAATGACCAAGGTGAACAAGAGTGCGAAATAAAAGCATCTAGTTGGTGTGCAAGTTACTGGGTGTTATCGCGTTGCCTCAAGAAAGTGAGGTAATTGCCCATTTCAGGCTGACTAAATTAGTGCGTTGACATCCTCCCCGCCGTAAACGGTCGGGAATTCCTAAGACTCACGACTTAGGTTTCTGTTTCTTTCCCCTTTGACTACGCTCAGGGGTATTTCGCAACTGCCCTTTAACCTTATGGCTATCAGGTCTTACGTTCGCTCCACAGACTGCAACTGCGAGTCCCGCAGCCAGAATATTTCGTGCGGCGTTGAGATCACGGTCATAGTTAATCCCACATTTAGGACAGTCCCACTCTCGAATGTTCAACGCCATTTTGTCTGCTATATGCCCACAGTTCCCACACCTTTTAGAACTAGGAAACCATCGGTCGATTTTAATCAGTTCTCGCCCATACCACTCACATTTGTAAGCAAGTTGACGGATAAGTTCCCCCCAACTAGCATCATGAATCGATTGGGCAAGTTTGTGATTCTTCTTCATGTTCTTGATAGCCAAGTCTTCAACTACTATCGTTTGGTTCTCACGCACCAGTTGAGTCGTCAGCTTATGCAAAAAATCCTTACGACTATCGGCTATTTGTCTATGTACAAGAGCTAACTTTTGCCTTTGCTTGTGTCGGTTATTAGACCCTTTTGAAGAGCGAGACAGCGATTTCTGGACTCTTCTTAGCTTAGAGCGCAACCGCTTAAAGTGTCTGGGGTTGGTGATTTTGTCCCCATTGCTAGTAGTAATCAAGCTAGTTATCCCCACATCCAAGCCGATAGATTTATCAGACTTTGGCAGTGGTTCAATAACTGTATCTACTAGCATTGAAACGTGAAAACGCCCAGAAGCATCCAGCTTGACGGTGATGGTAGATGGTTCACACCCCTTTGGTAACTGCCTGCTCCAACGAATAGGCAATGCTTCAGTACACTTGGCAAGCCACACTTGCCCATCCTTCCACTTGAAAGCAGACTTGGTAAACTCACAACTACCACCGTGATGCTTCTTTTTAAAGTTGGGATATTTAGCGTGTCCCGTCCAAAAATTAGCAAAGGCTTTTTGCAAGTGTCTCAACCCTTGCTGCAAAGGCACACAGCTCACTTCATTGAGAAACTGCAAGTCGTCTTGCTTTTTCCAAGCCGTCAGCATTGCCGAAGTTTCAACATATTCGACTCGCTCCTGCCGTTCATACCATGCCTCAGTCCTAGCAGCGAGGGCGCGGTTGTAGACCAGACGAGTACATCCCATCGTTCTCCGAAGCAAGGTTTCCTGCTCAGGCGTTGGATAGAATAGGTACTTGAAACTGCTTTACGTCATATCTCACATTATAGCAGTTATTTTGTGAGATACGTTAATTTAAATATAAAGCCGTCTTTAAGACGGGGGTTTCACCCACATTTTCTGATGAACTTCTGCAAAAGTGGCTCTCGGCAGAAATCGTAGACGATCACGCTCAAATTCTCAGCTTTTAAATATTCTGAGAGATAGAACTGTAGCTCATAAGCTACTGGAGTTTACTACCGTAAATCTACTGGAATCAACTAACTCTAATTCATAAATTACCCTAAAGTTCTCAGTAAAATTTCGGTTGGACACACAGCACAGGTGACGTTCAATGTTCTGTGTGGTTTTGTTGTGTAAGGCTACTGTAAGTGTCTACTGAGATAGTTTTTGCAAAGAAAGTTGAGTTGAGGCGATCGCTATCTAACTATGAATGGGTAGTTTAAGCATAGTCCTTTACTTCATGCCCAGTGATTAATTCCAGAGGCTGAATAATATTATGTCTCGCAAATCATTTCAGAAAATTGTCACTATAGTATCAATTATTTCTCTATTTGGCTCTACAGCTTATGGAGCGATTGGAGCAATCAATAACGCTATTAAACCTACAGAAAATACTAATACAGCAGCGTCTTTAGAATCACAACTGCAAACACAAGAACGAGGGTACAAAATGGTTTTACAGCGAGAGCCAGAGAATCAGGTAGCACTGAAGGGATTGGTGGAAGTGCGGCTACAAATGAAGAATGCCAAGGGAGCGGTTGAACCTTTGGAAAAGTTAGTTAAGCTGAATCCTAGTCAGCAGGAGTACAAGATGCTGTTAGCTCAGGTGAAGAAGCAGGTTGGTAAGAGCGATCGCTTCTAATTAACCCTGTTTCGTAGTTGTTTTTGTAAGGCTGTTGTTAAGGGGTACATGAGTTGTTCCAATCTTCATCGGCTTGAGCTTAGGTCTTCCTCTTGCAATTAGAAGGGCGAGTACTTTCTTAAGTATGAATAATTAGGTAGATATCCTATTAAAAATACTTTAATTCTTATTAAAAATGATTAGGTTAGATCAGTGTCTTTTTAACAAAGTTTTCACATATTAAGAATTGAAAAATCTAGGTCAGCATCTATGGATAAGTCACAGCCTAGCCGCTCTACATTTAAAGTGTCTGCGATTATCTCTACCTATAATTCTGAAAAATTCATGCGAGGCTGCTTGCAGGATCTGACGGAACAGACGCTTTACAAAAAGGGTGAGCTAGAAATCATAGTTATTGACAGCGCTTCCGAACAGAATGAACAGGCGATTGTGCAGGAGTTTCAGGCTAGATATCAGAATATTTTTTATATACGCACATTAGAGCGTGAAACACTCTATACTGCCTGGAATTGTGGTATTCAAGCTGCTTGTGGAAAGTACATCACCAACGCCAACACTGATGATCGGCATCGCCCGGACGCTCTTGAAGTTATGGCTAACTACTTGGATGGACATCCCAAAGCAGCTTTTGTCTATGCTGATCAATTGATTACCTCTGTTGCCAATGATACATGGACTACAACGGAAGCTGATAAACGCTGGAACTGGCCTTCCTTTTCATACACTGAACTTGAAAGACGCTGTATCATTGGATCGCAGCCAATGTGGAGAAATTCGCTGCACGAAAAATATGGCTATTTTCGGTCAGAATTTTCCTGTGCAGGTGATTACGAGTTTTGGCTACGTATAGGCAAAACGGAAAATATTATTCGTCTGCCACAAATTCTGGGGTTATACTACGATAATTTACAAGGTTTAGAACACGCCTCACAAATATCGGGGCAAGAAACATATCGCATCTGGGATGAATACGGCATACTTCAGCGCGGTGTGATACCTACAAGCTCTGTACCTGTGACGATTTCGCGCTATGAACTAAACGCATTGCCGTATCGCGCAGATACACAGCCACTAATTTCTATTATCATCCCATCCTACAATCATGCCAGCTTCCTTGGAGAAGCTGTTGAGAGCATCATCAATCAGACTTATGAAAACTGGGAATGTATTATCGTTAACGATGGTAGTCCAGATGATACTAGTGATGTAGCAAGAGCGCTAATTAACTTATACAAAAATAAAAGTATCCATCTTTTGGAACAACAGAATGATGGCGTTATTAATGCTAGAAACGTAGGATTTAGTAAATCTTTAGGCGAATATATTTTATTTGTCGATGCTGATGATAAAATTCATCCCAACTTTCTTTCTGAAACATTATCAGTTTTAATAGAACACTCTAGTGTTGGCTTTGTCTACACAGACATCCAACTATTTGGCGTTAAGCATGATTTGATAAGCAACGGAGATTTTGTTCCAGAGCGATTCTTGAACTCTAATCAAGCATCTGTTACATCCTTGTTCAGAAGAGAGATATATGAGCAAGTCGATGGTTTTAAAAAAGTTATGGAGCTTGGATGGGAAGACTGGGAATTTTGGATCTCAGCCTATGAAAAAGGATGGCAAGGGTACAGGTTAGGGAAAGCATACCTTTACTATAGGCAGCACGCTAGCGGTTCGAGACTACAAAATCTTCACAGTAGTCACTCTAATCAAGCTCTTCAAAAGGCTAAAATCATTAAGTTGCACTCCAAGCTGTACAACCAGAGGGAAGTGCATTGGGCAGAGAATATCTTACGTCAGCACAACAGTCCGTTGGCAATTGGCTTGACTGACTTGCATCTCTGTCAGCAAAGAAAACCAGAAATACGACGCATTAAGTATCCAGCTATCAATTATATATCGGAAGGTGTGCATAGACCGCTCTGGTCTGTCATGATTCCAATATATAACGGAACAAAATACTTAGAACAAACTTTAAGAAGTGTACTAGAACAAGACCCTGGCTCTGATTTAATGCAGATTGAGGTAGTAGATGATTGTTCTACGCAAGATGATCCAGAAGAATTGGTTAGGAAAATAGGTCAAGGTAAAATCTCTTTCTACAGACAGCCTAAAAACCTTGGCTTAATTGGTAGTTGGAATGACTGTATTAAACGCGCTCGTGGTCATTGGGTTCACATATTACATCAGGATGATGTAGTTAAGTTCGGATTTTATAAGCGTTTGCAAGCGGCTGTTGAGAAAGAACCTAATATCGGAGCAGCATTTTGTCGATACTTCTACATGGATGAAAAAGGATTTGAGCAATATTTATCACCATTAGAAAGAGAAACACCGGGAGTTATTTCAAACTGGATAGAGCGCATTGCTGTAATGCAACGGATTGAGTGTCCTTCAATTGTAGTTAAACGAGAAGTTTACGAAGATTTAGGCGGATTTAGTCAAGAAGCTTACTACGCTGCTGACTGGGAAATGTGGAAAAGAATTGCAGCGCATTATTCAGTTTGGTACGAGCCTGAATTACTAGCTTGCTATCGTTCGCACTCCTCATCAGAATCATCTCGTTTAATTAGGTCTGGTGCAAATATAGCTGATATCCGCAAAGCTATTGAAATCTCTGAATCTTATTTGCCAACAACAATTGCTGCTGAATTATCTAACCAAGCTAGAGAGAATTGCGCGTTCAAAGCTCTTAACATAGCACGTCGAATGTTGTCTGCGGGTGACATAGATGCTGCGATCGCTCAAATGCGAGAAGGAATCAAATCTAGTCAGTCCTCCAATGTAATTTCATTAGTGCTTGAGCTTATACAGGAACTAAATAAAAACTCCAATCAACACAACCTTTTCCCAATAAACGCCCTCGATCAGCTTCTATCTGCCTTTCAAGAACCATTCTCAAAGCAGCAGGAAATCGCTTTAGTAGAAGGTCTTAAGTTAAAAGAGATTAACCTGATTATCTTCCCAGACTGGGAACAGTCGGAAGAATCACTCTACCAAGATTTAGCAAATGTCATAAGTAGCTTGGTGAATCACCCTAACAAAAACCAAGTAACATTACTGATCCACACTGGCAACTTATCTGAGGATGAAGCAAGTTTGGTTTTATCTGATAGTGTTATGAATCTTCTCATGCAAGAGGATTTAGATGTCACCGATGAGCCAGAAATTTTTCTAATTGGACAGCTAAGTGTAAGTGAATGGGAGGCTCTGTTACCTCGCATTCAGGCTCGAATTATCTTACTGAAGGAGAATCAAGAGGCAATATCGCAGGCAAACGCTTACTCCTGTAAATCAGTGCAAGTAGGAAATATACCAGTTTTTGAAATAAACCCTGTAGTAAACTGATTCAGAATTTCAATTTGAATTATGGACTATCAGAAATTTAGTAAAACATTGCCTGATTTGTATTACGACTGGGGACAAAAGTCTATACGTCCTAAATCTAATCAGTTTCAGCAGGTACTTGAACAAATCCAAGGAATGACTACTGCAAATGTAATGCAGTTGTTAAATTTTGCTGTAAAGTGCATGGAGCATAACGAAATTTACTGTGAGGTTGGCTCCTTTCAAACTGCAACTTCAATAGCAGCACTTCTCGATCATCCAGACAAAATAGCGTATGTAGTAGAAAAATTTGATGAATCTGATATCGCTAGAGAAAAGTTTGATAAATTACTTCAACATTTATCTACTTTTAATTTAGAAGAGCAAGTATTTATATGCGATCAAGATTTTGAAGAATTTTCATTTGAGTTTAGAGAGTTTAAAGATGATGCCAGAATTGGCGTTTATTTTTATACCGGTGCTAATGACTACAGATCGCAGATATTAGGATTACTTTTAGTTAAAAACCTTTTAGCAGAACAAGCATTAATTATTGTAAATAGTAGTAATGGTAGTGCAGTTAAGCAAGCAAATTGGGACTTTATGGCTGCTCATCCTCAATGTCAAATGCTGCTAGATTTGCCCACACCAGAAGATAATGATTCTACATTTTGGAATGGTATTCATGTCTTGAGTTGGGATAGCAACAGAAACCATAATTACGAACTTTCAGAGATTAAAGAACATTGTAACAAAACATTTGTACAAGCTATACATAATTGGCAAGTTGAATTTAATAAGCAGAAAAAGACATTAGATAGCTTACACAAAGAGGCCTTAGCGTTAGATCAATATGGCTGCTATGAAGAAGCAGAAAAAATATATAACGAAATATTAGAGCAGGATGAAAATCGAGCAGGCGTTTTGCTCAATTTAGGGACTTTATATTATGCCACAAATCGTTATCAGCTAGCACTAGACACGCTGTTAAAGGCTTTGGATCTGGAACCATCAAGAGCAGTGCATCATTATCATATCGGTCTGGTGCTGGAAAAAGTTGGTGCTATTCCGCAAGCCATACAAGCTTATGAAGAAGCCATTAATCTCGATTCTGAATGGATTGATGCTTATAATAACTTGGGTAATATTTTCTTAAAAGCTGGAAAAATAGAGGAAGCTGAAGCAACTTATAAAAAAGCGATCGCAGCTAAACCAGAACATTTTGGTAGCTATCTTAACCTGGGAAATGTCTTGATGGAGCAGCATCAGGTAGATGAAGCAGTTGAAACTTATGAAAAAGCTTTACATTTAAAACCGCGCGATCCTGATATTTTGCATAATTTGGGAGTCGCCTTAGATGCAAAGAATGCTCCGGCTCAGGCTGCCTTGTATTATGGCTATTCTTATTATCGTAAAGGACAATACCAAGAAGCAATTGAGCAGTATCAGCAATTTTTAGAGACTCAAACAGGAGATGTACATTTTTATATTGCTTTGGCTGATTGTTACAAAAGCTTGAATCAGTATGAAGAAACTATAAAAACCTATCAACAAGGAATACAACTTTATCCTACATCTGCTGAAATTTACTTTTTCTTAGCATTAGGATTACGGGACTTTGGGCGTACTCAAGAAGCGATCACATTTGCTACTGAAGCATCACAGTTACTACCAAATAACTTAATCTTAAAGCTTGAAAAGCAATTTCTTCTACCTATAATTTATGAAACTGAAGAAGAAGTTGATTTTTACAGACAACAATTTACCCAAAGTTTAGAAGAATTACAGCAAATATCTTTAGATACACCTGAAGCTAAGAGTAGCGCTTTAATGGCTGTAGGTATTGGAACAAATTTTTACTTACAGTACCAAGGTAAAAATGATATAGAACCACAAAAGCAGTATGGGCAGTTTGTGAATCAAGTTATGGCTGCTAACTACCCACAATGGAGCAACCCTCTAACTATGCTGCCTTTACACCAAGGTGAAAAAATCCGTGTTGGGTATGTATCAGCATACTTAAGAAACCACAATGGTGCTAGGTGGGCGCTTGGTTGGATACAAAATCATAACAAACAAAACTTTGAAATTTATTGTTACCATACAGGTCGCCCTATAGATAGGGTAACTCAACAATTTAAGTTATCATCTGATGTCTTTTACCATATATCAGATGATTTAGAAGCAGTTTGTAATCAGATAGTATCTGATAGATTACACATACTTATTTTTCCAGACATTGGCATGGAACCTTCTACAACTCAGATGGCAGGATTGCGACTTGCTCCAGTACAATGTACTGCTTGGGGTCATCCTATTACCTCTGGTTTACCAACTATTGATTACTACTTATCTAGCGACTTGATGGAGCCAGAAAACGCCCAAGAACATTATTCAGAGCAATTGATTCGCTTACCTAATATTGGGCTTTGCTATCCCAAACCGACTGTCCCTCAACCTATAAAATCCCGTTCAGACTTTCAATTACGGGACGATTCTGTAGTGTATCTATCATGCCAATCTTTATTTAAATACTTACCACGATACGACTATATATTTCCTGCAATAGTTAAACAAGTTTCTCAAGCTCAAATTGCGTTTTTAGCTCACCAAAGTACATATATTACTGAAAAATTCTGGCAACGTTTACAACGTGCTTTTGCTAGTTTTGGCTTGAATAGTGAAGATTATTGTGTAATTGTCCCTAGACAAAACGTGCTAGGTTATTTAAATCTTAACTCGGTTTCAGATGTTTATTTAGACACTCTAAGTTGGTCTGGTGGTAATTCTACTTTAGAAGCAATCGCCTGTAATTTACCTATCGTTACTTGTCCTGGTGAATTTATGCGCGGTCGTCATTCCTATGCAATTTTGGAGATGTTAGGTGTGACGGATACAATTGCTACAAGTGAAGCTGAATATATAGAAATTGCAGTTAAATTAGGTCTTGATAAGGAGTGGAGAGGCAGTATTATTGAGCGAATGATACATCACCATTCCAATCTCTATAATGACAAAACTTGTGTAGAAGCACTTGATACATTTTTCTGCCATGTAGTTCAGCAGGATTAACCAGAATTTTGCAGAGATAATGAGTGGATAGGCTATATCATTCACTTATAGAGTATTTGGTTCAGCTACCTTACAGGTTTCCTGTAACTTTTATCCCAAATGCTAGCTGAATACAGCTAGCATTTGGGATAAAAGTAGATCACAAAAAATAGAGGAGGCAGAAAAACTCTAACCACCTCAAACAAAGATATTAAATCGGACAAGACTTAGTTCTGTTACTATTTCATTTGTGTGTAGGTTCCTGGGCAAGTAGCGTTGGCTGTGGCGCTAGCGGGAGCCGTTGGGGCTGATGCCGCTCCCGCAGCAGCATTTGTTGCCTCGCACAGGATTGAAACAGTATTTTGAGAATCCGCTCTGAAGACACCACCAGAATAAGCTTTGAGGTCAGCCTTTCTTGACTCTGCTAAATTTGCAACACCAGTACTTAAGTTAGTAACACTAGCTGCTGTGTATTTGTAGTTGTCACTATCCTTAATACCAATACCTAATGTAGTAATGTTGTCAGTAAAGCTCTGGTTCTCAAGATAGTAGGATTGCTGTGTCCGGTTCAATGCTCCAACATTAGTTCTAGCTTCCGATTGACGAGCTTTAGAAGCTTGGTTGAGGAAGGAAGGCAAGGCAATAGCAGACAAAATACCAATAATGATAATTACGACGAGTAGTTCAATCAGGGTGAAACCTTCGTCCTTTCTCTTGATAGTCAAGTGTTGCAGAAATTTGGCTTTAAGTTCGGTCTTCATGGTAAGTTGCTCCGAGTGGGGGATTAAATAGTTATTCTTCTATAGATTTAACTTGCCCACTTTCGCCGCCTTTCATATCACCCTTAACTAAAGTTCAGTGTATTTACCGGAATAAGTGGGTTTAAAGCTCTGCACTTCCGGTCAGTGCTTTTATTTAAGTTTGAATACTTAAAAAGACACCTCCTGTTTTTAAGGTATAGTGAAGATATGCTGAATCTAACTTATACCTACCGATTAAAACTGACGCAGCAACAATCTCAGACCTACGAGGCATGGCTAGAAACCTCTCGTAGAGTCTGGAATTTTGCGTTAGCCCAAAGGAAGGACTGGTATAGTTCAAGGTCATGCAGAATAGACGCTTGTAGTCGGTTTCGCGAGTACATCATTCCGGCAGGCGCACCCAGACCAACATTTGCATCCCAATGCAAAGCTTTAACCCAGGCGAGAAAGACCAACCCTGATCTCAATGCCGCGCATTCTCAGATGCTGCAACAAGTATTAAGGAGACTAGAGAAAGCGTTTATTGGAATGTGGGAAACGGGACGTGGATTCCCTCGATTTAAGAAGCAGGGGAGAATGCGCTCATTATTGTTTCCGCAGTTGGGTATTAATCCATACCTTGGCAATCAGATCAAACTTCCTGGTATTGGCTGGGTCAAAATGCACCTATCTCGCCCTCTACCTGATGGGTTTGCTGTCAAGCAGGCTCAAGTGGTGAAACAGGCATCAGGCTGGTATGTGATGCTCACATTGCAAGCAGATATTCAAATTCCCGATGTCATGCCACACGGTCAAGCTGTTGGTATTGACTTAGGGTTGAAAAGTTTCCTCGCTACTTCGACGGGAGAGCAAGTCGTCAGACCTCGGTTCTTTGTGGATCTCCAACGCAAGCTGCGATTGCTGCAACAACGAGCAAGTCATAAAGTCAAAGGTTCAAACAACTGGCGTAAAGCGATCGCCTTGGTAGCTAGATTGCACGAACAGATTCATGACACTCGCAAAGATTTCCACTTCAAGCTGGCACACCAACTGTGTAACCAAGTTGGAATAATATTTGCTGAAGACTTGAACTTCAAAGCATGGGCTAAGGGGATGTTTTCAAAACACACTCTTGACGCTGGCGAGGAAGCGTTTCTGTCTATCTTGGAATGGGTGTCAAAGAAGCGGGGTGTGTACTTTGCGCTCGTTAATCCCAATGGCACAAGTCAGATTTGCCCCAACTGCAATCACCACACGGGCAAGAAGGATTTAAGTGAACGAGTGCATCATTGCGGTGAATGTGGATACACAACCGATAGAGACGTTGCAGCCGCTCAGGTGGTAATGCAGCGTGGACTTGCAGCCGTAGGGCATACGGTCAAGATGCTTGGCGAGGGGTTAAGCACTAGCTCCCTTTTGACCCAAGAATCTCCGAGGCTTTAGCCCGGAGAGTGTCAATAAGGGTAACTTGCAACCTGTGACATCTCCCAGCGCTCCACCTAAGATGTGAGAGCGTGGGCTTCCAAGACAATCCAGCTATCGCTTCGGAGGCTCTTGGCTTTAAAATCGGGATGACCCACCGATTTATTCATTATATTTATCGCTGCATTATGATCGCGGTCAAGGCTACACCCGCAGGTGCAACTATGCCAGCGCTCATGCAATTCTTTGGGGACTTTGACCCCACATTTAGAGCAATTTTGAGACGTATTATATGCGCTGACTGCAATAGTTAATGACCCAGCTTTTTCGGCTTTGGTTGCAAGTATTGACAGAAAGCTTGACCATCCAGCATCATGCACAGACTTCGCTAAATGTGTTTTAGCAAGTCCTTTAATATTCAAGTCTTCGTAAGCAATTACATCATATTTTTTGAGTAGATTGTTGGCAATTTTAAAGTGAAAATCACGGCGTTTGTCTGCAACTTTTTTGTGCTGCAATCCCAACTGTTTAATCGCTTTAAGTCTACGATTACTACCTTTTTTTCGGCGTGACACTCGCTTTTGAATAACCTTCAAGCGCTTTTGCGCTTTACAATAATGCTGAGGTATAGCAACAGTTTCATTCTGGGCAGTTGTTAAAAATTCCTTCAGACCAACATCAATTCCAGTTATTGATTCTGGATTAAAATCAGGCTTAATTTCTGGCACAGTTTCATCAGCCAAGGAAAGCGTAACATAGTAGCCATCTGCCTTTCTAGTTATAGAAGCCGTTTTGATTTTGAATCCATCAGGTATTGGACGATGCAAGATAATTTTAACTTTCCCAAACATTGGAAGATTGATTAGATCATGTTGCAAGCATCCTTCTTTTATTTGAGGATAAGTAAACGTGCGATAGCGACTTCTAGGTTTAAAGCGCGGTCTACCGCTATGCTTGCCACTGTTATCACCCTTTAAGAATCTATCAAAAGTAGATTTTACTCGTTTCACGACATCTTGAAGTACCTGCGAATAAACTTCGCTGTACCAAGGATGAGTTGTTTTTAGTTTGGGTAAAGTTTTCTTTTGCGAGTAATAATCTGGATTGTCTCTTAGCTCTGGTAAATGACAGACAAGAGGACACGCATTAATAGAAGAGCGATTACGTTCCCACCAGTCAAATCTATCCGCCAGCAGATAATTGTATTGAGCTCAGCACATTGATAGCCAACGGTCAATTTCAATAACTTGCTGTTTTGTCGGTCTTAATTTGTACTGGTGGGCTATATTCATGCAATAATCTTATCATGCAGTGCTTAAAATGTAAATGGCTTATAAATCTCACTCTAGGGCAGTATCCGACCTTAAAGCTCATCTAGTGCTTACAACAAAATATCGGAGAAAGGTAATCACTGCACCTATGCTGATACGACTCAGTGAGATATTTGAGGAGTTATGCCGTAAGTGGGGATGCGAGATAGTTGAATTCGACGGGGAGTCAGATCATGTGCATCTGCTATTCAGCTTTTACCCGCAGATGCAGTTATCCAAATTTGTGAACAACCTCAAAACTGTAAGCTCAATTTATATTCGTAAGGAGTTTGTGACTGAGGTACAGCAGTTTTATAGCAAACCTGTCTTCTGGCATAGTGCATACTTTATTGCTAGCTGTGGAGGTGTCACCGTAGAGGAATTGAAGCGTTACGTTCAAGAACAAGATTCCCCCGTTGATACTGAAGATCCGGTCGGCAATTGATCTCGACCCTAGAAACATTGCTTCGCTCGTTTCATAGGGCGGGGATTCTTGCCATTGAAGCTAAAACTAGCCAAAGTCGTTTTCCACTGAAGGTCGTTTCCTCCATAACAGCTTGTCAGAGGTTTGTAGCTCAATAAGGGTAACTTGCAACCTTTAAAACTAGCCAAAATCGTTTTCCCCTGGAGGTCGTTTTTTTCCTAACTGCTTGTTGGATTTCGGTGGCACAGAGCTATGCTTTCCGGTCTTCCGAGGCTGTTGTAATGATTCTGGCTTGCAGGGGGCTACAAGCTCAGATCCAGTCTCCAAGAAGTTTGGAGAGGTAGCGTGACTCGTTTTGTCTCCATTAAGGGTCAAGGATTCCGTCTTTTGTTGACTTAAGCTCAGATTAGTGTTTTTTAAGCTAGATTGGGAGATTGTCCCCGCATCACGAGGAGCTGCCTCTTGCGAGGCTTCCTGGTTCAATGTCCATTGGGACTCCCCAGGCTTTAATTCCCACGACCAAGCGCGGTATCTTCCGAAGAAGCTTGATATGTAGACAGCACGAGGCAGCCGCAATTGTTTACTGTAGAGTTTAGCTTGCTGCCTTTGTTCGTCTGGAATTTCTTTAGGAGTGACTTTAATAAATTCTCGTGCGTTTATTACAGCTTTTTGCTCAATCATGGTCAGAAGTTGACCCAGCCCATTCTCAAGGACTAATTTATTAAACTGGGACTTAACCGAGGCTCCATTGGGGTCGTAGCCAGTACCTGACTTATTTACAATTGGTTTGGGTCTACGAGTAATTTGATGCACCTCAGATCTGACAGTAGCAAGAGCGCCGTACTCCTGCACTAAGTTGGTTGAAAGCTTGTGATTGACAGCTCGTCGAGTCCGACGTATTTTTTCATGCTGCCGTGAAATTTTCTGCTGAGTCTTGGCTTTGTTTGCGCCTTTATGGGGATTAATTGGGCAACTTAAGAAATGCTCTTTCAGGTCGGGATTGTATGTACTAATCGGGCAGAGTTTCTGCTGGCGGCTGAGTTTTCGCTGAAGCCTTTGCAACCGCTTCTCCATCCGGTGATAGTAAGCTGGCGGCTTTACTACCTTGCCTCCATCAGTTGTAAATAAATCCTTATACCCCAAAGATATCCCTACTGCCTTCTTGGATGGCTTCAATCTTTTTAGGGGTAGCTCTCCCGTTAATTGTAAATAGTATCCTGATGGTTCCCTTACAATTTTTAGCGTAGCAATAGGGACTGAAGCATCCCATCGCTTTTCTAAAGTTCTAACTGTTACTTTTCCCAGTTTAGGAAGGATGATTTGCTTACCAGAAATCTTAATAGATTTGGAATTGTTATTTACAAGTGTATTGAGTTTATCCTTGTAGCGTTTATATCTTGGTCTTTTATGTTTTCCTGCCTTGTACTCTGACCAAGCATCACTTAATGATTTGAGTGTACCAGCCACAACCTTGCTTGGAACCTCGCATAGCCAAGGCTTATCAGGATGGTTTTTCTGAGCAAAGTAGTACAGAAGTCCAAAGTGCGTGGGTGATTCTAGCTCAGGTTTGCGATAGAACTGCTGTATGGGACAACTCATCCGATATGGTTTGGTCTGAGCTATCCGGCTAAAGGGGACAAGCTCCCCATCATCATTTTTATAGTATTCCCACTGAATAGAACAACAAGGAACCCAAGATTTTGAGTCTTTATCCCAACGAGCATTCCTATTGAATTCCTCCAGTAAGTGTAGCCCCCGATTCCAAACCCAGCGCAGTGTATTCAGCCAACTATCTACTTTGACCTGCTGCGATTGGTTTAGGGACAGTTTAAATTCTATGGTACGCATTATTAATGCTAGCTTGCCCTGTGATAAGCACTATACTAACACCCAATTTTTCTTAGCTTCAACCGCGAGAATCCCCGCCCTAAAAACATCATGGGCTAAAGCCCATGATGTTTTTAGGGTCGGGATGAATCGAGGACAGAATCGTTGTTACTCACGGGCAAATCTTGCTGTTGAACGTAACGCTTTAATTCCTCCACAGTAACTCCCCCACAGCTAGCAATAAAGTATGCACTATGCCAGAAGACAGGTTTGCTATAAAACTGCTGTACCTCAGTCACAAACTCCTTACGAATATAAATTGAGCTTACAGTTTTGAGGTTGTTCACAAATTTGGATAACTGCATCTGCGGGTAAAAGCTGAATAGCAGATGCACATGATCTGACTCCCCATTGAATTCAACTATCTCGCATCCCCACTTACGGCATAACTCCTCAAATATCTCGTTAAGTCGGTAAAGCATAGGTGCAGTGATTACCTTTCTTCGGTATTTTGTCGTAAGCACTAGATGAGCTTTAAGGTCTGATACTGCTCTAGAGTCGGACTTATAAACCATTTACGTTTAAAGCACTGCATGATAATATTATCTCATGAATATAGCGCACCAATACAAGTTGCTTCCGACCTCCGCCCAAAAAATCATCATGAACAGATGGCTAGATATGTGCAGGGCAGAATACAACTTTTTGTTGGCAGAGCGGTTTAATTGGTGGGAGAGAAATCGAAATGATATAAATAGTTGCCCTCTAATCTGCCATCTTCCAGAACTGAAAGATAATCCTGATTACTACAGCCAAAAGCGTGGACTTGTACCACTAAAGCAAGATAAACCCTGGTACAAAAGCGTTCACTCACAAGTGCTTCAGGACTGTGTAAATCGAGTTAAGTTAGCCTTTGATAGATTTGTTAAAGGAGATAGTAATGGCTCTCGCAGCGGTAAGCCGCGCTTTAAAGCCAAGAATCGTTATAGGTCATTTACTTATACGCAAATAAATAGTGGCGACATTAATGGCAATGTCATTCATTTATCTAAAATAGGTGATTGCAAGCTGATTCTGCATAGACCTATTCCTGATGGATTTAAAGTTAAAACTGCTATCATCAGCAAGAAATCTGATGGCTGGTATATCACTTTAAGTTTAGAAGATAAGTCAGTTCCAGAGGCTATTACAAATGTTGTCCCAACAGAAGACAATAGTGTTGCTTTGGATCTAGGATTAGAGAAATTTGTGGCTCTTAATACTGGCGAATTTGTGAATATTCCACAACATTTTCGCCGTAGTGAAGAAGACTTGAGTAGATTACAGCAAAAAGTCTCTATTAGGCAGAAAGGTAGTCGAGCAAGAAAACTGTTAAACCGCAGAATTGGCAAACTCCATCAGAAGATTGCACGACAACGTAAGCAGTTTCACTTTGAGACGGCTGGCAGAGTTCTTGATAAAGCTGACGTGGTTTTTGTCGAAAACTTGAAAGTTAAAAACATGAGTAGACGATGCAAGCCTAAACAGGATGAGACGGGTAAGTTTCTTCCTAATGGACAATCTGCAAAGTCTGGATTGAACAAAAGCATAGCTGATGCAGGTTGGGCAAGCTTCGTTGATATTCTCTCTTTCAAAGCTGAAAATGCTGGTCAGAGAGTAATTAAAGTTGACCCCTATGGAACCTCGCAGCACTGCTCAAATTGCCTGAACAAAGTCCCAAAAACTTTATCTGAGCGCTGGCACTCATGCCCTAGTTGCTCTCTTGAAGTTGATCGGGACACCAACAGCGCAATTCTGATTAAGAAACTGGGTCTGGATGTCTCACTCAGTATAAAACGCTCTAGGAGAAATCCGAGAGAAGCCTGCGCTGTGGTGTAAACCCAGCGTCAGGAGTACATCACGCAACTTACTGTTTTGAGTGTCGAAACCTTGAGCTTTTTATGACAAAAAGATTGACAATGTACTCGCACATCTGCAAGCAGCTAGAGCCGGACTTGTAGAAATAGCTCACGGAATTCAGCGTGAGAGGGACTTGTAAGAGCGCCACGCATCTTATCTTGTGTCGCTCCCGTCGATGGGTGCTGCACAACAGTCGCCCCAGTCTAAAGAAAGCGCACTCCTCCCTCCCTTTAAGCCTGCATTTTGGGAAGTAGGAGTAAGACCAATTGCTCCGTAGCGAAATTGGTTTTGCAGGCTCAGATACTAAAACGCCTCTAAAGGATTGTCTCTAGAGGCGTTACAGCAGTTAATTTATAAGAGTTTGGTATAGTTATTGCCCGTATATCTACATAGTTTAATTAGTGCATTCTGCTTTCAGGTGAAGAATATATGAAGATAGGCTTGAGTTTAATGAAGAGAGTGTAAATTTAACTTTTTCGGTAATGTTACGCCTACTTGCAGGAATATCAAGTTTTTTCTCAAAGACCATTACCGGATTGCGGAATGCAGCAAATTTTCGACCACGTTAGGTACAAAAACGTAAAAGCTAGAGTAAAAGAGGCGATTAAATCCGAGTTTAATCATCGCTGTGCCTACTGTGGTTCCAAGTCTAAACGACTAACCCTAGACCATGTGCTAGCTTCTTCAAAAGGAGGTATAGATTCATGGAGCAACCTAGTTTTAGCCTGTGCAAAATGCAACGGTAGCAAAGGCTCTAAAAATTTGACTGACTGGTACACAGTCTCGCTGCCAAGTTACTCCGAAGAGCGGTTACAGAGGATTTTGAACAGATATATCGTAAAGTCTGAGACGTTTCTGCCCAATCACGTGAAGGGATTTGCGTCGCTTGTGTGAGCGCTATTCTAACGTCACATCTTCAAAAAGTCCTTCTAGTTTTCCGTCAAAACTAATACTATCAAGCCGGAATGATGTTTGTTCCGGTCTATAGGACTGTAACACCCACAGCCCTTGCTCGTTGCGTCGAAAGCAGTCAACTCGCTGCCGCTTGGTACTAATTAAAACGTACTCGCGCAGGCTCTCTATTTCCTGGTAATCAACAAACTTATCGCCTCGGTCGAAAGCTTCTGTAGAATCAGACAAAACTTCAACGATTAGAGTAGGAAAGCGTTTATATGTCACGGTTTCCTGGTCTTTTGGGTCGCAAGTAACCATAACATCAGGGTAGTAGAACCGATTGAGTGATTCGATTCGCGCTTTCATATCAGAAATGTAAACGCGACAACCGGAGCCTCGGACGTGGCTGCGGAACAGGGCGAACAGGTTTCCGGCAATGGTGACGTGGGGGTCGCTTGCGCCTGCCATAGCATAAACTTGTCCATCAATATATTCATGCTTGATGTTGCTGGTATCCTCCAGATGGAGGTATCGGTCAGGGGTGAGATAGGGCTGCTGGGGGGAAGCAATCATAAAGACCTCGCGGGAGCTTGCAAACCGAGTGCTTTCAAGCCTCGGAGGAAAAGCGACACGGGATACTAAAGTACCCCGTGAATATTTTTAATTAAACCGATTGCTGTCGAGATATTAAAACTGCCAGTTGACCGCACAGCTACTCTACCTGTGTGAATTCCAATTTTCTTTCCAGAAGTAACAGTCGCCTTCACGATATCACCCGTCTGTATTTGCCGCTCGTCTACAGGTAAATTTACATCGTTTAAGTGCGAATTGACGATGTGCGATGGTCGCGAAGCGAACCGTCTTTGGCATCGCATTGATAACACGGTGATCGCCCTTTTAAGCGACAATGAATTTTAGTATCTAGAATCATAGTTCCAAAGACTAAATGCCCGCTCTTGACTTCAAACACGCAGATTGTGACCTGAAACTAAGAGCGCCGCTGCCGTCAACTCGGCATCCGGCGACGGTATACTTGGCTTCTTTGAATTTGGGGTCAAGACCAACAATGCACCACGCTTTAGATGCGATCGCTTCCTTACTGACTAATGGAGAGTGCGATGCTCTGACTTTGGACTGGTCTCTTCTTCGCTATCAACATACAGCAGCAGTACGGTCGGCTTTGATTTCTCGGTACACGCCATCGACCACCAAGAAGATGCTGTGTGCTTTGCGGCGGGTGTTGCAGGAAGCTCGTAAGTTAAGGCTGATTTCTTTAGAGGATTACACGAATGCGATAGATTTACCCCGCATTGACACACCACCGCAGAAACTGAGAGGTCGCGCTTTAAGTGAGTCGGAACTTGCCGCTTTGGTGGATGTGTGCCAAACAGAAGATTCTAGACCGATAGATATTAGAGACTTAGCACTGATAGCTATCCTACGCGGCGGTGGAGTACGGCGTACTGAAGCAGTCAATCTGGAACTCAGAGACTTCAACCCCAAGACTGGCGCTCTAGAGATCCGTTCTGGCAAGAGAAAGTCATACCGCACGGTTTATCTGCCTTCTGCTGCAATTGAGTTGGTGTCAAAGTGGCTCTTGATCCGAGGGCATTCACCAGGAGCGCTGCTGTGTCCAGTCAAGAAAGGCGCTCAAGTGGAACTGCGATCGATGACCGCCGATGCCGTGTTGAAAATCGTGCGGCGGCGCTCTAAGCAAGCTAGCGTTGAGGAATTCTCTCCCCACGACTTTCGCCGGACGTTCTGCTCTGACCTGTTGGATGCTGGCACTGATATCGTCACGGTACAGAAATTAGCTGGTCACGCTTCGCCAGTGACGACTGCTAAATATGATCGCCGGGGTGAGGAAGTAAAGCGTAAAGCGGTGGAACGGTTGTCGTTTCCTAGTAGCAAAAATCGAACTACTGAATAAATAGCTCAAGTCGCGTTCGCCCAATCCCTTGTGGATTGAAAACATCGCGCTTATAAAAGGGTGCAAGCTTCCCGAATCCTACAGGCAGTGTACAGGCAGATACTGAACAGAGCGCGATCACGGTTATCCTCCAGTCCTGAACTAAACAGCAACTGAATCTCAGAAGGAGTGAGTATTTTCGCTCTGCCGTGCCTGTCGCTCTTTATTGACTTACCGTACCAAAAAAGGTACATATATATATAGATGACAGAGAAGCGAATAAAAGCAATTTTCTACCGGAACGAAGCTGGCACTGAGCCAGTTCGTGAATGGTTGAAGGCTTTGAATAAAGAAGATCGGTATTTGATTGGCACTGATATCAAAACGGTGGAATTTGGTTGGCCCAGTGACAACTCTCTCGTTAAACGCTTCGCGCTATAACGGGAGCTTCCAATTTCACAATTGAAAATTGCTGCATCAATGGATGAGTACCCTCAGATCCTCCGCAGCCAGGAAACGGTAGTCCAACCGTCTCAAGTCCTCGCTTTAACAAATTAATCCCTGCATTCCAGTCGCGATCTATTTCTAGACGGCAGCTGGGGCAACTATGGATACGAACACTCAGGTCTTTTTTAACTCGCTCTCCACAACTAGAACATTCAATCGAAGT
>JAHHHE010000036.1 GCA_019359535.1 Gloeocapsa sp. UFS-A4-WI-NPMV-4B04
AAAACATGGTCGCAGAGCCAAGAGCCTCTTTCGTTATGGCCTCGACTATCTCCGAAATATGATGCTCAACTTGGAACAGAAAATAGATGAATTCGTGGATGCCCTACAATTTTTGTCCTGTACTTAGGTAAGCGGCTTACGAGTTGGAAATACTCGGTGTTGAGTTGCTGATCCTCGCTCACGAGTTGTAAACACTTGTGGTTGAGTTATTGATACTCGCTCACGAGTTGGAAATACTCGGTGTTGAGTTGCTGATACTCACTTACGAGTTGTAAACACTTGTGGTTGAGTTATTGATACTCGCTCACGAGATGTTGAAATTCAACACCGAAGTGCTGATAACGTACCAATACTTTTCGCTTAAGATTTGATCTCCCCCAACAGAGTTAATCTCCCTCCCGTCCCCCTTAAAAAGGGGGAAGCCAGAGGAGGCTACGCCATTAAAATCACGGAGGCTATATTCCCCACTTCTTAAGGGGGGCTAGGGGGGATCTACGAGGACTCAACATTACTAACCGAGATGTATTGGATAACGTACAAAATGTAGCAGACATAGACAAAGGTTTTTCTAGGATGGTATTTGCTCCCAAAAACACGCGCACCACGACTATAAGCCATGATTGGTCTAAATGATATTGCCCAATTTTTGAATTACTTTTTTGCCGTTCATTCCTATGGTGAGGATCAAAATGGTGTTTATTTACCATCATCGCGCCCGATCGCGCGTTTTGGGCTAGCACTAGAACCTTGGGCGGGATTAACTCAATGGGCAAATGCTGAACAACTGGATGCTTTATTTTTACATCGACCTTGGCAGCTCCAGCCAGGGCAATTAGCAGCCGATATAGGCATATTAGCTTATCATCTAGCATTTGATGAGAATTTGACACTTGGCTTCAATTCTCGACTTGGCACAGTGCTAGGAATGTCTAATTTAGAGGTGCTAGGGGAGAAGCAAGGGCGATCGCTTGGCATGATTGGTAATATTCCTACCCAAGATTTCTCTAGCTTCTGTCGTTATTTAGAAGAGGTATTTGGTGGCTACGACGAAGCTATTGGGGATGATACTCGTGAGATTTTGCGGGTAGGTGTTGTTGGGGCGATGAATGATGCTTTAGTGCGTGAAGCAGCAGTTCGCGGTGTTGATGTGTATATTACAGGGCAAATGCGGCTCCCTGCCCAAGCCGCCGTACTGGAAACTGGAATTGGGATAGTTGCAGTCGGTCATCGCCGCAGTGAAGAATGGGGTTTAAGAGCTTTAGCTGGAGTGTTACGCGATCGCTGGTCGAGGCTAGAAGTTATTTTGCCGAAACGTGACATCATCTTGTAGTGGTAATAACTCTTTAGATCCTGTGAGTAAGGAGCGATCGCTTTACTAATCGCTAAACTTCAACGTACCCAGTATGAGTAGTTGGTTCAGGAATAGGTAAACCCTCTTCTCTCATTCCTTCTAAATGAAACTCAATAGCTTCCTGGATCATCTGTTTAGTCTCTTCCAAAGTATCTCCAACAGCGATACAGCCTGGTATATCGGGAGCATAAGCAGAGTAATTGTTTTCAGCTTTTTCAATTATTACTGCGTACTTCATTAGTTTTCTCCTTGTAGTTGAGCTTGCTTCCAGATATTGTTTAATGTGCCTGGAGCTACATCTTTAGATAGCTTCTCAGAAACTGTAACCATGCCTTGTTTAACGGGGTGTTTAAACTGTCGATGACTGCCTCTAGTTCTATCAAGATACTAGCCATCAGCTGACAATCTCCTAATAACATCGCGTACTTTCACGCCTACTCCCTTTTGTAGACGCAACCCGAACTACGCTGCATCTTGTCTCAAAGCTTGTAATTCAGCGTTTAGCCTAAATAATTCTCCACAATTTGAAAAATCCGCTCTGCTGCTTTTCCATCCCCAAACGGATTAATTGCTGTCGCCATTGCTTGATAAGCATCTGGATTACTTAACAAATCTGTTGCAGCAGCAAATATTTGAGTTGGATCAGTGCCTACTAATTTCGCTGTACCAGCAGCAACAGCCTCTGGACGTTCCGTTGTTTCGCGCAATACCAGAACTGGCTTTCCTAAACTCGGCGCTTCTTCTTGTAACCCACCAGAATCAGTTAATAAAAGATGCGATCGCACTATCGCTCCCACAAGTTGAGCATAGTCTAGGGGTTCCGTTAAAAAAACTCTGGGATGATTGCCTAAAAGTGCCTGTAGTGGTTCTCTTACTGTAGGATTTCGATGCAAGGGTAACAACAACGCCGTATCCTCAAACTTGTCTAATATTTGCAAAAATCCTTGAGCAATACCTTTGAGTGGTTCTCCCCAATTTTCGCGCCGATGCACTGTTGCTAGGAGGACACGATATTTTTCCCAATCTAAACCTTTAACATTGCACTCAGGCTGGCGTTTAGCTACCGACAGCAAAGCATCAATAACTGTATTACCAGTATGGTGAACTTTGCCTACTACCCCAGAGCGTTGTAAATTTTCAGTAGCAAGTGTTGTCGGTGCAAAGTGCAGCTGAGCCACTTGGGAAATTAACCGCCGATTTGCCTCTTCTGGGTAAGGATTGTATAAGTCATCAGTGCGTAATCCGGCTTCCACATGACCAACGGGAATTTTTTGATAAAACGCCGCCATTGCTGCTGCAAAAGCCGTAGTTGTATCTCCTTGCACAATTACTAAGTCTGGCTGATGCTGGAACAACGCTTCCAAACCCCGCAAACTGAGGCAAGTTATATCAGTTAGCGATTGTCCCGCCTGCATAATTTCCAGATTTTGATCTGCTGTCAGGTCGAATAGCTGCATCACTTGTTCAACCATTTCCCGATGCTGACCTGTTAAAATTACTTGCGTATCAAAAACAGGCGATCTTTGAAATACTTGAATTACCGGAGCTAGTTTAATCGCTTCTGGACGAGTGCCTAAGATAATGCAAACTTGTTTTCGTGCCATTACATACTGAATCAGCAGTTAACCACAAGCATATTAAACGCCTCTGATCCTATGTGCAAGCGATCGCACCTCAACAAAGGGTCATTATCTACTTGCTAATGAGCACCCAGATGTGAACAAGCGTGAAACGGCACAGCTGCAAAAGGTAGAAACGCCAAAAGTAACCAAGTCCAAGACAACAAGCTAGGCTGAGAAATTAGTTCTGGTTCTGCTAACAGCGCCTCTATCCTCTCTTCTAGACGGTTGTACGGTGCAGCACAACTGAACGCTGCACAACAGTTATCTGACTGCACAGGCAGGGTACTGATCACAACAAGCAGAGATTCTGCCAATAGTAGCGGATCTACTTGTTGAGCTGCCCAACGATCAGCACGCATTTCCCGCAATAGCAAGAGTTCTTGCCACAAAGCTTCTGTATTGGGCAACCAAGCACTGATTGAGCGCACCCAGCCAAGCCAAAAAAACCAGAATGTATCTCGGTAATAGTAATGTCCTTGCTCATGCTTGAATACAGCTTCAAGATGATCCTGATCAAGTGTATTCAAAAGTCCCTGACTGACAATTAATTCAGGCTGCCAAAACCCAATTAAGGCACTAAAGGGAATGGGATTGTCGAGAACACGGCTATGTTCACCCATAAAGTTGAGTTGAGGACAGGTGCGAATTCGGCGTACAGTCATCCAACTCTGACTTGCTAGCTTAAAGCATAAAAAGCCTGCAAGCCCACAGAAGCCTGAAGCCAGTAAGTAGCTAAATCGTCTTTCCCACTCCCCAATTAATGGTTCCGTAGGTCCCATGCAAAGTACGGAAGCAGCCGTCATCAGTAGCAGTAGAGGAGGAAACAGAAATAATGATAGCGATCGCTGCCAGCGTTGAGTCCAACTTCCTTGAGGATCTGACCATCTGAATCTGTACCACCAAGCCAATGCCAATGCAGCCAGAATCATGATTAGATGCATTACTATTCCTCCCTAGCCTGTCGTGCAGCATCAATACGTTGAGCGATCGCTTTTAATTTTTCCACACTTGCAGAGTCAAGGCTATCTGCAAATGCAGCTACTATATCAGGATTACCGATCGCTAAAAATCTCTGCAACTGCTCATGAGCCTTCAGTGCCTGTGCCTGCTGCTTCGTGACCAATGGCCGCCAATAAAATGCCCGCTCTCGTTTGTCACACGCTAACCAGCCTTTCTCAGTCAAGCGACGTAACACTGTAGTAACTGAAGTATATGCCAAATCTCGATTTGGGTCAGTTAAGATGCGTTCATGTACATCCTTAACAGTAGCAGAACCGAGATCCCAAATGATCTGTAAAATCTCTGCCTCTAGTGGCCCTAGAGATAGTTGTTTAGGACGATAGTTAGGTAGAGAAGTCATCACGTTTAAATATGCTTATTAAGTTACACTTCTTCAACCCTATCGAACTCTCAATCATTTGTGTAATCATTCATAACGAGAAATGAGAGCCTAAACTACCTAACCATTCTGCAACTGGGCAACGCTAAGAAATTTATAAATAAGGTAGATATCTAAAATGTCAGAAGAATTACAACCAGAAATAGTGTTGCCTTTAGCTCAAACACCTCTATTTCAGCTAGCAGTAGAACTAAAAGCGCGGCTAACCAGCTTTGGTGGGTGGGAAATGCCAGTACAGTTTACTGGAATTGGGCGTGAACACGAAGCCGTTAGGACTGCGGCTGGAATGTTTGATATTTCCCACATGGGTAAATTTGGCCTGAGAGCTAAAAATCTAATTTCGCAACTTCAGCACTTAGTACCGTCAGATTTAAATCGGTTGCAACCAAGCGAAGCACAGTACACAGTTCTATTAAATCCTGAAGCGGGAATTATCGACGACATCATTTTTTATTACCAAGGCGAGGATGCTAGTGGTAATCAGCAAGGGGTAATGATTGTCAATGCTGCAACAGTGGGCAAAGACAAAGCATGGTTATTGCAACACCTCGACTTATCTGAAGTAGAATTGCAAGATATTTCTTCTGAAAAAGTGCTGATTGCCGTTCAAGGGCCACAAGCAGCTAGCGCCTTACAGCCATTCATTGAGGAGAACCTAGCACAAATAAAGTCATTTGGTCATCTAGAAGCAACCGTGCTAGGTCAAAAAAGTTTTATTGCTCGGACAGGTTACACAGGTGAAGATGGATTTGAGGTGATGGTGGAGCCGAGTGTAGGAATTGAACTATGGCGAGTCCTGCTGCAAGCTGGTGTGATCCCGTGTGGACTCGGTGCAAGAGATACACTGCGTCTAGAAGCAGCAATGGCACTTTATGGACAAGATATTGATGAAACTACCACACCAATAGAGGCGGGGTTGGGTTGGCTAGTCCATCTAGACACCAAAGGCGATTTTATTGGTCGTTCGGTTTTAGAACAGCAAAAGTCTACTGGAGTAACGCGACGATTAGTAGGACTGCAAATGCAGGGACGTAATATTGCCCGACACGGTTATCAAGTCTTATCTCAAGGTAAAGTAGTCGGAGAAATTACCAGTGGAACTTTATCTCTTACACTTGGTTATCCAGTCGCCCTTGCTTATGTTCCTACTGCGTTGAGCCAAGTCGGCCAACTTCTAGAGGTAGCAATCAGAGGCAAGGCTTATCCTGCTGTTGTGGTAAAACGTCCGTTTTATCGGTCAAAAAACCGTTGAGCGAACTGATAATTAACCAATCAATTATCCCCAAACCATTGGTCATTGATTCTGACAGAGTTTTTAAGGAATAATTTGTTCTAAGCTAATAACTCCGCATTTGTATTTATTAACGAATTTAGTGAGGAATTGACATGGATCTGGAATATCCGAGTGACTTAAAATATCTCGACTCCCACGAATATGTGCGGCTAGAAGGCGAAATAGCGACAATTGGCATCAGTGCTTTTGCAGTTGATCAGCTAGGTGACATTGTTTTTTTAGAACTGCCAGAAATTGGCGATGCTCTAACAAAAGGAGAAAGTTTTGGCTCTGTTGAGTCTGTCAAAGCTGTTGAAGACCTTTACCCAGCAGTAAGTGGGACGGTAATTGAGCGCAATGAGGCGATCGTCGATGCACCAGAACAGTTAGCAGAAGACCCTTACGGCGAAGGCTGGTTATTGAAACTGCGTGTCAATGACCCCGGTGAAATAGATGATGCTATGTCTGCGGATGAGTATCGGGCGCAGGTAGAAGGAGAATAGGTAGGGTAGGGGTTAGGGATCAGGGGTTAGGAAAGGAAAGAAGACTACGACAATCTAAAAATCGCTCTAAGCCCATAAATTTATTCATTGGAAAGACAAAAAAATTTGTGCCGAGAGTACGAACTAATCCCAGATCAATATTAAATATCTGAAGAGTAGGTCAAAGGTATTTCCTTGATCCCTGATCCCTGACCTCTAACTCCTTTTAATTTTAAATTTCTGAAAATATGTTGCAAAATATGAAGTAGGTCATATCAGGAGAGCAGTCTGTGGTACTTCATAGCCCTCATACGCAGTCTAACCGTCAGCAATTGGTAGAAATAGGACAAGAACCGATTTCTTTTAGAGAACGTCATATTGGTTCTAGCCCTGCTCAAGTCCAACAAATGCTGGATTTATTAGGGTTTGAAAGCCTTGATGCCCTGATTGACAAAACGGTTCCACAGGCAATTAAGCTAAATCGTTCGCTACAGCTTCCCTCAGAACGCAGTGAGTACGCAGCTTTAGCCCAGTTGAAAGAAATTGCCTCTAAAAATCAAGTATTTCGCTCGTTCATTGGCATGGGCTATCACGACTGTATCACTCCACCTGTGATTCAGCGCAATATTTTAGAAAACCCTGGCTGGTACACCGCCTACACACCTTATCAGCCAGAAATTTCCCAAGGACGGCTAGAAGCGCTGTTAAATTTCCAAACCATGATTATTGACCTAACGGGGTTGGAAATTGCCAATGCTTCTTTACTAGATGAAGCAACAGCAGCAGCAGAAGCCATGACAATGAGTTATGGCCTGTCTAAAAGTAAGGCTAAAGCTTTTTTTGTCTCTAGCGCCTGTCATCCCCAAACCATCGAGGTGGTACAAACTAGGGCAAGACCATTAGGGATTGATGTAATTGTAAGCGACCATCAAACCTTTGGATTTGATGCCCCAGTCTTCGGCGTACTCCTACAATACCCAGCCAGTGATGGCACAATTTATGACTACAGTGATTTTGTTAACCAAGCCCATGCAGCAGGGGCATTAGTCACAGTAGCAGCAGATCCATTGAGCTTGACTCTACTTACACCACCAGGAGAATTTGGGGCTGATATTGCTGTAGGAAGCACTCAGCGCTTTGGGATTCCTTTGGGGTACGGTGGTCCTCATGCAGCGTATTTTGCCACCAAAGAAGAATATAAGCGGCAAGTTCCAGGGCGGATTGTGGGCGTATCTAAGGATGTACACGGTAAGCCTGCACTGCGTCTCGCACTGCAAACTCGCGAACAGCATATCCGCCGCGACAAAGCTACCAGCAACATTTGTACAGCCCAAGTTCTACTAGCCGTAATGGCTTCGATGTATGCGGTATATCATGGTCCAGCAGGACTGAAAAGCATTGCCCAAAGAATACATCAGTTGACTGTAGTTCTGACAGAAGGACTAAAGCGCCTGGGATACTGCATTAGTTCACAACACTTCTTCGATACTGTGCGTGTGGAACTGGGAACACGCAGTTTAGAAGATATTTTAGAAATTGCCCAAGTTCGCCAGATTAATCTGCGTACTTTGGATACAAATGCTGTCGGCATTACCTTAGATGAAACTACAACAATTGAGGATTTGCAAGACCTGTTTGAAATTTTTGCAGGTTCAGATTCCCTACCCTTCACTTGGCAAGAGTTAACTTCTCCCCTGCTCCCCTGCTCCCCTGCTCCCTTGTCCCTCGCCCGTACCAGCAATTATCTCGCCCATCCCGTCTTTAACCGCTATCACTCAGAAACTGAGCTTTTGCGATATCTGCATCGTTTACAAGCAAAGGATCTATCGCTGACTACATCAATGATTCCGTTGGGTTCATGTACGATGAAGCTGAACGCAACTGCTGAAATGATACCTGTAAGTTGGCAGGAATTTAGTAAAATTCATCCTTTTGCTCCCAAGTCGCAAACACGCGGTTATCAAGTTTTATTCCAGCAGCTTGAGGAATGGTTAGCTGAAATTACAGGCTTTGCAGGAATTTCTCTGCAACCGAATGCGGGATCTCAAGGTGAATACACGGGGTTGCTTGTTATTCGTAAGTATCATGAAAGTCGCGGCGAAGCACATCGGAATATCTGTTTAATTCCCCAATCTGCACACGGGACAAATCCTGCTAGTGCTGTGATGTGTGGGATGAAGGTAGTTGCGATCGCGTGTGATTCAATAGGTAATATTGACCTGGATGATCTGAAAGCTAAGGCAGAGAAGTATAGTAATCAACTTGCTGCTTTAATGGTCACTTATCCTTCTACTCACGGTGTATTCGAGGAGGAAATCAAGGATATCTGCGCTGTTGTCCATGCTTACGGTGGACAAGTTTATCTCGATGGTGCGAATATGAACGCCCAAGTTGGTTTATGTCGCCCTGGTGATTTTGGTGCAGATGTTTGTCACTTGAATTTGCACAAAACATTCTGTATTCCTCACGGCGGCGGCGGGCCTGGTATGGGACCAATCGGTGTTGCTTCCCATTTAGTACCTTTTTTACCTGGACATTCTGTAATTCCAGTTAGGGATGCAGACATGACAAGCGAAGATTCTCACCTCTCGCCTACTAATATTGGTGCTGTTTCCGCCGCGCCTTGGGGTAGTGCAAGTATTTTGCCGATTTCTTGGATGTATATTGCCATGATGGGTGCAGCAGGTTTGACGCAAGCAACAAAAGTGGCAATTCTTAATGCTAATTACATCGCGCATAGGCTAGCAGATTATTATCCAGTTTTGTATAAAGGGAAAACAGGTTTAGTTGCACATGAGTGTATTTTAGATTTGCGATCGCTTAAAAAATCTGCCTCAATTGAAGTAGATGATATTGCCAAGCGGTTAATGGATTATGGCTTTCATGCGCCGACAGTTTCATGGCCTGTTGCGGGTACGATGATGGTAGAACCAACAGAAAGTGAATCTAAAGAAGAGTTGGATCGTTTTTGTGATGCAATGATTTCAATCCGCAAAGAAATAGAAGAAATTGAAGCAGGTAAGGTAGATTCTGAAGATAATGTTTTGAGGAATGCACCGCACACAGTAGAAGCTTTAATTAGTAGTGAATGGCATCATTCTTATTCTCGCGAACAAGCTGCTTACCCTACATCTTGGACTCGTGAATATAAGTTCTGGCCTGCGGTTGGGCGAATTGATAATGCGTTTGGCGATCGCAATTTTATCTGTTCTTGTCTGCCAATGGAGGCGTATGCAGCAGACTAGGGCTTTTTGATTTTGGTTCCGCTAATTTTAACTACTCCTGATAGCTAGAAAATAAAAGCTCGTTTTCTTGAAGAAGACGGGCTTTTGTCACTTAACATTAATAAATTTTAATTAAAATTGGGGAGAACAACCGATGCTGAAATACTTGTGATTATGTTAAAAGTGCATAATTTTTAGTTTGATTCTGCCTGTCTACTTAGCTTCACAAAGACTTCACATATATACTGATATTTTTACCCTTACCTTCATCAAAACTTTAAATTGCTGTCCTATTTTTGGTTGTAGTGTAAGTATGAAAGCCTGATAAATAATCTTATTTCCGCACCGCAAATAACGATTCTTATTGCCGTGTCCTTGGTATGTAGGACATGAGGCTTTTGCTTTCAAACACCAAAGTTTTTTGGAAAAACATTCGGGTTTTTACTCAAAAAAATAGGGAGCCGAAACAATGGCGAATAAAACAGGGACTGCTGGCAACGATACCCTAACAGGGACAGCGAGTGCTGATTCCTTGTTTGGTTTGGGTGGCAATGATAGTTTACTTGGGTTAGGTGGTAACGACAGACTTGAGGGTGGAGGTGGCAACGATACTCTCAACGGTGGAATTGGCATTGATACTTTGATTGGGGAAGGCGGCAATGACAGCTACATTGTTGACAACACTGCTGACACTGTTACTGAAGCAGCGAATTCAGGTATAGATACTGTGCAGTCTTCGGTCAGCTATACGTTGGGTGATAATCTGGATAATCTGACACTGACATGGACAGGCGCAATTAATAGTACAGGCAACAGTCTGAACAACACAATCACTGGTAATGCTGCTAACAATACCCTTAATGACGACGAGGGTCAAGACACGCTCTACGGGGGAGACGGGAATGACACTCTGTTTAGCGGCTATGGTAACGACCTTCTGGATGGCGGCAACGGTGATGACAATCTGGATAGCGGCAACGGTAATGATATTCTAATTGGCGGCGACGGAAATGACATCCTTAAGGCAGGGGATTCAGGGTATCAAGGCGACGTATTCGGGAAAAGCATCCTGGATGGTGGCGACGGAAACGACATTTTATACTCCTCTAATAACAGCGATGTCAGGCAGAATGACTTTAGAGAAAGTGTAGATTCTCTGCGCGGGGGCAACGGTGAAGACACTCTTTATGGGGGCGAAGCGAACAACACCCTGGAAGGGGGTAATGGCGATGACACCTACATCACTTTTGGCAATGACACAATTTTAGAGGCTGGCAATGCAGGGATAGATACTGTCCGGTCTTCTGGTAACTACGCGCTAGCTGATAACCTAGAAAACCTAATACTGACGGGTACTAGCTCTATCAATGGCACAGGCAACACCCTTAACAACAAAATTATTGGGAATGCCGCTAATAACTTTATTCAAGCAGTTAGCTTTGGAGTAGTTGGCGAACGAGATACCCTGACTGGTGGTGCAGGTAAAGACGCATTCCTGCTTGGGGATGCCACTCAAGTCTTTTATGACGATCGCAATAAAGCAACTGCTGGTACAGGTGACTATGCCTTGATTACTGACTTCAACACGGGTGAGGATGCTATCAAGCTCAATGGAAACCGAAATAACTATCGGCTAGCTACATCTCTTGCTGGTTTACCGGGGGGGACAGCAATCTACCGCAACAAGCCTGGGAGTGAACCAGATGAACTAATAGCGATCGTCCCAGGAAGTTCAGGGCTAAATCTTAATGGCAACTACTTCCGGTTTACAGCAGATGAAATTAACCTCTCTGTCCTCAACGGTCGCAATGGCTTTACGATTAACGGCATTGATGCTGGCGATCTCTCAGGCTTTTCAGTCAGTGATGCAGGCGATGTCAATGGTGATGGCTTTGATGATCTAATTATCGGCGCTCCTAATGCTTATGGTTCCGATGCCACTGGCGACGAGAGCTACGTAGTGTTCGGTAAGGCAACAGGCTTCAGTCGCAACCTCAACTTGTCTACCCTAAATGGCACTAACGGCTTTGTAATTAACGACATTGATGTTGGTGACCGCTTAGGCTATTCGGTCAGTGGGGCAGGTGATGTTAACGGTGATGGTTTCGATGACTTAATTGTTGGTACTTCTTATGGGGAGAGTTATGTGGTGTTCGGTAAGGCAACGGGCTTTAGCCCCAGCCTTAACCTCTCTACCCTAGATGGCACTAATGGGTTTCAAATTAATGGTGGTACAGGCGGCTCAGTCAGTGGGGCAGGAGATGTCAACGGTGATGGTTTTGATGACTTAATTCTTGGTGATTCTAATGGTAGCGATAGTTATGTAGTGTTTGGTAAGGGAACAGGCTTTAGTGCCAGTCTCGATATCTCTGCTCTTGATGGCACTAATGGCTTTGGGATTAATATTCGTGGCGATTCGGTCAGTGGGGCACGGGATGTTAACGGTGATGGTTTTGATGACCTTGTAATTGGGGCTTCAATTGATGAGCGTGGCAGCCCTGGTTATTCTACTACACAGACCTATGTAGTGTTCGGCAAGGCAACGGGCTTTAGCTCCAGTCTCGATATCTCTGCCCTTGATGGTACTAATGGCTTTGGGATTAAGGTTAGTAACGATGAATTTGTCAATCTAGGCAATTCTGTTAGTAATGCAGGCGACATTAATGGTGATGGTTTTAATGACCTCGTGATTGGGGGTGCTAGCCAAAGTGACCAATTTGATCCCGGACTATTGGGTCCCAATCGGGGATATGTAGTGTTTGGCAAAGCGGAAGGATTTGGAGCCAGTATCGATGTTTCCACCCTTAATGGTAGTAATGGATTTGTAGTTGAAGATATAAACGAGATTGGTAGCAGAGCAGGCTTTAAAGTTAGCTCGGCAGGCGATGTTAACGCCGATGGCTTCGACGATTTCATAGTTGGGGCTAGTAATGCTAGCGCAACCTATGTAGTATTTGGCAAGGCAACGGGCTTTGATGCCAGCCTCAATGTCTTTGATATTAATGGTCGCAATGGCTTTGTAATTAACGGCGTTGACGCTAATGACTATTCAGGTTTTTCGGTCAGTAGCGCAGGCGATGTCAACGGTGATGGCTTTGATGACCTTACGGTTGGAGATCCTTTTGCTTATTCCAATTTCCAGAATAATGCGGGCGAGAGCTATGTGATATTTGGTCGTGACTTCACCGATTCTGTCACCAATGTTGGCACAGTAGGTAATGATACGCTTACTGGCACTGCTGGTAGCGACGTTTTGATTGGTGGCTTGGGTAATGACAGGTTGATTGGTGGTACAGGCATTGACGTACTTATCGGCGGTGCTGGCAATGATACCCTCAGCTTTGGCGCAACTGATAGACGCAGCAACGGCGGTAGTGGCATTGACACTTTACGCATCGACTCTAGTGACAGTATAGACTTGACTACGATCGCCAACAACAAGTTCACTGCTTTCGAGATTATCGACATCACTGGCACAGGCAATAATAGTCTGGCATTCACGCGCTTGGATCTGCTGGATTTATCAGATACAACTAACCGCTTGATTGTCAACGGTAACGCTGGTGATAAGGTAACATCGACTGCACAAGGCTGGACATTTGGTGGCACAACGACTGTAGATAATATCCTCTACAGACAGTACACCGCAGGGGCAGCAACACTGCTGGTGGATGCAGACATCACTCAGACGATTAGCTGATACTAACCTCGCCCAGAACTCAAGTTCTGGGCGAACAACTTAAGTCTATTGAAATAGACTCAACAGCTTTCTTAGTCCTCTTTGAGAGGACTTTTGCTATAAGAAAAGGGGTTTAAACTCTAGGCGGGTGATGCTACACCATGCCTCAAATGCGCTCAGTTTCTGATTCCGGCGATTGATGCAACTTTAAGCCAGCCTTGTTGGGTGAATACATAGCTTCTCCCACCGTGACATTTAGCTGATCGCCTACCAAGAGAACCGCAGCGCTCATATACAGCCATAGCATCAATACAATCACAGCGCCAATAGCGCCGTAAGCTTTGTTGTAGTTGCCAAAATTTGATACATATAAGCGAAATAGGGCAGATAGAATTGCCCACGATACAGCTGCTAATACGGCTCCTGGCATCATGGGTGTCCCAGAATCCCAACGGCTTGGGCCATAGCGATAGACAAAGGCAAAGGCAACAGAAACAATAGCTAAAGCTAACGGCCAGCTTAATAAGCGCCAAATAGTTAATAAAACATATAAACCGCTCTCGCGCACAAAAAATTGTAGGCTCAAATCGCTGATGAATACTAGGAAAGAAGCCAGCAGTAGCAATAAAATTGTGCCGATAGTTAATCCTAGTGATATCAGCTTGGCTTTCCAAAACGGGCGAGTTTGGTTTGACGGAATTTGATGAATTTGATCTAGGGCGTTCATTGCGGTACTCAGCGCCCCAGAAGCAGCCCAAATCGCCGCTATAAAGCTGATAGAAAATAAACCAGTGTTTTGTGACTGGGTGATTGCTCTAGAAAAATCACGAATCAAGATTGACGCTTCATCGGGTGCAACTTTACTCACTTGCATCGCTAGCTGTTTGAAGGTGGCTTGCAGAGATTCTTCAAATAAACCGATCGCAGTTAGCACAGCAAGAATAGCTGGAAACAGAGATAACATTGCGTTGTAAGCGATCTCTGCTGATAAACCTAAAAGTCGTCTTTCACCGACACGAATTAAGGTTTTTTTTAGCGTCGCCCAGGTGATGTGGCGAAAGAACCGGACAAAGCGAGTCGATAGCATAAATTGGATGACAGCAGTTCCATTATCCTATACTCTCAGGAGTTACAGAAAGTGAGTAGTGAGTAGTGAGTAGTGGGGAGTGAGTTACGCATTTGAAGTTTGAAATTTTAATCCCCCCTACCCCCCTTACAAGTAAGTAGTGAGTAGTGAAGGGTTTACGTTGAAGTGTGAAATTTTAATCCCCCCTACCCCCCTTAAAAAAGGGGGGAATGGAACTATATTGCAGCTTTTTTACTGTGTTGGGGGAGTGATAATTAAACTCAAAATTATTGAAAGCCCATCACTTTAGCTACGGCGGCGAGTTCTGGTTCTATTCCTTGTTTAAATGAATCTTGACAGTATTCAATTGCTGTAGCTGGATCTTTAAGACCATTTCCAGTAAGTACACAAACTACCGTTGCGCCTGTGGGAATTTGATCTTTCACTTTCAACATTCCTGCTACTGATGCAGCACTGGCGGGTTCACAAAAAATGCCTTCTTGTGACGCTAAAAGTTGATAGGCTTTGAGGATTTCGTCATCTGTAACGGCGTTGAATTCGCCCTTACTTGCAGATTGGACGGCGATCGCTTTTTGCCAATTAGCAGGATTGCCAATCCGAATTGCTGTAGCGATTGTGTCTGGTTTTGCTACTATTTGACCTGTAATTAAAGGTGCTGCGCCTGCTGCTTGAAACCCCATCATCCGAGGTAAGCGATCGCACTTACCCCCCGCGTGATACTCACAAAATCCCATCCAGTAAGCTGTAATATTCCCCGCATTACCCACAGGAATACACAACCAATCCGGTGCATCGCCTAGCGCTTCCACAATCTCAAATGCCGAGGTTTTCTGGCCTTCTAGTCGATAAGGATTAACTGAATTAACCAAAGTAACCGGATAATTTATCGCCATTTCGCGCACAATTTCCAGCGCTTGGTCAAAATTTCCTTTAATTGATAATACTTCTGCGCCATACAACAATGCTTGCGCTAGCTTACCCAACGCAACATACCCTTCAGGAATCAGCACAAATGCCCGCATTCCCCCGCGCTTGGCATAAGCGGCCGCCGATGCTGATGTATTGCCTGTACTGGCACAAATTACCGCTTGCGCCCCTGCTTCTTTCGCCTTGGAAATCGCCATCGTCATTCCTCGGTCTTTAAAGCTACCAGTAGGGTTAAGTCCGTCGTATTTTACCAAGACGCGCACTTGTCGCCCCACTAACTCAGCAATGGTGGGAACCGGAATCAGGGGAGTATTGCCTTCTTGTAACGTCACAACTGGTGTTGTGTCGGTTACTGGCAGGTACTGGCGATACGCTTCTATTAGTCCAGGCCAGACTTGGCGGTTAGATGCAGTAGACAGGCTTAGAGTCACGGGATTGGCAAATACTTAATGTTAGTTTTTCAAGTCAAAAGCAATTTTCCTGGCCCATCATTCTCAAGTTGAGGTTGAAGGGGGGATGCTAGCGATCGCTTTTACTTATTTAGTTTACCTTGAGCAGCTAACTTCCTTGCTGTTAGATAACCAGCCACTTATTAAATTGACCTAGTAGCTGCAACTGAGTTGAAAGTTTAGTGTAAGATAAAAAATTGGTGTGAGTAAGCAAAAATAACTACTTAGTTGCTGATGTTAACCTGTTCTTCGAGTCTGTCCCCATCAAGGCGCTTAGTTGCCAATTCTGCGACTGTGAGTAATATTTCTGCGGTATCGACTCAGCGTCCAAGCTTGAACGAGTCAAAGAAGTTTCCTTATGAAGCGGCTCAACAAGTTAAGTTTCTATACTTAGAAGCGGAAGTAGAATCGCTGTTGCAGCAGCTACAAACTTTGAAACAGCAACGGGTAGCTGATGCTAGCCGTGATGTTGTTAACAATTGAGAAGGTTAAAGAAGTGAGTAGTGAGTAGAAATAAGATAAATTTTCCATTACCATTAATTCCTCTTTTAGTCAACTATAAATTAAATAACTCTTACTCAAAGCGCTGGCGTTTATTTGACCAACGTTGGATCTGATAAGTTTTAGAACCCTCGACTAATAAAGCCGGGGGTTCGTCGTCTTTTAAATCTGCGATCGCGGCGACCATCTGCTGTGATGCTGTACCAAATTCGCTGTAAAGTAAACTGCCTGTAGTAGAAATAATTATTGTCCGCGATCGCAGTTGATTGTCTTTAAATTTAGATTGCTCCAAATTTTGGTTATTTAAGGTTGCAATTGGTGATGGTGATACGTTGATAACTACTTCGGGTAAGTTGTCTCCGGTTAAATCAATTAATTGAACTGGCAATTGCCCTAATTTTTCTTGTAACTGCTCAAATTTAGGCATAGCATTTTTATTAGGACTTGATTTTTGTAACTCTTGCCATACTGTTGGCAGAATTTTTGCAAGTTCTAAAGGTTGGTCTTGTTGGCTAAGATCGGTTAAGGCGATCGCGTTTGGTTGTAACCATTCTAGGGCTGCTTGTGTCACTGCTAAAGGTCGGCGTTGTAAGTCGTCAATTTTTTCAGTAGAAGCCACTAACAGCCGCAAAACACCGCCCTGGAGTTGCACTGCTTTAACTGTCGCTAACTTTGTTTCCTGCTGTCCGTCTGGTAGCCAAACAACAATTTGAATTTGAGAGTCTGTATCTAATCCTAATTGCTGCCAAATAAACTTTGCTGGTGCTGTTGGCAATTGCAGATCAAAAAATGGTGTCTGTCGCCAGCGTTTGCCGTCATGATATGCAGTTATTTGGACTTGATACCATATTTGTTGATTGAGTAGGTTCGTTGCTTTTGGATCGGGTTGCAGCCAATCAGTTGGATTAATTTTAGTAACTGGTTGCACAACACCAATAATACGGCTGGGATGACTTGATGAAATTTTAGCTGGGGGTTCACCCTCTAGGTGGTGGAGTAGCTTTTGAATATAAGTAACGGTTTTTGGGCTAGTTTTAGGCTGCTGTTTGAGCCAAGTGATCGCATTTCGTCTGCCTTCTTTCGCTCCCACAATCAGCGCCCCCCACGCCTTCACTTCTAGTCTCTGCGGGTTCATTTTTAATGCTATGTCTATGCGATTGCCCAAACGTCCAGAATCCGCCGCCAGGAGGGTAGCTATTTCTTGTGTGTTTTCTAGTGACGATGCTTGAAATACTTGCAAAGCTTTTCCCCAGCGACCATCAATTAAGTCGGCTAACACTTCTTGGCTAGGACTTGCCCAGCTTTCCTCGGCTTGGCTTTTGGTAAGCTGTGCGTGTAAGCGAATTAGATCAATTTGGGCTTGAGCCGCAGTTGACCAAGGCTGGCGAAGTTGCTGTCGCTGTTTCTTGATAAATTGCAACCACTCCCAAGCTGGCGACCATAAACCAGTTCGAGCAATTAAAATTGCCTTGTGATAAGCGGAATTGTTTAAAGCTGGTTCTGCGAGGGAAATTTCCTCTAGCTGGGGTGGATTGAGGAGAAATTGAGCAGGTTTGAGTTGGTAAACGCGCAATTGTGGTTCTAGATCAATTGTTTGATTTATGACTAATTCTGGAGAACCACCACCAGTCACAGATTGCCATTGGGGGACTTGTCCTGTAGGACTTGTCCAAGGCAACATTAAGCTGAGGTGAGAACGACTGGGATTGTAATGAATTATTTGACCATAAGCGATCGCACTTGTTCTTTGGACACGCCGTCCCGCAAGATAGAACCAAACGCCTGTGGCTGGTGTAGTACCTTCAAAGCGGCTTAGTTGTGTAAGTGGAAGTGGACGGCTAGAACCGCGATCAAAAATTTCGCCATTTAGTACAGGCGCGATCGCAAATGACTCTTCTGGCCCTTCTACTGATACTTGGTCAACTAACTGATAATAAATTTCTCCCTTTTTCGCCTTTTGAAAATCGCCAGTTGAAATAAGTTCATATACCCGCAGTTCAACAATTTGCTCACAATTACTCTGGCAATTTTGTAGTGAAGATAAAATCGGAAGCAGTACAGAAGTTGGCTGTAATGTAGAACCGTTGTCTAATGACAGGGGTTCTCCTGCTATCTGTCCCTGTTTGTTCAGGTTTGCTTCAATTTGGGCGAGTGTTTGGGGTTGATCTGAGTTAATTAGGGGAATTTTTGCCCACGGTAATACATCATTTACCCAACTCAGTGCATCAGGATTGACAAATAGTTGAAAACTCAACCAAATGCCTACTGTAACCGAGCCAGCGCCACTCAATAATACAATTATCCATAGCAGCGATGTTAGCCAAGTTCGCCGCACTTTAACTGCTGGTTTAGGCTTGAGAACTGGGGTAGAAAAGCGATCGCGCTGCTCTTTCCTGCTTTGTTCGTCTTTTTTTATACGTTTTAGTGCTGAGTTTTGCTTTTGTACCATCAAGTCGCTGGCTTATTTAATAAACCGATAGGCTACACGGGCTTGAATTACAAGTGTAGCAAAACACACTTATATTCTTAACAGCTACTAGATATCTGCTGCGAATTATTAAATATTTGGCTAATGCTGATAGTAGGGCATTAATGAGGTATTTTTTTAGTTGGGCGATCGCGCTTTTTTAAAACCTATCTATTAACCAAGATATTTAATAAACTGTGGTTAGTGGATTTGGAAATAATAGCAAGCTAACTAAATATTTCATAAAAATTGCTTTATTCGTGCAAAAGGTTTAAATAAATAACATTCGTGACCAGCTATCAATAATAGTTACCATTCTGTTGTCACTCAAACCATTAACACGGCTGACTAGATCACGCAATGATTCAAACTTTTTCTTCTTTCGCTCTTTTTGAATTGCCTCAATTATGTTATCAGATGTTTTACCAGTTACACCAGCACTTCTAAGCCTAAGCACAAGTTCAGAGTGACTCAAGGTATTAAATGCCTCTAACGGGGTAATTTGTTTAGGTATCTGACTTTCAATCTGCTTTAGCTTATCGTTTAATTGCTGTTTTTCTTGAGCAATTTCTGACCTTAACTCATTTACTTGCTTTTCAAAGCGCAATTCAACATTTGCTAGACGTGATGATTCTGAATTTGTTGTTTCAGTTGAATTTTTTACTGGTTTAGCAGCATTCTCAACACCTGTAAGAGCTGAGATTTGCTTAACTATAATATCCTCTTTTTTAGGTGAAATTACAAAAGCGTTAACCATTTCACCCTTACGAGGATCTTTTTCTCTCGCCCTTACAGCCGCATAATATTCAAAATGTCCATTAATTACTGTATAAGTCTCTACCCCTGTAGCTTTCAAAATTAATGGTTTAATAATTCCTCCACTTTCCAAAATCATATTTGCAAGGTCCTCTAAATCACTCTCTACAAAATTAGAGCGAGGAATATCCGAATTAATATTTTTAACATCAACTAAATAAAATTCAATCATTGATTACCCCACAATTCTTTGCAAAACTTCCATAGCTAAAACCTCAAATTCTTCAGCAGACATTTGAGCAGATGTTTTTAATTCTGCATATTTAATAATAGACTTGGGATCAGGATATTCTAAATCATCTGTATGTATAACTTGATTCATACATTCTGATAAAGCAGTTCTATCATAAATAACTGTTTCCATCAATGGTAAGTTATAGCGTTCTGTGATTACGTCTCTTTGTTTAGGAAACGTATATTGTAAAAATTTAGAATTTGTTGAGATTTTAGAAGCTAGAACGCCTAATAAATTAATCGGCTGTTTGCCTATAAGTTCTCTATATTCATCGGCTTCTTTAATAAAGTTTAGGACTGTTGGTAAACCTTGGTTAGCAAAAGGTTTTAAATCTGAAGGAATTATTAGATAATCAGTAGTAATTAAAGCAACTTCAGCATAGTAATCTCTAGATGGCGGAGTATCAATAATGACAATATCATAATTAGTTTCTACTCGTTTTAATTTAGTAATCAATCTGCTCTTAGCAGCTGCTATTTTATTCAGTGTGGACTGTCCGTCAATTAAAGTAATATGTGAAGGAATAACATCAAGTTCAGGATTATTGAAATACTGCGATTTGCGAACAATGTCTGGAATAAAATCAAATTCTCCTGATTTTAATAAATGATAAACGTTTTTGTCTTTTAAGTCGTCGTCTTCTTCAAATTGAAATTTTAGTAAGCCTGTAGCAAAAGTAGTATTTGCTTGAGAATCTATATCAATTAAAAGTACCCTTTTACCTTTTTGACTCAAAGCTGCTGCTAGATTAACTGCAACAGTTGTTTTACCTACGCCGCCTTTGTTATGGTAAATTGCAATTATTTTCATAGTATTTTGTTTGTTTTCTTTTAAACTTAGATTGTATAGCTGTTCAAGTCGATTTAGTTCTTGCTCTGTTTGTTCAAGACTATTTTCATCTTCATAAGCTCCATTAATTATTTGTGCGCTTTTAAATTTAACCTGAACTGCGTTTGTTTTTAAACTTGTATTGTCTGCATGAATTAATTGTTTGTTTATTGTATTACTCTGATTTGATAGCTCGGGAAAGTTTTTGAGGCTTTTTTTTATTAAGCTATCTCTACCAATAAGAGCTTTAATATTATCTATCTCAGTATCAATATTTTTTCCATCACATTGAAATACTAACTCAATGTTATTTTGGACATTTTCATAAATTTTAAACTTTTTACCATTCGTAAGTAATCCATATTTTACATTCAAGCTATTTAAATAATGCTTGAGTCTACGAATATGCTTATCTAAGTTTTGATTTGGATGCTTTGCCTCCAAGACGACACTTAAGGGGAAATTGGCATTTAATACAATGGGGGTGACTTGGGTTGCAAATGCTAAAAAGTCTAACCGGATACTACCAAAAGCAATTTCTTGATACCATTCGTCTGGCGAGTACCCCAACTGCGGAAGTAGATATTGGACAATTAGCTTACTTTCAACTTCGCTTTCGTTACGACAAAGTTCAGGATTAAAAGACAATTTTGTCCCACCTCAACATCGCTAAAATTTTGGGGAGAATCTGCTCTATGTTTGATTGTCTCTCAGATTTAGCTGTATTGATTCAGCGTAATCACTGATTATTGTGCAATTTGGTAATTATATCTGTTGGAACTGTAATAAGGTTAGGGTGATGCGATCGCATTGCTTCAGCTAATATGAAGTAGGAGGAAGAAAAACTAGAATAGAACCTTGACAAATTGGTTGCTGAGGCAGTAAAATCTTTAGCTTTTAAATACTGGAGTTATAAGTAAAAGTTTTTTTTAGATAATTTTATTTGAAGTTGCAAAAGATGTAACTAAGAGACAATAACTTGAGGGACAATCAACCTCAGCAGCTTTAAAGGAAAAAGATAAACCTATATGAAAAAATTAATTAAAGGGTTGGGGGAGTTCAAAAGCAACTACTTCTCCACTCACCTGGAACTATTTGAACAACTTGCTCATGGTCAAAAGCCTAGAGTATTGTTTATTACTTGTTCGGATTCTAGGATTGACCCTAACTTGATTACTCAAACTGAAGTGGGGGAACTGTTCGTTATTCGTAATGCAGGTAATATTATTCCTCCCTTTAAAGCAGCTAATGGTGGCGAAGGGGCAACTTTGGAGTATGCTGTTCATGCGTTGGGCATTGAGCAAATTGTAGTCTGTGGTCATTCTCACTGCGGTGCGATGAAAGGACTACTGCAATTAAATAAGCTGCAAGAAGAAATGCCACTTGTTTATGACTGGCTGCAACACGCTGAAGCTACGCGACGGCTGGTAAAAGACAACTACAGCAACTATTCGGGTGAGGAACTGCTGGAGGTTACTATTGCCGAGAATGTGTTGACGCAAATTGAAAATCTCAAAACTTATCCTGTTATCCACTCGAAGCTACATCAAGGTAAACTTAATATTTATGGGTGGATTTATCACATAGAAACTGGTGAAATCCTGGCATACGACCCCGAAACCCATGCTTACGTAGCTCCCCAAAGTCAACTAATTGATTTTAAATCTCAACAGCCACCAACTCCAGGTCAATTTGCTAGCACGAGCGCTCCTTTAGTGGCGTGTGAAGTACCCAACCAGCGCCGCACCCAACCAGCAGTCACAAAAAATGGAAATGGTGCTTCTGGCGATGCGTTGCCACCATTATGGCTCTCACCAGAGCAGCAAGAGCGGATCTACCGAGGTTCTAGTGGGCGTAGTCAATAAAAGTGCGATCGCAAGCCTGACTTATTCAGTTATCAATGATTGTTCGTTGATGTTGACGAAACAACTCAGGGTGAAATTTTCGGAATCATTCGCCCTGTCGTCGTTATGTAGTCTTGATTGCTCCCCAAACGGCTCAATTGCAGCGAGGTGTTACGCGATCGCCCGTCCATTATGTTCATGCGCTACTAGCCTTGCAGCATAAGGAGTCTCGTGCAGATGCGCTTTACCAACTGAACCAAATAGTTGGAGCTTTTCTGTAATTACCTGCTGCATTGCGGCGATCGCTGCTTCCGCTATTTCCAATAAATCCTTCTGACTTGCGCCACACATTTCATCCTTGAGTGCCTGCATATATGCCTGACGCACTTCAGTGTTGACGTTGAATTTAGACACACCCAGTTGAATAGATTGAGCAATCATTCCTTCTGGCAAACCTGATGCACCGTGTAGAACTAGGGGAATATTAATCAGGCGGCGGATACGTTCTAGACGCGCAAAGTCCAATCGTGGCGGACTTTTATATTCACCGTGAACGTTACCAATTGTCACCGCTAAGGCATCTACTTGAGTCTGAGCCACAAATTCTAATGCTTGATCTGGATCAGTCATCTTGGCTTCTTTCTCGGCAATTGTCAATCCATCTTCTGTGCCGCTAATTCTGCCAATTTCAGCTTCTACAACTCCTCCATAGCTGTGTGCCAGTTGAGCCATTGAGCGCGTAAATTCCAGATTTTGCTCGTAAGGCATGGGCGAACCGTCAGCCATAATTGAACGCACACGTGCTTGTAGTGATAACCGGATGTCGCGCTCAGAGGTACTGTGATCTAAATGGACAGAGATCGCCACATTAGCTGACTTCGCTGCTTCTAGGCAAAGCGCAACTAAGGGCAACTTGCCATATTTCACTGCACTAGGGTGTAGTTGCAGCATTGCAGGACTACGAGTTATTTCAGCAGCGTTGACAACTGCTTTGACTCCTTCCAAGTTGTACACATTGAAAGCACCAATCGCGTAAGCATTCCGGTGTGCAGTCTCCAAAAGTTCTTGAGTTGAACTCAACATTATGACTTCCCCGATCAATCAAGAGTGGTGCTATTCCATTTTCAGTGATATTGCGGCATAGCTTACTAACGACAGTCGTACATTGTCAGGGCGATCGCATTATTAGGTTAAAAGTGCGATCGCGCCTTCATCCCAACCTACTTACCAGCTAGCTACAGCTGACTGAAGCGCCGCACGAACCTCACTGATTGACTGTTCAGCTGCACCATCACCACCGCTTAGGTTGTCAGCATGGATAAAAGTAATATCCGTGACTCCAACGAAGCCAAAAACAGCACGTAAGAAAGGTTCCTGAAAGTCATAGCCAGCCGCAGAGAGTCTTTGTCTACTACCGCCACTTGCGGTGATTACCAGCATTTTCTTACCCTTGACTAAGCCTTGATAGCCTTGTTCGCTCACCGCAAAAGTGCGATTAACACGGGCAATTTGGTCAATGTACGCTTTAAACGTAGACGGTACGCTAAAGTTGTACATTGGTACGCCGAAGACATAGCGATCAGCCGCGATAAACTCATCTACCAACTCATCTGAGATTTTAAGTGCCTGACTCAGTTCAGGTGTGTGTGCTTCTGGCGGACTAAAAGCAGCAGCAATCCAAGGCTCATCTACATGAGGAACTGGGTTATGACCTACATCGCGATAACTGAGTGTATCTTCAGGGTGGGCAGTTTTCCAGGCTGTGATGAACTCATGCGAGAGCTTACGTGAATGAGAGCGATCGCCACGAGGACTGGAATCAATATGCAGAATATGAGCCATCAATCAATGTCCTAAAAACTATCATTTGACAGCGTAGACCGATTAAATTTATCATTAATCCCTCTTTTGGTCTGTTCATGAAAAGATTAAATTGGTTCACATCCTCAATTTCAGCTTAAGAGAACATCGCATATTACAGGAACTAACAAATGGGATATGTCATTGCAACTGCAAACATGAAAGGCGGCGTTGGTAAAACAACTCTAAGTGTTAACTTAGCTACTTCTCTGGCGAAATATCATGGTAAACGAGTGCTTGTTTTTGATCTAGATACTCAAATCAGTGCCACCCTCAGCTTGATATCTCCTGCTATTTTTGCCAAACAAAGAAGAGGGAAACGGACGTTAAGGGAATTAATAAATCAAGTTATTCAGCCACAGCAGCAGTCAAAAATTAGTATTCACGATGCTATTTATCCTAGTATTTGCAATATTAAAAATTTAGATTTATTGCCAGGTGATATTGAGCTATACGATGAATTTGTAGTATCTGAAATGCTGCATGAAAAAGCTTTTGAGGTAGATAAGTTAGATTTTGAGGTAGTCTGGAATCGGTTTGAAAGAACACTGGTAAAGCAAATTTTACAGCCGATTTTAGACAACTACGATTTCATTATTTTAGATTGTGCGCCCGGTTATAATCTGATGACTCGTAGCGCTCTTGCTGCTAGTGATTTTTATATACTACCTGCAAAATCAGAACCATTATCAATTGTTGGCATTCAATTACTAGAAAGACGCATTGCTCAACTAAAAGAAAGTCATGCTTCTGAGTGTCATCTTAATATCCGATTGCTAGGTATTATATTTACAATGTCAGGAAATTTGCTGACTGGCAGATATTACAAACAAGTAATGCAACGGATCAGTGAAGATTTTGAAACAACAAAAATTTTTAAAACTCAAATACCAATTGATGTAAATGTTGCTAAAGCTGTTGATACTTTTATGCCAGTTGTTTTAAGCAATCCTCAATCAGCAGGTGCTAAATCATTTACGCAATTAACTCAAGAGTTTTTACAGAAGTTAAAAGATTCTGTGAATAAAAAGGAACAAGAAGCAAAATTAGTAAGGTAGGCAGCATTGCCCACCTTACAGAATTAAAATTGTCCTGCTAAGGCTGGAATACATCTTTCGCACAACAATGGATGCTCGTGGGATTCGCCGACGTGAATTGAGTAATTCCAACAGCGATCGCACTTTTCCCCATCTGCTTTAACAACACCGATACCACGATTATCCGACTTCTTACTGTACTGCAATCCATCCAAAGCCTCTGGTGACTCTAATAGCTCAACTTGAGAGGTCAAAAACAGGTAGCGCAACTCATCCACATCATTTGTTGTAGATTCATTGGAGGGGTTAAAAGCCTGTAACTTCTGACGTAGGTCTTGATCAGAATCGTAAAATATCACTTTGGCTTCAAGGGAAGAACCGATTATTTTATCTACCCGTGCCTTCTCAAGCTCTTGATTAACTAATGCACGGATTAGTTTTAAATCAGACCAGAAATATTCATCTAATTGTGGAGCTTTCCACTGCTCTTCCATTTGAACCCAGCCAGCTTGAAACACAGATTTGGCTTCTTCTTCAGATCGGGGTTGTTTAGGTTTTGGGTAAGGTAGGAATTGCCAAATATCCTCTGCTAGATGAGGCAAGACAGGGGCAATTACTCGTGCTAAATTTTCTAACACGATTGACATAACGGTTTGGCAACTGCGGCGACGCAAAGCATCTGAAGCACTTATGTATAGTCGATCTTTGGCAATATCCAGATAAAAATTGGATAGATCAGACACACAAAAGCTCACAATCATCTGAAAAAAGGTTGAAAAGTCATACTTTTTAAATGCCTCTGTGACTTCATCAAGCACTATCGTCATTTCTTGGAGCATATAGCGATCCAGTTCCGGCAGCTGCTCATACGGCACTGAATTCTCAACTGGGTTAAAGTCATGTAGATTCCCTAGCAAGAACCTAGCAGTGTTGCGAATCTTGCGATAAGCATCAGACATCTGCTTCAGGATGTTTTTACTAATAGGTACGTCTGAGGAGTAATCCACCGATGACACCCACAAGCGCAACACATCAGCACCGTAAGGCGGCTCTGATTTTTGATTTTTGCCTCCCTCAATTACGATCGCTGGATCGATGACATTACCCTGCGATTTACTCATCTTGCGTCCCTGTTCGTCCAAGGTAAAGCCATGAGTTAATACGGTTCTGTAAGGAGCTTTGCCATTTGTTGCCACACTTGTTAATAAACTAGACTGAAACCAGCCGCGATGTTGATCTGAGCCTTCCAGGTAGATATCAGCTGGATATTGTAATTCCTCGCGTTGCTGCAACACAGCCGCCCAAGATGATCCTGAGTCAAACCAGACATCCATTGTGTCTGTACCTTTGCGGTAATTGCCATTGCGGTATTTTTCTGGCAATAACTCATCTACTGACATTGAGTACCAAGCATCAGAGCCATGCTTGGCAAAAATCGCTTGTACATAGTTAATAGTTTCTTCTGTCAGCAGCGGAACGCCTGTTTCTTGATCGTAGAATACAGGAATTGGCACACCCCAAGAGCGCTGACGAGAAATGCACCAATCAGCACGTTCAGCCACCATCGGCGTGATTCTATTTTCACCTTGAGGGGGAATCCAGGTAACAGATGCGATCGCGGTTTTAGCTTCTTCCCTAAATCCCTCTACCGATGCAAACCACTGTTCAGTAGCCCTTAAAATTACTGGTTTCTTAGTACGCCAGTCATAGGGATACTTGTGTACATAGGGTTCCTCTTTTAGCAACGCTCCTGCTTGTGTCAGCGCATCAATTATCGCTTGATTGGCATCACCCAATACATTTAACCCCGCAAACTGTACCGCCTCGTCGGTAAAGTTGCCATTATCATCTACAGGCGACAGCAACGGTAAACCATAACGCTGACCTACTTGGTAGTCATCTTGACCGTGACCTGGTGCTGTGTGTACTAACCCTGTACCAGACTCTGTAGTGACGTAATCACCGCCAATCACAATTGGACTCTCGCGATCAAACAACGGATGCCGATAAGTGGAATGTTCTAAATCCTTACCTGTCACAGTTGCTTTCACCGTTAGGTTAGTACCTAGCGTTGCTGATAATCGCTCCACTAAATCAGCCGCAACAATTAGATATTTAGGCTTTTCGCTTTCCCCAACTTGAACAACAGCATAAGTGAAACTGGGATTTACCGCGACTGCCAAATTAGCTGGAATTGTCCAGGGTGTTGTAGTCCAGATGGCAACTTCCAGATTTGATAGATATGGTTCTAGCGATGATTTGACAGCTGCACCAAGACTGGTGATCGGAAAAGCAACGTAGAGACTGCGTGAGGTATGACCTTCGGGATACTCTAATTCCGCTTCAGCCAGCGCAGTTTTAGAACTGGGACTCCAATAAACTGGCTTTAGACCGCGATAGATATAGCCCTTTAATACCATCTGACCAAACACGCCAATTTGCGCCGCTTCATATTCCGGCTTCATTGTTAGATAAGGATGCTCCCAGTCTCCCCAAACACCATAGCGCTTGAAACTTTGGCGCTGTTCATCTACTGCATTGAGGGCAAAATCCCGCGCTTTATAGCGCAGTTCTATCGTAGTGAGTGAAGCGCGATCGCTTTGCTTCATGTTTTGGATGACTTTCAGTTCAATCGGCAAGCCATGACAATCCCAACCAGGCACATAACGCACCTTGCGCCCTTGCAGTAGTTGGAAGCGATTAATAATATCTTTAAGGATTTTATTTAGGGCATGACCAATGTGTAATGAGCCATTGGCATAAGGCGGCCCATCGTGCAAAACAAATAACTCGCCGGGATTGTTCTGCGACAGGCGATCGTAAATTTGGTTATCTGCCCAAAACTTTTGTATTTCTGGTTCACGCTTGATAGCATTCGCCCGCATATCAAACTTGGTCTTAGGCAGATTAACGGTGTCTTTGTAAGCAGCGGGCGCGGAGGTGTCCTCCGCGACTTTAGCAGCGTAAGACGCGGGTGGCAAGGATTCCTTACCGACATTATCGTAGCTTCCTGATTCTGTCACAGTCCGATCCCGAAAGATTATGGAGTTAAATTTTGAAAAAGTGTCACGGAAAGGAAGATCCCCCCGAAACACTTTGTACTGCAACTATTATGAGTGAGAATTCCCAACGTCTTCAACTAAGATTCCACCCAAAAGAATTGTTAGCGTAGGAACTAGGGGCTAGGGGCTAGGGGCTAGGGATTAGGGAATAAAAATAATATTAACTATCTCCCCCGCTCCTCCGCTCCTCTGCTCCCCTGCTAAGAATGCTCCTCTGCTAAGAATGCTCCCCTACCTCTTCCTCAGCTAGGCGAAGGATTTTCTGGTATTTCAGGTTCCGGCGGTGAGGCTTCGATATGCTTTTCCTCAGCGTCAAGGATAGCAGCTTCGACAATTTCTGGATCTGGTGGATGAGGTCGTATCGGTTCAACAACTTGTTCTCGATCTTCTTGTTCGGCATCTTCAGCCAAAGTCATTTCGACGGCTAGAGCGATCGCTTCTTCTTCGGTCAATAATGGCGCAATTTCAACATCAGTTTCGGCAACCAGTTCCTCAGTAATCACAGGAGCAACTTCGACTTGGGTGTCTTCTACTACATCCGATTCTCTAGCAGTTTGTACCAGTTCATCAGGTTGTGGTGGATTAGCTGAAATTACTTGCTCCGTGTCAGTTGTCGCTTGGGTGCCACTCGTCAACTGTTGTGTAGCGCTGATGTCTGCTGGCTGTTCCGCGATCGGGGTACGTTTGTCGATAATCTGAACTTTTGAGTTGTCGTTGCTGACAGAAGCGTCAGATGCAGCCGTCGAGGAAGTCGGCGTTTGGTTCGTACCACTTAGATTTTCCTGAAGCCTGTCTTTCGCAGCAGTAGCGCTACCACCGACTCGCTTCCCAATTTGAGAAATCTTGCCAAAAAGCGATGAATTAGATACTTTCTCCCCAACTGTGTTTTTGACTTCTGTTGCAGTGGGTAAAGGTGTCTGAGTAGATGGAGCCATCTGTCGTCGCAGAGAAAGTGTTTGCCCTACTGACCAACCCAATAAAGCAACACTCGTTACTTGACCTAGTAGGAGACTTCCGGTAATGCGTCCAGCACACACCCATAACACTAAGGCGTAGAATAGCCCCAGCCCACTCCAGATAAAGTCATTTTTGCGGTGTACTTCTGGAAAAAAGAAAGCCGCTAGGTAAATAGCGAGGCTACCAAGACCAACCGCCAACGCTAGGACGTATGCCAACATTTCGTGGTTACTCCTTACTGTGTAATAAGACTAGATATCTCAATTTTGCTCTTTTATTGTTGAGTTAGATACAAACAAAAATTAACTAGCTGTTTAAAACTGACATTTGTACTCCAATAGCCGCGTTATAGTTTCTTTTTTACAGAAGAACTGGGGAGATCGGGCTACCCTATAGGGGGAATTGACCTTTTCAACAAGTGCAGAGTTAGGAATATATTGATGGCACAGCAAAGCTTTGGTTTGATTGGTCTAGCAGTTATGGGTGAGAACTTGGCGCTAAATATTGAGCGCAATGGTTTTCCGATCGCAGTTTACAATCGTACACCAGAAAAAACTGAGGCTTTCATGGCCCAGCGAGCTCACGGCAAGCAAGTCAAAGCCACTTACTCAATTGAAGACTTTGTTGCTTCAATAGAGCGACCCCGCAAAATCATGATTATGGTCAAAGCTGGTGCGCCTGTTGATGCCGTGATTGAGCAACTCAAGCCACTGCTAGAACCTGGTGACATTATTATTGACGGTGGTAATTCCTTCCATGAAGATACTGCCCGTCGTAGCCGCGAGTTAACAGCCCAAGGTCTAGATTTTGTTGGCATGGGCGTGAGTGGCGGCGAAGAAGGGGCATTGAACGGCCCTAGCTTGATGCCTGGAGGAACGATAGATGCCTATGAGGAACTAGAGCCAATTTTGACTAAAATTGCGGCTCAGGTAGATGATGGTCCTTGCGTTACCTACATTGGACCTGGCGGTGCAGGTCACTTTGTCAAAATGGTTCACAATGGCATTGAGTATGGCGATATGCAACTAATTGCCGAAGCCTACGATCTGCTCAAAAATGCCTTGGGGTTGGATCACAATCAATTGCATGAAGTTTTTGACGAGTGGAACAAGACGGAAGAACTTGATTCGTATTTGATTGAAATTACTACTGACATTTTTACCCACATCGATCCAGATACTGGTCTTCCCCTTGTAGATGTAATTCTCGATTCGGCAGGGCAAAAGGGAACAGGACGATGGACAGTCGCGGCTGCTTTTGATTTGGCTGTACCGATTCCGACAATGACTGCTGCCGTTAATGCCCGCGTTGTATCTTTCTACAAGCAGGAGCGGATAGCAGCCTCGAAAATTTTAACAGGTCCTACCGGAAAATATGAAGGCGATCGCACTGCTTTTATTAATAAGATCCGCGATGCGCTCTACTGTTCCAAAATTTGCTCTTACGCCCAAGGTATGGCGCTTTTACGTGCTGCATCCAAAACGTATCACTACAATCTCAATTTGAGTGAATGCGCCCGGATCTGGAAAGGCGGTTGCATCATCCGCGCTCGATTCCTAGATAAAATTAAAGAAGCATTCAAAGAAGATCCTCAACTACCCAACCTCTTGGTAGCACCTCAGTTTATGCAGTCCATATTGGATAAACAGACTGCTTGGCGCGAGGTGATAGCAGAGGCAGCAAAGCTAGGCATTCCCGTGCCAGCTTTTAGTACCTCTTTAGGCTACTTTGACAGCTACCGCCGCGAGCAGCTGCCACAAAACCTTACCCAAGCTCAACGCGACTACTTCGGCGCTCATACCTACGAGCGCACTGACAAACCCGGTGTCTTCCACACTGAATGGACACAAGCTGCTGAAGACTCTATCCAAACTGGTTCTACAGATTAGAGGCAAGAGGCAAGAGGCTAGGGGCTAGGGGCTAGGGGCTAGGGATTAGGGAATAAAAATAATATAACTATCTCCCCTGCTCCCCTGCTAAGAATGCTCCCCTGCTCCCCATCTCCTCCTCAAACTCTACCGCGTAGCATTTGAGCCATTTCATTCGGCTTAGGTGAAGCTTCTAGGGCTGTTTCTTCGGTAATTCGTCCGTCTTCATAAAGTTTATAAATGGACTGGTTCATCGTACACATACCCTCGAAGTTGCAGCGCGGAATTATGCTCTCAATTTCTTCAACTTCGTTACGCATAATGTAGTCCTTAACTGCGTCTGAGTTGATCATGATTTCGTGAGTAGCAGCCCGTTTACTATCTGTAGTCCTTACCAAACCTTGGGCAATGACAGCAACAAGAGATTCTGCTACTTGAATCCGCATTGGAGCTTGTTCGTCTGGGTTATAAAGGTTGAGAATACGCTCAATCGTTTTGACGGCGCTGTTTGTGTGCAGAGTACCAAACACTAAGTGACCAGTTTGGGCAGCTTTAAGGGCTGTGTTCACGGTTTCGCGATCGCGCATTTCCCCAATTAGAATAATGTCGGGGTCTTCCCGTAGGGATGCTTTAAGCGCATTATCAAATTTAAGTGTGTGAATGCCAACTTCGCGCTGTTTAATCAGCGATTTTTGACTTTTATGCACAAATTCGACTGGATCTTCAATTGAGATGATGTGTTTGGGCATCTCTTTATTGATGTAGTCGATCATTGCTGCCATTGTCGTCGATTTACCAGAACCAGTTGGCCCTGTCACCAAAATCAAGCCTTTATGGTAGTGACACAACTCCTGAAACACTGGCGGCAAATTTAGCTGTTCCATTGTCAGAATTTTCAATGGAATCAACCGTAGCACCATCGCTGGGCCATTTAGGGCAACAAAAATATTGATCCGTACCCTCGCCACGCCTTCATATTGCGTAGCACCGTCATATTCTAGAGTTTGTTTAAATTCCTCAATTTGCGATTCGCTGAGAATTTCTCGCAGCCAGCCAAAAAACATCGCTTCATCTATAGCTGGATGATCCGTAAAGATGATTTCACCGCGTTCGCGGAAGCGTGGGACTTCACCTACACCTAAGTGCAGGTCAGAAATGCCTTTTTCGTGCGCTTCTTGTACCAATTGCTCTAAAGTGGGGCCTACGTTGTCGGCGCGATCGCTTACTGAATTAGGGCGTTGTCCAGAGGGTTGTGGTGTCATGGCTGAAGAAACACGGGATGCAGTACCAACTTGTGTTTGCTGCTGTAGTCGCGTACTACTCATAGGCGCACCATTACCAGGAATTTGTCTCGGCGGTGGCGGTGGTGGCGGCATTGGGGGAACACGGGTTGCAGGCGCAGAGGAAGTTGGTAGATGCTGTGATTGGGTCATATATTTATAACGAGACTCATACGCCTTTAGTCTTCCCAAGAAGCTGCACTTTGTATCAGAAGCGCGAATACTAAATATTGCTATCGGTATCTTGCACCTGAGCTCGGTTCTAACTATATGTGCATTTAAGAGTTGCAAGACTGACCTAGAAACCAATGGCAGAAAGAAATAACTACCGATAGTTAAAATATTAATGATTATTTAATAAGTTTTTTGACTATAAGTAGTTACGATTACGGAAATAAACTTACTTGAGCAATAGTTACAATTACTTAACTATTACAAGTGATAATAATTACCTAGTAAAGTAGCTTCTTAATTTTTATAGAACACAGATTTTGGCATTAACCTTTAATCAGCTTGCTCCGCCTAATAGCAATGCGCTACTTAAAGTTTTTTGAAGCGATCGCTGTGGCTTTCTTTAATGATTAGCGCTGATTGTTTGTAAAGACGAGTTACTAAGAAAGGCTCTGAGAAACAGAGGTAACTTGACCCCAGAATCTCTCTAAGAAAATCAACTGCATACCTTTAATTTATTTGTGCAGCCAAATAGAGCGATTATGAGAGAAAACTTGAAAATGTATAAGAAATGTTAAGCTAAATCTACGCTAGATATACTTTTAAACAGCTGAAAATTCGGTAAATTATAGTTTTTATGTGAAGCTAGTCTTTAAAACCTTGAATAAATAAGGCTTCTAGCTTTTATGTCTAAAGATAGATGTTATTAAACTCTGGCGTAATCAATTTCAAAATATGATTTGTATTCATAAATACAAATCATTAACTGTAAAGTTTAATAACTATTAGATCATTTTTTCATCTAAATTTTATATACTAATTTTCATTGACGGACTAGCTTGGTTCTAGTCAACCGGAATTTTACTCAACTTAATTTGTTGCATTTTTTGGAGGGAAAACTATGACTCTAGCTCAAAGCTCCAATCTAGGAAGAACCTATACTTTGGTTGCGATCAAAAGCTTTTTAATCTGGACTTTTACATTGGCAGTTTGCTTATTGGTGATTGGTTTTCCGTTGGTAGTTTTGATGGCTACAGTCGGTTTTCTATTATCAATGATTTTAGAATCGATTATGCCAATTAGTGCTGCTTTGCTAGTAGCAGGTAGTTTAATTGGACTTAATGTTATGGCGGTACTTGTAGGAGCTAGTGTACTAACTTTCAAAGGCATTCACCCGAATCAAGTCAGATGGTTAAGCTGGCTGCATGGCGAGGCAGATCCTCTTCAGACTTCCACTTTCGCTGCTTGCCCTTTAACCTGTGAGATGAAAGACTAAGAGGTACTAAAAATCGCAGATATCTTGTTTAAAACAATAATTGCGAAATAACAGTGTATCTGCCCGGTTGAAGCCGGGTTTTTTAATGCCTAAAATTCTCGATATTTAAGAGTAATAACTTTTCCTACTAAGAGCAAAACCCGTTTCATAAGCGGGTTTCGATTTATGGAGATATGCCAAGTCAAAGAGAACCTCTGGCGTTACGTTTTGGAATTGTTGAAGTTAAGAGTAAAAACTGTGTTGTCGGCGCGATCGCGTTTTAGTTCATTCATCAATATTTTAGCTAGCTGCAAACAACACTAACACCTGATGCCAAACCTATTTTTTACTTAGCTATCTAATAACTCGCGGTACTTTTAGGGCAAAACACAGATATATTCATGCTGTCTAAGGCTCTTTTAGGTTAGTAAGTTACTTTTTAGTTCGTACTTCACAAATTTTTGTGTAAATGCTAAAAAACAAAGTAAGCAACCGAATAATTTAGCAAAGCGCTGATCAGCAGTCTAGAAATAAACAGGAATGAATCTACAAGGTAAAAGAGTTGTCATTATCGGGGGAAGTTCCGGTATAGGTCTAGCCACAGCTAAAGCAGCAGTTAGCGCTGGAGCAAAGGTTATAATTGCAGGTCGCTCTGTACAAAAACTGAAACAAGCTCAAGTAGAAATTGGAGGCGATGTAGAGATTAGTAGTCTCGATCTACTCCACGAAGATGCTGTAAAAATGTTCTTTGCAGCAGTAGGAATAATCGACTATCTAGTAATTCCTGGAAGTTCAGTTAAAACCGGAGCTTTTCGAGAACTAGAGACTAGCGATGCTCAAAAATCAATGGATAGTAAGTTTTGGGGAGCTTATCTTGCTGCTAAATATGCCCAAATCCATGACCAAGGCTCGATTGTTTTGTTCTCTGGTACTCTGAGTCACAGACCATCGCCAGGATACGCAGTAATATCTGCAATTAACGCCGCAGTAGAAGCTTTAGGCCGCGCTTTAGCTCTCGAACTTGCTCCTGTACGGGTAAATGTAGTTTCTCCTGGTGTGGTGGCGACTCCGGTTTATGAGGGAATGTCCCAAGAGCAGCGCGAAGCTTTCTTTCAAAATACGGCAAGTAAGTTGCCAGTTAAACGCATCGGTATCCCTGAAGATATTGCCGCAACTGTTCTTTATCTGATGAATAACGGCTTCACAACTGGAACTGTCATTGGTGTAGATGGCGGCGGATTGCTGATCTAATTGAAGAGAATATGACCAATTAAAGAAATGGTGGAGACAATTGCACTGGTCTGAATACGGCGCTGAACTTTTGGGAACTGCATTTCTTATTTTTGTTGGACTGAGTGCTGTTGTTTTCAATTTTGGTCAAGGGTTGCCGATGGAGCAATTTATACCTAGTAGAAGCATAAGGTTAATTATTACAGGGCTGATGTTTGCTGGAAGTGGCTCGATAGTTGCTATTTCACCACTAGGCAAACTGAGTGGCGCTCATATTAATCCCTCTATATCACTTGCTTTTTGGTTACAGGGTAAAATGCACCATCACGATATTTGCGGCTACATCATTAGACTTCTCCAAAAATTAAGTTTGTTGTCAGAATAGAAGACTAAACCGTTTATTAACCGATGTAAGATACGTGAGTTTACTGCTAGAGTACATTGAAAAACATCCAAAAGAAACCAAGCGTTTA
>JAHHHE010000037.1 GCA_019359535.1 Gloeocapsa sp. UFS-A4-WI-NPMV-4B04
TTGCCAGTAGGCTCTGTACAATGACTTCCATCAGCTACCCATCCGGTGCGTGTGTTTGTTATTCGCACCCTACGCGATGGGTAGCCTTCCTGTCTACTGCCACTACAAAAACTGTCCGGACTATTGTAAAGCGACAGTCAATATTGGTGATTTTGCTCGTGGGGGTCAGACTAGAGGAGACCACCGAGCGAGTGATCATGATTTTGGGACTGGTGAAAAGTATATTCCCTGTGGAATTGTTGATGAAGATAACGGACAAGTACACCTGATCTTTGGCAGTTCCTCCAAAACAAGTGATTTTATAGTCGATACGCTCTTTGAATGGTGGAATGACCTCACTCTAGAAGAGCAACAGCAGACTCAACAAATTCAGCTTAAAGTTGATAACGGGCCTGAAAGTAGTGGAGTTCGCACCCAGTTTCTCAAACGCATGGTGCAGTTTGTCGATCTCATCGGCAAGCCGATTCATCTCCTCTATTATCCTCCCTATCACAGTAAGTACAATCCTATCGAGCGGTGTTGGGGTATTTTAGAAAAGCATTGGAATGGAGCTAAATTGACGGATGCTCTCACCATGCTTTTGTGGGCAGGAAGTATGACTTGGAAAGGTCTCAATCCTGTTGTAAAGTTGAACCTCAAGACTTATAAAAAAGGCATTTCACTGACTAAAAAAGCAATGCGGGCAGTTGAACGCAGATTGGAACGAAATCCGCTACTGCCCAAATGGGATATCCTGATTCGACCCGCCTAATTGGTATTATATTTATTGGAAGCCGCCTAAGATAGTTTCTAATAGCTCTATCCCTGAAAAAATTAGGGTGAGGTGTGAGAATTAGAAGCACTTGTGCAAAGATAGTAATGATTGTCTACTGAATAGGTAAACTAAATTTAGATTGAAAACTCCTGAATTTATTTTTAATTGACGCAGGAATCTCACAAAAATAAAAGCTAGTTTTTAGTTACGGATTTGATGTTAGAAATTGACTTCTGCTACCTCTTTAGTTAGCCGCAGTCATTGCTTAATTTGGTCAATAGGCGATAGTTGCTTCTTGCTTATGCCCTCTTTAACAGATACTTTTAGCTTTCTTTCTGATCTACGCATCTTGATTGTGGAAGATGACCCAGTGATGCGTTTGGGTTTAGAGTATCTTTTGGAAGAATATCCTCAATTGCAAATTATTGCTCAAGTGGAGGATGGTTACTCTGGCATTGAGGCAGCGCTTGAACTTAAGCCAGATTTAGTGATTATGGATATTGGTTTGCCAGAGCTGGATGGTATTGCTGCCACCCAGAAAATTAAAGCTAGCTTGCCAATGGTACGGGTAATGATGCTCACTTCCCATAAATCAGAACAAGAAATTATCGCGGCTCTGTCGAGCGGGGCAGATGGATATTGTGTAAAAGGCTTAGGATTAGAAAAGTTGGTAATGGCGATCGCCTGCATTCAAGATGGAGCCGCTTATCTCGATCCTCAAATTGCTCAGTGCGTCATTAAACACCTGCAACCTACCGTGAGTGCTAAACCAGCGAATCCATTGAGTGAAAGAGAGCGTATGGTGCTTGAGCTAATTGTTGAAGGGCGCAGCAATCCCGAAATTGCCTTAATGCTACACATTAGCCTTAGCACTGTAAAAGCGCATATCCGCAGTATTATGAACAAGTTAGCAGTTGATGACCGGGTACAAGCAGCAGTTGTAGCGCTACGATCAGGTTGGGTATAAGGGCAAGGTGAACCAAAATGTCGCTCCTGCGCCCAGGCAGCTAATAACACCAATTTTGCCACCATGCGCCTCAACAATTTGCTTGCAAAGATACAGCCCCAATCCTAATCCTGGCGTGTATCGTGCCTTTGTCCCACGTGCGTAGAGTTCAAATAAGTGCTGGCATTGCTCTGGAGCAATACCAATGCCGCTATCTTGGATCACACAGAGTAGTATTGGAGCTTGAGGCTGAATTAGTTGTTGCACGCTTTCCACTTTGTTGCTCTCCCATACTCGCACCGGACAATGGCTCTGCCCATCCACCACATTCGCATCCAAGGTTAGCTGAATTCCATGGGGGTTGTGCTTGAGTGTATTTTCAATCAGGTTACTAAACACCCGCCAAAGTTGGTTGGCATCTGCGTTCACAATGGGGAGATCCTCTGCGATGCGATTAACCAGTTGAATGCGTTTTTTGGTTAAACCGTGGTTTAAATGAATTAGGACTGAATCTACTAATGGCTTTAGTTCAGTTGGTTCGCAATAGAGAGTGACACCTTGTGTTTGAGCGGTATGAGCTTCTATAAGAGAATTAATCAAGGCAAGCTGGTGATTGCTCCCTTGCAGTAACCGTTCGATCGTTGATCGCTTTACTATTAGATGATCATCTTCATTTGTGGCTTTATCCAACAAGCTTTTCAATACAACCGAGCTGCCAACAACTGGAGCTTGTAGATCATGCGACACAGAATGCAAAAATATCTGTAGTTGGCGAGTGGCTTCAAACTCTGAGCGTTTCAAGCGTTCGTATAAGTATACTGATAGAATGCTAACTGAGCAAGCGCAGGCGAGTTGGATAATAATTTCTCTTGAGTAAAGATTACGGATTTTTGCATATTCAAGGGTAGCTAGACCAGTTATAGGATAGAAAATCGTATAATAGGTGATCGCTACGGCTTGATAGATGAAATGTAATCCCCAATGCACTGGAACCAGAACTGCAATAATTAGAAATAAGAGGGATGGCGGTGTTTCCGGCAGACTGACGAAAGTGAAAATAATATGTGTAAGATTGCTCAGGGAACAGGCGAAAAGCAGAAATAGTGCTTCGGGATACCGTCGTCCCCAGGTCGTTTTTTGCCCGATCCAACAAGCCAATAAAATAACATTAGCGCTTACGTAATAGACAATGGATGCACCTCTCCATCGCTCTGCAATCGATGCATCTCCATAGGTACTGAGGGCAACTGCTCTTAATCTCTCAAACTCAAACAAAATAGAGTAAAGACCTTCAGCCGATACGATCGACTGCCAAAATAACGCTAGCCAGAGTCCTAGACGTAACCGTTTTTGTAAAAATTGATGCCGCCAAGTCAAGTAGTCTGCTGATTCTTGGGGTGACTTAAAGCGAACCAGCCAATATTGAGCATATCGCCTTAGCCAGTTCCAAGTTACTTGGATAGATTGCGACCATTGAGCTAACCAGAGCGATCGCCGCATAAATTCTAAGGATACTGGACTTCCCGATGCTACACCACAATCTTCAGATTTTAAATTGACCGATTGGTCAGATCAAGCATCGCTTCAAATGCCGTTGTCAAAAGACCCTGACCGATGGAATCATTCAAGATTGTCCGATTGGCTATACCAATTTGACCTGACAGCCGATTTGGATACAGTCACTCCATTCATACGATAAAAACCGACGGAGTCCAAAATACGAATCAGGATGTGACTGCGATGGAAACCAACACAACTCAAGCAATTTCGTTCCCTGAACCAACAGGGGCTTATGCCGTGGGAACAACCTCTTTTTACTTTGCCGATTCAGAACGAGAAGAACCTTTCACAGAAGATCCCAACGATTATCGAGAGATCACCGCAAAAGTTTGGTATCCTAGCGTTGCAGTTCCAGGATCTGCGACCGCACCTTACATGAGCGAAGAGTTGAGTAGTGCGTTTGCATCTGGGGTAGGAATACCGCCGCAAGATTTTGTCAACCTCATTCAATCTATCCCTACTCACAGTGTCGAGAACGCTCCAGTTGCCGCAGCAGAATCCAAATATCCAGTCTTATTTTTGTCTCACGGCGGTGGTGATATGCCTGAATTTAACACCGTCAGGGCAGAAGAATTAGCCAGTCAGGGGTATGTCGTCGTTGCAATTAACCATACTTATGAATCAGCCCTGAATATACTTTCCGATGGGCGAGTTGTTTCCCACTCTCCTCTGCCTGATGCAGCCCAAAACGTAGCTGCCAGAGCCGGAGATATTCAATTTGTCTTAGACGAACTAGAAAAATTCAATGCAGGAAATGATCCAACAGGACTGTTTAACGGGAGATTAGATTTGGAGCGAGTCGGTGTCTTCGGAGTTTCTACAGGTGGTGCAACTGCCACCGAAGTTTTGTCAATTGATCCTCGTTTCAAAGCAGGAGCAAATTTAGACGGCACTTTGCGGGGTGATACGGTTGATGCTAGCGTCTCCCAACCCTATATGCTGTTCAACAACGTGGCTTTTGGTACAGAAATCAGTTCTGATGCCCTATATAGAGGCGACGATCAAACCTTCCTCAATCATGTCCAAAATGAAGGATATGAAGTGACCATCTTGGGGACAACTCACTTGCACTACACCAGTGATGTGCCTTTTCTGTTTCCTCTTTTGCGAGATTCTGGTATGGAGCTAGGTAGTCTAGCAGGATCGTTCAATTATTTCTTCGATCCGCAAGCGACTATCGAGACTTATGAACATAAAAATTTTGAACTGATCGATCCCAATCGAGTTACGCAGATCACCAATGACTATATCACTGCTTTCTTTAATCAGCATCTGAACAACCAAGAAAGTCCTTTGTTTGTAGACAGTTCTTTCCCGCTTCCAGAAGCCTATCCAGAAGTGATTGCCCAATCTTATAAGGGAGACAATATTCTGTCTGACAAAAACGCAGATGATGTGCTTTATGGTGGACAACAAAATGATTTACTGCATGGAGGCGGGGGTGACGATGTCTTAAAAGGGGGCGGTGGCAGCGATGCCTTATATGCAGGTGGAGGAGATAATTCTCTTTACGGTGGCAAAGGAAATGATTATTTATTTGGTCAGGACGGCAAAGATTTCTTACATGGAGGTAGAGGAGATGATTTTCTGCATGGAGATAGGGGCGACGATGTATTACGAGGGGGCAACGGTGAGGATTCCCTAATTGGTGCTGATGGCGAGGATAGGATGAGCGGCGGCAAAGCTAACGATATTCTCAGTGGTGGTGCAGGTGGCGATATCTTAAGAGATACTCAAGGCAATAATATTCTCTATGGCGACGCTGGTAACGATCGCTTGTATGCAGGTCAGGGGAGTGACAAACTTGATGGTGATTCAGGTAATGATATCCTGATTGGGGGAGCGGGTGGCGATAGATTAAATGGTGGTACGGGCGAAGATCTGCTCCAAGGCGGCTCTGGGTTTGACCGATTCTATCTGAGTAGCGACCACGATATCATCCAAGACTTTCACGATGGTCGAGATTTGTTGGGGTTGCCGACGACCATCAATGGCACTCCTCTGGGCTTCAGTGACCTCGATATTGTTCAGGTTGGGCAGAATACTGAAGTTCGCTGGAAACTCGAAGAGTTGGGCGATTTGGGAAGTCAGATGCATATAACTATTCTCCAAGGGATTCAAGCCAGTCAAATCACAGTTAATGATTTTGTGTAAATGACAGCATAACCCTCTCGTAGACCTTGAGCAAAGCGTACAAGTGGAGCAAACTGACAACGCTGCTTAACTTTGCATAAATTTCTGCCCTAAAAGTCTCGTTACAAGCGGGAATAGCTAATCCGCTATCTGAGACATTCCGCATCTACAACCCAACAAGAATATTGAAGATAGAGATGCTGATTTGAAGTTCATTTACTACTGGATTCCCGAACTACAGGGCTATAGCTTGTCAGAAATCTTAGCCGGAGCTTACATTGGTGAAAGCCCTTATCCGGCTCCGATTTTAGACTGGGCGCAAACACGCAAAGTCAATGGCAAGGTTATCTCTAACCTGCGTCAACAAGTAAAGCAACGACTATTGGCAGAGCAGGGAGAAGAATATCAGCAGGCGGAGATCGCCAAAAGTACGGTAGAGAAGTATTGGGAAGCTAAAGATAAGCAGTACCAAGAGTACAAGCAAAAGCAATATCATCCTTCTAGTCAACTGAGCTAATTAATCAAGTACCAGAGTCATTATGAACTCAAATAAAAAGGTTACAGGCTAACAGCTTGGTACTGCAAAACTCGTATCAGTATTTATTGATCACATCAAAAACTACATTAAGTAGCGATTTGAGTGCCTGCGTTATTGCAATATCTGTTATCTCACCCTTGTCATTCAGTTTGGTAGAGACAGCAGGAATGAGTAGTGTTGCTCCTTTAACAATCTTTGCCATATCACCCTCAGCGTCTGAACGAGTGAAGCATTCGCCTTGTCGCCACCATCCGGTGATGGAGATGCACTAATCACAGCAGTGGGTTTATCCATGAACTCGCCTGAAGACACGATCCAGTCAAGCGCATTCTTTAGTACCCCAGGCACACCATGAGCATATTCGGGTGTGCAGATGAGTACACCATCACACTCTTGAAGACGTGATCGCCAATTTCGGACTGGCTCTGGCACGTTGTCATTATCAAGTTCAGGATTAAAGTGGGGCAGTTCGCCTAGCCGTTCATAGAGTGAAATACTAATATTATTTGGTGCTAAAGCAGTTGCCGCTCGTAAGATGGCTGTACTGGAAGAACTGGCACGTAGGCTGCCGGAAATTGCCAAAATTTTAATCATGCTATCGTTCGCCTCAAAGTTTCTTCGTTTTCTTAAAAATAGCTAAAGGTAGTAATATCCCTGCTCATTGTTACTAACTCATCCGGTCTAGTTCCTGATCAGCCCATGACAGAGGATCTTCTAATGGCTCTAAGTGAGTGGTGACGTGAGTGGCTGGTAGAGCTTTGCTAATAGCTATCTCGATCTCTTCACATAAATCATGACCCCGTTGAACCGTCCACTCTCCAGGTACAAGCACATGAAAGGAGACAAAGCGGCGTGTCCCGGCTGTGCGGGTTCTAATGGCGTGAAATTGGATGCTCTGCTGTTCGTAACTATTTAATATAGTAGTGATTAATTGCTGCTCATCATTAGGCAAGGCAGTATCTAACAGCCCTAACCCTGTTTCACGCAACAGTCGAAATCCTGCCCAGACGATATTGACTGCCACGATCAGGGCGATTATTGGGTCAAGCACCAGCCATCCTGTCAATTTCACCAACAAGATTCCCAGTACAACACCAGCACTCGTCCACACATCTGTAAACAAGTGATGTGCATCAGCTCTTAAAGTTACTGAGCGCAAGCGCCGCCCTGCTCGTAGGAGAATTATGGCAACACCACCATTAACTGCTGTAGCGACAAGCGACAGTAAAAGCGCCAATCCAACCTGCTCTATTGGCTGTGGATGAAATAGCCGACCCCACGCAGCAACTCCAATGCTAGCTGCCGCAACCAAAATCAATGTGCCTTCTAAAGCGCTTGAGAAGTATTCCGCTTTGTTATGTCCGAAGGCGTGTTCTGCATCTGGCGGACGTGCTGCAAACGTCAGCGCCCATAGTGCTACCAATGCTGCAACTAGATTAACTAAAGATTCGAGTGCATCAGAAAGCAGCCCTACCGAGCCAGTCAACAAGTAAGCTCCAAATTTCAGAGTGATCGTCAACAGCGCTGCTCCAATTGATAAAACTGCGTAGTCACGGGCTGACCGACCGCTTGTTGCAAGTTTGCTCATGTTTTGTTGCTACACTTACGTTTCAGCCATTTTTATCCCATCGACGTATTTCCCATATTAGGACTGGGTTTCACCTTTTTAGGCTAAAAACTTACAAAGTCCCATTAGGAAAATGTTTGAGATATAAAGAATTGACCAACATAAAATTTCTCCGTAATAGCTCGGACGACATCACTTGAAAAATAAGCCGATAATACTAATAAAGATACGTTGATATTACGCTCGTTAACTATATATTGTAAGTGATTCTAGCGCTTATAAATAATTATTACTCCATAATTTGGTATTGCATTATGTTACAAAACAAGAATATCCTCACCGAAATATCATCTCAGCATATTTTTGATTACTTGGTCTATGAAACTGAAACTAGACAATCTTTTATTGACCCTTATCCTTATGCTGCTCAAGGAATTATTGTTGGTTTTTTGTTATCTATTGTCTTCTGGTGTAGCCTATTTGGTGTGTTAATCTTAGTATTTTAAATGTTAAATACATTAAAGCAAATGCACTTAGTTATAAAAAAAGTCTGAAGATGTAGTTATTTTTTATTACCCTCTTTAAACATTTTTTTAGTAAAAGTAAGAATATTAACTTTTTTGGGCTAATTTCCAAACGAGAATTTATCTTTCTTAGTTCTTTTATTTAGATTTACTTCATCAACAAGTATCCAAAAGCAAGCTTTTCCCTTAACGAAAAAAATAAATTTGCTTCTAACAATATAAAGTTAATTAATATACCAGTCAACTCTCGCTCTTTTTTAAAGCTATATTATCAAGTTACTAGGCTTATGCTGGTAACGAAAGAGCTAAAGAGAATTAAGCTTTAATTAAAAATTTTTTGTCTAGGAGAAAAAGTGAACACAACTATTATCAAACTAAGCCTACTTGCATCGCTAACTTTATTAGTTGGACTCACCCCAAACCAGGCTAATTGTCAAGTTGTACCACAACCTTGGATTTCTGGCGGCGTGGAAGATAGTGATCTGACCTTTTCTGTAGGGGCGAGGGCTTTGGGTATCGGAGTTGAGTTAGGTGTTGGCCCTAATGGCGCTACTGGAGTAGATGTTCTCAAGTTTATTAACTTGCCAGTAATTTCGCCTTATGTTGGGCTGGGACTGTATTCCCAAGATGAAGGTGTGGCACTCTCAGGTGGTGTTCAAATAGGCGTTTCTGACGACGTTTTCTTGGGAGTTGGTTACAATTCTGTTCGAGGAGTGAATGGACAGTTTGGATTAAGACTTTAATATCCATGTCCCAATACCTTGCTGAGTACCATTTATGTAGACAATCAAAGCGCTTTTGCCTTCCTGTTCTGACTCTAGAAGCGAAGCAATATCTACGTCATCGCAAGATATCCTAAAGTTGACCAAATACCAAAGTGAGTATGAACTCAAAGAAACCGATTATAGTAAAACGTTCAACTCAACCCGAAGCTTCAACCCAACCCGAAGCAAAGCCTTCTCGTCGCTCCCGTCTCATTCAGGAATCCGAAAACGTAGAACAAGTACAACAAATTGATGTAGAGCAGCCAGAACAGCCAGAGCCAGTAATCCAACTACAGTCTGTAGCTGAACCCCCAATCGACCAATCAATCTACGGTAGTGGATGGAGTGTAGCCGAACTGATGACAGAGTTTAGCGGGAGATTCGACGGCTGATAAAGCGCGATCGCATAAAGGCATGGCTGACGCTCGTAGCTCGCTACCGCAACGCTTTCGCTCACCGTGCGAATGTCCAGAGCGAGGACGCAGCGCATAAATCTGAACCAGGAATTTTGACTTTAATGAAGGGTGGTTAGAAACCTGTTATTTGTTTCAAGGCAACGCGATCACGTTGCTTAGTGAACAGCCCTAGCCGTAAATCAGAAAATTTTACTTCCTCAGCTTTGACTGTGTTGCTTGCTTTTAAACGCATTGTCTAGGCTTACGGACGCGAGATATGTAGGATTTCACCGATTACTGAAAAGCCTACACGAGTGTATATTCTTGCTTCTGCTTCATGTGCAGCCATCAAAAAAGGTACAGAGATACCCGCAGCGAAAGCTTCTTTAACTAATCGAGTCGTCAGCGCTCCTGCCACACCTCGACGGCGGAAGGCAGCACGTACACCAATACCTGCAATTTCCGTCGTTTGGTTAGTCGGTACGGAACATACACCCGCTCCTACAGGCTCACCCGTTGCTGCAATTCTGGCGAGGACAGCAATTCCACCTGCTGTCAGGCTGTTTCCAAGACGAGTGACAGCTTTGGGGTCTGGTGCGAAATCACCGTAAGCTTCGTACTGAACTGTGACTATCGAGAGCAAGTCGGCATCAGAAACTGGTAAAACTAACTCGATCCCTGGAGGTATAGGAAGGATTTGTTCTGCTCCGGAAGCGCACACCATGAGCGGCAGATGACCCTCAACGCGAAAACCTGCATCCAGTAATACTCCTTCGACAGCAGGCGCTAGCTGCGCGACATACTCCAAACGCGGTTTTAGTGAACGTTTTTCATAGGTGGCGACCAAGGTACGTAGGTCTGCGGCTGATGGTATGGCATAGTCATCGGGAATGGCGTAGTTAAGAAAAGGATTGTCATTGCCAGGAGTGAAGGTAGCAAGAAACGAACCGATTTGCTCTGTGTCGCGTTGGTGGCTTGCTGCAATTCTCAGATATGACTGAATGCGCGAGTTCATAAAACTGCCTTCATCGTGGAATGTATAGCAATGGTTCAGGACTTTAATTTAGCACTCTTGCGCTAATAGACAACTTTCAAGAGTTACCCCCGCCAACCACTTCAGTCCTATAATGACTAAGCTCCTCAGACGCAGCTAACTTTTGCAACCCAGCTGCTCGTATATGGTACGTTCTGTACAGAGACTTGTTATGGAGTGATCGCTGGTTGCTTTTCGACTAAACCTAAATCAGATGGTATAGCAACATAAATAAAGTGATCTACCCATTGCTCGTTTTCGTAGACGAATCCACGACGAATACACTCTCTTTGCATACCAACACTTTGAGCAAGTGCAATTGAGGCTTGATTATCTAGATTAATGCAAGCTTCAATGCGATGATAGCCTAGCGTCTCAAACCCAGCCACAAGGGCGGCTCGAACTGCTTCCTTGCCAAAGCCCTGCTGCCAATGTTGGTTGTGAATTCCGTAGCCTAAATTCGCCCACTGGTTTTCTTCACGACGAATAGTTGAGATGTCAATATTTCCAAGATGCTGATTAGTTTGGCGAGAAAAGATACCAAACACATAGACTTGATCGTTTAACGCTAGCTGGTGGTGACGCTGACACAGGTTCACGAACCACTGGTAATCGCAATGCTCCAGATTAACCAGTCCATCATCGTATTGATGTTGCTTTGGCAATCGTCCAGAAAAGCCAGAGTACCAAAACTCATAATCGCTCGGTTGCTGGGGACGAAGGAGCAGTCGTTCAGTATTAATGGTTAATGTCCAGGAAGTTTCACCCATTTTCTTGACAAAGGTATCTGGCTTTTCTGGGCTAATTCTAGCCTGACTCTAAACACTACCAACAAGCTTCAAGTACCGCTTCTCCTGAAGACTGAGTGGCATAACATTCGTGTTTAGTAGCAGGTTAATAACCAATATTACCTCTCGTTGTTCGGCTCCAATGCCGTGTTAGGTTGCTGTTCCACACTTTGGATGGCTACAACTTTACGATAAATATACTCATCGCTGGGACTCCCCTTAAAAAAATCTCCGGCTGCTCGATATTCTACTTGCTCAAAACCAAGACGCTCTAAGAGTCGAACCGAGGCTTCGTTGCGTGTATCCACTTCACTTTTGACCTCAGTTACACCATAGTCATCAAACAGCAATTGCAAAATACGTTGAGATGCTTCGGTTGCATATCCGTTGCCCCAAAACTGAAAACCAAATACATACGCCAAGTATGCATTTCGGTTCGGTAGCACTGAAGCCTCTACTCTACCGACATACTGCCCAGTCAATTTAAGGCACACTGCCCAATTAAGCCATGCCTCATCGCCAACTGGAGATAAGCGTCGCTCTAATTTTTGATAACGCTGCTCCAACATTTCTACTGAGGCTGGTGGCTCTTGTGGAATATATTGGTAGATGCGACTATCCTGCAATATCGGGTATAGCAGAGTAGCATGGCGTTGTTTAATCGGCTCAAGTACAAGTCGTTCAGTCTGCAAAACACTTTCAGGATGGATGAGTTGCACCTGAGAGCAGTACCTATTGTTGCTGGAAGAGCAGCAATCGCTTTCCATATCAGCAGAATCACTCTAGTTACTAGGTCTGAGCAAGCGGGAAGCAGAGGTTTTATTCTGGACTGCCCAAGACAAGAGAAATCCACATATTGCCTTGATATTAAGTATCAGTTCTAGAATAGTCAAGGAGCATTCAGAAGCGATCGCCTTTCAGCAAGCTACCGCATCGCAGCAACCGTTTCCCCTCGGCTAAGTTTTTGACACAGCTGGGTTGGTCTACTATCACCCAGACTTGTTACGACTGCTGCCACCTCGCCTATACTCGTCCCTACCAAATTAAAAGGTAAACCAATTCATAAGAAGTGAGTATATAGCTCAGTATTAATGGTTGTTATATAACCTTTTTTACTGTTTATTGTAAAGCACAGCTTGGATAGTTATGTATATTCACTGAGGAGTTAGCTGGGTTACGATGTTACGCTTGTATCTTAAGTAAAATCAATATGTACAGGCTTTACATCTTAATAATTAATTTAATAAAAAACTTTAATTGCACCTGCAAGTAAAGCTTATTAGTTATATGTTATCCAGTCTAGATAATAAGAATTTGAAGAAAATTCCCTAATTTAAGGTAAAGAGAAAATAAAAATATTAGAGAGACGTAGGTAAAGATATCGGCTGCTAAGGACAACGCTGTTGTTACCAGGATCTGAGATTAGCGCTCACCGATTTTAATTACTAAAACCATATTTGAAATAAGTTATCGTTCAAAAACCTCATTATTACCTCAGTACAGGCTTGACTTGAGGACTTTGGTAAACAAGATTATCAACCATCTTTAAAATAAGAACACCATGAAACTCAACACCATCAAGAACTTCTTCCAAGCTCACCCAACACTCGCTTGGTTTGCAACTGCTGTAATCTTTCCTCCACTGGGAGCTTACGGAGTGTGGAAATACACTAATTGCCACAAAGGGTTCAAGGTTATCCTATCAATTTACGCAGCGATCTATACGCTAGGGGCTGTCGGTTCGGCGCTAACGAATCCTCCTGAATCTGATATATCGGCAATAACGAATCCTCCTGAATCTGATATATCGGCAATAACGAATCCTCCTGAATCTGATATACCGACAATACCGTCTATAACACCCAGTCCGGTACAATCCAATATGCAATTAAGTTGCAAAGACTTCATCAATCAAGCAGACGCTCAAGAGTCTTTTAACAGTGGGAACCGTTTTAACCTTGAGGATAACGATGGAGATGATATTGCTTGCGAAGAGACAGTTAAGTATAACTCTGAGAAGGCTTCGCAAGAGCTTTTAGACGAGAGGCAGGCTGAACAGAATCTACAAGACAAGCCTAGCCAATATGTGTCTGCTATTGAGGAAAATCTGAATCAGTTTCCTACTGAGAACCAAGAATATGGATTAGGTATTCTTGCAGCTTGGACCAGGGATGACGTTAATCTTCAAGCAGCTTATAAATTAGATTGTGAGGATGTAAAAAGTGGTGAACAGTGGGTTGATAACCCTGAAGCAGATGCTGAGTCAGCCTATGAATTGAATGGAGGTAGATACCCTTTGAATCAATTTCAAGCTTGGTATAAAGCTAGATCTCAAGCAATTAAGGAAGTTGGTTGTGATTAGGGTTGTGTTGCTTAAGAGGTTAAGACTTCTGAAACGTTCAATATGTAAACAGCAACAAATCTAAAACACTACCAAATTTTCTATATTAACTACCGTATAACCTTAACCTTATACTTCGCATTACTTGTAATAGCCTACCTACGAGGGGTCGTGTTATGGAAGCTTTCTATGTAGCAATCCTTCAGGAGCGACTTTTGTAACACTTAACTTAAAGGCAGACAGTGTACCCCCAAGGAATCCGGTTATTAAAACCAGGATCTAAGCACTCAAACTCTTCAATTTTATTCTCACCTAACAGACCAAATGTATTGCTCCAGTCGGTATGGTTCATCCCAAATTCAACTAAGCTAACAGGTTTACACCCCATAATAATTTTATGACTCAACGCTTTTAAAAAGACAGTAGAATTCATTATCGATTCTGCCCCAGAACCATCAATTATCATAGAAACCCGAATAGGATATTTCTCTGGGTATTCGGGAGATTCAGATTCCTTGCTCATATCGAATTTATTAAATTGAACTACTCTAGTGTTTTTGCTTTCGATTTTGTACTTAGCTTCTGCTATTGCTACCTGACAGCTATCTCTAGATTGAGCGGGTTGTACTTCAATCGTACTTAGAGCCAATCCTGCCGTAACAACTCCAACAACAAGTCTTCGTAACATTTTTGTTTTCCCCTATAAAATACACACTTAAGATACCCAATTTAGTGGGGAAAAGAAGACAGGAAAATTACGGAAAAGTTCAGCTAGTTTTACTTAAATTAAAATCTGCAATTGTAAATAATTTTTCTATTATTCCTTTAAAAAACTTTGTGTATTTAAGTTTTATTACTTACGCTATGTCTTACGTCAAGTTCAAAATATTCCGCTATGGGTATTTTAGTTAAATCGTCTCTATGCTGAATCTTTGTTAAAATAATGCTTCTCGTTTCTTAATGTGATTGTGCTTAGAAGATTGGAAGAGCTACTGAATCTTCCTTTTTTTCCCATCAACTCCTTGCTATCCAAAAAATCTCCACTTTTACGAGTAATGAGCTTGCCAAAATCGTGTCGAAAACAGTGCGGTTGAATGTCATTTACTTGAATGAGCGCCTGATTGCGTAGCTATATTCTCTTTGCTTCGTTCTATCGCTGATTATTAAGTTTAATCTCACGATAAATTCACATACTCAAGACAGTAGCCAGATGGATCAACAATACGCCCTTCTAGGGGACTATCAAGACATCGGCAACAACTTGTGTTCTGTTCAAAGAATTGACATTTAGCACAGCAGTCGATTCCCGATGCAGAAGCGGATAAGAGCGCCTGTTCCATCATCAACGATCGCTCAGTCGCAGCAAATAACCTTAAAGCAACACCATCCCACTTCGCTCTGAGTAGACCGTTACCTGCCAGTATTTGCCATCGGGGGTCAGACTCCACAATTGATTCTGGTATTCGTATCCACGCTCCTTCTGTTTCGGATACAACTTCAACGTCAAATTCCTGTGGCGCTTCAATTCGAGCTTGTTGATTACCCCGCAAATGTTCGGGAACCACGCCGTATTCAATTTTCTCTCCTACTTCTGGGATGTGGACATAGTGTTTGTCTCTCAAGTCGCCTGTCCGCGCCAATTCGTGCAGGGCATCAAGCGAACCATGAACTAAAATCAGGTGTTTAGGGTTCACCTTAGCGATCACCTGCGTCAGCCCCAGCTTATCAGCATGAGCGCTGAGGTTGAAGCGTTTTATCTGCGCTCTGACAGTCACCTTCTGCCCGTCTAGTTCAACTACATCTCCTGTCTTCAGATTTTGAAGTAAACGACCAGGGCTTTCCTCGTCGCAGTACCCACTAATAAAAATCGCAGCGTTATTCCGTTCCAGCAATGTTTTGGCATAGTAAACGCTAGCACCGCCATTGAGCATCCCAGAACTGGCAATGATTACGCTCGGCTGTGCCATCGCTAGGGGTCGCTCTTGCTGCCGAGCGATCGCTTTGACAAATGGCTTTGTCTGCTCGTCGATAAACGGTTCTGTGGCGCTATTATTGACCATCTTCTGTACGGACAGTGGCAACAATTCTAAGTTGTCTCGGAAAGTGTCTGTCACTGCCCTGACTAACCCATCTACATATATAGGAATATCTAGCTTTTGGAATATGGCGCTGGTGCGGAGTGCCAACAGAATTTCTTGAGCGCGTCCGAGGGCAAAAGCGGGAAGTAGCACGTTTCCTCCTGCTTCAACGACAGAAGCGATCGCTGATAACAATGCTGCCTCCTGCGTCTTCCTTGCTGGATGAGCATCAGCGCCATACGTAGACTCAGTGATCAGTACGTCTGTTGAAGGTAGGTCAGCTAGTTTTAGTCCAACTGTAGTCCGGCTGGAAGCGGTTCTTACTTTTTGATTACTTGTGCTAATTTCTATAAGTAAAGCCCTCATTAAATTTCTGAAGGCATGGATTAATATCTATGTCATTTATCAAGTGTGGAAACGCCTTTTACCCTGCCTGTGCTTGGCAACTTCTTTACGCTTGCGTTTTTCCATCGGGGTTTCAAAGTGACGATGTTTCTTCATATCTTGAATAATCCCTGCCTTGGAAACTTCTCGCTTAAATCGGCGTAAGGCTGACTCAATGTGTTCATTTTCACCCACTAATACTTGGGTCATCATCTCTCCTAGTGATTGACTTAATAGTGATCCAGAATTCAATTAACCAGTGTACAAAAAAAGATAGACTTCTTGTCTGACTTGAAGAATCGTTTCCTACCAAAACGCATTCACCGCCGTCGTGCTGCTCCACTTCGAGCGGACTGCTGCCTAACACTCGCACGTTTGAAGTAATTGCCGTTGAATCAATTTGAGGGAGTAAATGCCATAATAGCCGCTTGTCTGGATAGTCTCTTGGTGTGGGCATAACCCGCAGTTGCGTCCCATCATCACAACTTATGTATGGCGCTCCTGAAACGTCATGGTTATTGCGTCCAACTATAGTGAACTCAAACTTTATTGGAGCATCTAAGGCGTTAAGGGGTTCAATATTTTGCATTAATCAATTTCTACTAATGAATTATTAAATACTTGTAGTGCTTATGTATTATATTGCCCTACCTAGTGCGCTTATCTGGGTTAAGTAGGTTGGGTTGAACATACTTAAACCCATTGAATCGGATCTAGTTGATAGTAACGTTGCAGTTGCTGATAAACTGCTGGATGCTTTTTCAACAATTGATGCGGTTTCTCAAAAAATGTCTCAGTCGCTACGGCAAAAAATTCGGCAGGATTCGTTGCGCCGTAGCTATCAATTACGGTTCTTAAGCCTCGTTCAATATCATTGCAAAGTTGTTGATATTCTTTCGTCATGACAATAGCCCAAATAGAATAGTCTGAGTCACGTTGCAAGATTGGCACACCCTCAGCGAAACCATCCTCCTGATCCAACTGATGAGCAAATTCATGAACAACGACATTATGCCCATCCTGCCAATTACAAGTGTCTCGTTTCACCTGTGACCAAGCCAATACTACTTGGTCACTTGTCCAGGATTCCCCTAACCTTGCTACACGCCTCTCTTCAACAACATAGTTTCCACTGTAAGCCTTTTCATTAACTAGATAAGTGCTTGGATAAATTAGGATTGAACGCAGTCTTGGGAAGTATTTTCCTCGCTCATTCAGGAGGAGTAAACAGGCGGTAGCAGCAATAACCAGTTTTATTTCCTCTGTCACCTGTAATCCTTTACAGCCAATAAATTGTTTCTCTGCCAAAAACACTTGAATGTGTCCTTGGAGCCGTTTTCGTTCACTAGGAGTAAGACATTGATAAATGGGAAGGTTAACATTAATTACGGCATTCCAAAGCGGTGGAAAAGGGCGTTGCTTGAAACGGTTTCTTTGCCATTTAGTTAGGCTAGGACTAACTAGAATCCCCATGATAATTATCCCAGTTATCAATAGGACAATAATTGTTTCAATCATTACCACGAAAAAGGTTCGCTGTTATCTCTAAACCACTCCAAACATATTGTCACTTGAATGTTAGTACCTTCATGGTTGAAGATGAATCAGTACAATTGATTAAATAACTTAGCTAAATATTTTAAGAGTGATGGCTTTAGTTTCTTGTAAGGAATGCGGAACTTTGAATAGTTCTGAAGCAGAAAATTGTTTAAGCTGCGAGTATCCTATCAAAGGTCGTTCAAAAACGAATTTGGTTAAGTGGTTTGCGCTCCTACTGGCATTGATGTTAGTGATCCCATTGGCTTTCTATACAATTCAAACACTTAGCACTCAGACGAATGTTCAGCCCTCCGTGCCTCCTGCCAAATAAGTTAATTTAGAAAATTCTCAGATCATGCGGTCGGTTGATAGCGCTCTGTTAATGAAAGTTGTTTTTAACTTATCAATCCCTAGATTATTTGGTTCAGCTTCAGCAACAAGGCATCTATTAGCCTTTCATTGCTTTAGCAACTGGTGAATTCGCAAGTAACAATCTATCTTATACTGATATTTTTCAAGCTGTTGCTCCCGCCAATTTTCCTGATTAAAAGGCGATCGCTTTTCCTTAAATAGTATTGGGTGTTGCCTGGGCTGCCGTAAAGCGGGGACTGTGACGAAACAGAAGACGAGTTTGAAATACTACCAGAGTGCTAAGGCTCATTTTCTGTTCCGTTGCTCCGCAGAACCTTTTCGCAACACAGCCCTAATTTGTTAGCCCATACCTCTGAGTGATCGGTTTATTTTAGTTGTTCACAAAAAGAGATTACGCAACAGGAATGTTACTTAATATACTTGAGGAACAAAGAACTGCTCGTTGCGAGGGGCGCGAACGTAATCTTCAGCTAGGGGTCTGGACGGTAGTTCTAGGGGAGGAGGTGTCATATCTTCGTAGGGAACTTTGCTCAGTAAATGATGAATACAGTTCAGTCGTGATCGCTTTTTATCATCCGCCTCGATTGTAAACCAGGGAGCTTCTGGAATATTCGTGTGAGCAAACATCACATCTTTCGCTTTCGAGTATTCCACCCAACGGTTACGCGATTCTAAATCCATCGGACTGAGTTTCCAACGCCTTGCTGGATCATGACTGCGTGAGCGAAAACGTTGCTCTTGCTCTTCATCGCTGACCGAGAACCAATATTTAATCAAAATAATCCCCGAACGAACCAGCATTCGTTCAAATTCAGGGCAGGATTGCATGAATTCTTGATACTCTGCTTCACTACAAAAGCCCATGATTCGTTCAACTCCGGCTCGGTTGTACCAACTGCGGTCAAACAGGACAATTTCACCTGCTGCCGGAAGATGTTGCACGTATCGCTGAAAATACCACTGAGTTTTCTCTCGATCCGATGGTGTTCCCAGAGCAACTATCTGGCAGCCGCGAGGATTAAGCGGTTCAGCAATACGTTTAATCACCCCTCCCTTGCCAGCTGCATCGCGTCCTTCAAAAATTACGACAACTCGATAACCGACGTGCTTGAGCCAGTATTGCATTTTGACTAATTCAATCTGGAGTTGTCGCAGTTCAGTTTCATAAGTCTTGTTGGGAATTTTCTTGGCAAAAACTTCGGTGCTACCATCAAAAATTTTCTTTGATTTTTTTGATTTTTTCTTATCTTGTGTCTCTACCAGGCTCTCTACTAAATCTGTAGCTGGTTGAGCTAAACCATTATTTTGTAGTTCTTCTACCTTATTTTTATCAATTGACATATACAACTACTCTTTGCTATCTGATTGGGCTAGCTTGACCTTACCTACAAACTGACGATTCAGTTTGTATAACATACGTCAGGTGTTTGACAGCCTTTATTTAAGTTATCCCATCTGGCTAATTTATTATTGTATAGAAAGTTTCTCTATAACTAGCTTATTCGGGATTTATTAACCCGGCAATATAAGTTGCAAAATTAAATCTAGTGCTTTCAAGGGTTCCAGCTTAAAAAATGCACTCTCAATTATTGCCGGATTAATATATAGAATTTCTTTGCTAGCTATGAGATTTCTACTAATCCTCATCCTCACCGATCGCCTGCAAGTAAGCCTTAGCCGCCGCTTGCTTTAGCACTCCTTGCGTGTAACGTCCATAAACTTTATCGCTCTTTATACCCATTAACTCCTTGCCATATAACGGGTCTAGACCTTTACGAGTAATACTCGTACCCAACTCATGTCGAAAGCGGTGTGGTCAATATCTTCTACAGAAGCGATCGTTTGTTAATTTCCAGTAGACTAGCCGTTAATTTCATAAAAAGCTGCTTCTGCCGCAGCTTGATCAGCTGCCTTAGTATACCTACGAAAGCTTTGCACTGATTTATGACGAGTCAAAGTCATTACGTGGTAAGGGTTCATACCCTTAAGTACCAAATTAGTAGCGAAAGTGTGACGGAATTGATGCGCGTGCAAGTCTATCCCAGTCTGTTTCTCAATCAGTTCTACAACCTTACGGATGCCGTCATAGCTGAGTCGTTCGCCTTGATTACGGCGAGAGTGAGAAACAAAAAGCGGTGTACTAGGATGTAGTAGTATATCTCCCTTTAACTGTCTCCACTTTAGGTAAACATCCAAATCTGACTTACCTTTAGAAGTAAGAGGTACAGCTCCCTTGCTATCTGCTTTGGCAACTCGAATCACCAAGCGCTGCCCATCATAATCTTCTAAATTTAGGGCAGCAGCTTCGCTAGCACGTAAACCGTGAAGTAATACCGAAATCAGCGCCGCATTCCGCTCTGGCAAACTGCTATTGATTACTGCTTGGTAGATTGACATCAGTGCCTCATCAGTAAGGTTTTGAGCAGTGGGTTCCTTCAGCTTAGGTTTGTCAACTTCTGTCGTCGGGTCGTGATTAACATAGCGCGAACGAAACATCCAGCCGTAGAGATTTTTCAGGGTTCCTAAAGTCCGATAAACAGTTGCGTCTTTTAGTACCCGTTTACCGCTCTTAGGGTCAGAACGCATTAAATACTCCTTGAACTGAGCCACCTGTCGCGGCGTTACCTCTATCCAACTAGTATTTGTCCAATCCAGGAATCTTTGTAGGTCTTGCTCATACGCCTTCTTAGTTTTCGCAGCGAGAGATCGCGCCATCAAAAACTCTTCCACCCTTAAAGAGCGCAAATCTTCTACAGTTGAACGCGGTCCAGATGTAGCTCTGTCGGTTGCTCCAGCAGAGGCAACAGTTGGTTGAACACGGACTGGGACAATTTGGATGTCAGGAATAGAACGTGAGGACATAGCGATCGCAGTTAACTCAATTTTGCCGATTGGAGCAGATTACTGACTAAGCATATATACTTAACTAATTTTTATATTCCAGATAATGACCCTTCTCTGGAATAAGACCATCATAAGACAAACTAGAAAATATCAAAGAGTAGACTAGTAAATCATACAATTTGGTATGATATAAATATCTTCTAAAATATGACTTATTATGAGGCAAAAAATAGCTATTACCCTACAAGAGGAATTAGTTGCATTCCTCGACTTACAAGCTAATGGCAACCGCAGTGAGTATTTGAATTCTTTATTGGCAAAGGAGCGTAAACGAACTATCGAAGCTGAATTAATTAGAGCACTTCAAGAAGACTGCTCAGACCCAGAATATTTAGCTGAAATTCAACTTTGGGATGCCGTTGTCGCAGATGGGCTAGACGATGCCGAAGGGTAAGCTCACGTATCGTCGGGGAGAAATCTATTGGGTGACGATGAACCCGACTGTAGGGGCAGAGGTACAAAAAACTCGCTCTTGTTTAGTTGTCCAAAATAATACGATGAACCAGTATGGAGAAGTCACGATTGTTTTACCATTTCGCCCTGGTAGCAAGCAGGCTCCTTATGCCGTGAATGTAAAAGCATCTTTAGTTAATGGGCTAGATAAAGATCGATTTGTCGATGTTGGGCAAATCCGTGCAGTTAGCTATCAAAGGTTGCGTGATAAAGTTGGCACACTAGAAGATATTTATTGGCAACAGATTCAACAAGCCTTAAATATTGTCTTAGGATTTGATTAACTATTATGGCGGGTAAGCAAATTCCAGAAAAGTGCAGGCTATGCGCCAAGCTCACCGCAGCCCAAGCTCTTCAACTTCACGGTATTGACGGAGATGGTTGCTGGGATTCAAGCGTTTGTCCCAGCAGGCGATCGCACGCTCGTCACCATGATCGCCGTAACTTTGCACGTAACCTCAAGCGTTGGCAAAAACAAGGACAGGTAGCGATCTCTCTAACTGACTTAGAAATAGCCCCAATCCAAGAGCCACCTATAAATTCAGAAGGTCGCAGTCGCATCCAGTTTGAAACTAATTTACCCAACTTTAATTATTCAGCTGTATTGCAAGTTTATCGGCGGTCGGTAGATGCCCCATTACACGCTGTTGGTGGCGAGATTTGGTATGGAACCCAGAAAACGGCGGACATTGCTCCTATCCACTGTACTAAGTTGACAGCTCGCCAGGTTGAAATCTATCTAGAGCGGTTACTTTATAAGCTTACTGAGGTCTACGGCATTCGTAAGTTTACTACAAAGGAGGAACTGCATCCGCAGTGCTGTCCTTTGTCTGGTTGCCAGGAACGAGAATAATGTACCAGCAGCTTGAATTGCCACTGTGGGAAACTTTAAAGTCTGCTGCATCCGTTCCTGAAGATGCAGATTTGCTGGAAATTTGGTTTTCTCTGGATGCAACAATGGCTCCCCTAAATACTCAACAGCAGCTTCAGGTAGCCGGGGATGCTATTACTCAAATTGCTCAAATCGTCAGAGAGCGATCTCTTCTAACTTTAGAAGAAATTCAAAGTGCAATGCAGGAGAATGAACCAGTTGTGCCTGCTGACTTCTTTGATAAATTTGTTCGCCAGTCAATGCACGTAGACTTTGCTCAATTTGTCGAACCACCGCTTCCACTACAAAAGCAGGTATCTCAACGAAATCGGCAAGTTTTTCCCAACGATGGGCGTTCTGTAGTTGGTGTAGTTGATAAATTTGCTTTGCTAAAAGCGGTGGCACAACAGCCGGAATTGAGCGATGAGGCTGCTAAAGACAAAGCTTTGGCATCTGCCCACAATGAAAATATCTCTGCCTGGTCAGAGGCGATCGCTCATCAGATGCAGCACAGTGGTAGCAAGGCAGTTTCTCTACTACAGTTGCAACAAGCATTAGGAATGCCTTTGATTGAAATTTGGCTTGGTTTGCTGCTTGGAGAACAGGAGCAGTACCAGTGGGAGCTTGGAGAAGAGTTTTACAATCAGCCACAAGATATTTTGTTAATTGCTATATAAACGTTTCTGCCTTAATTTGAGCCGGAAATCCTGCCGGAAATATTCAACATTTTTCAATAACCGCGCAGTATTATGAATAGAGAACACAGACGAAGTATTATGAACGACTGGAATTTGCCCTGGGAAGGCTCCTGCCGTTGCGGACAGATCCGGTTTCAAGTGAGTATCCCGCCTCTGCTTACAATGGCTTGCCACTGTATTGGTTGCCAACGAATGACCGCCAGCGCTTTTTCTTTAAGCGCCGCGATTCCCACTGAAGGATTCTCGGTAATCAAGGGTCAACCAGTCATTGGTGGCTTGCACGGCGCGACCCGCCATTACTTCTGCCCGTACTGTATGAGTTGGATGTTCACTCTACCCGAAGGAATAGACGAGTTTGTCAATCTTCGTCCGACAATGCTGGACGATACATCATGGTTTAACCCTTTTATCGAAACTTGGACGAGGGAAAAGCTGTCGTGGGCGACGACCTCTGCGGTTCATAGCTTTGAGACTCTGCCCAGTTATGAAGACTATGCAGGACTGATAGAAGAATACGCAAAGCTTGCGTCGAAACCTCTACGATGACTACAAATTGAAGGTTTTCCCAATCTTCGAGCTAGCAACAGATAGATAGCTTTATATACTAATTGATATTTTCTTCGACACAAAGTAAACCCATAAAGGTTTATGGATTTTATTCAAGTGCTAGCCTTACCTACCAACGTTAGAATGCGTTATCTACTGCGCTAATAGTGAGGAATAATTAGGTGCAGTAACAAATTGCATCAGTCTTGAAATGCCTAACTCTCTCCCGCCACGCAAAACACCTTTCTCTGACTACCGCGAACGGGAGTTCCTGTACCTGGAAGAACTTGATGCCATAATCGCTGCCACTCAAAATACTCGCTCTCCCATCCGTAACAGCGTGATCGCCCTCCTCTTGTTTTGCCAAGCCCTACAACCAGTCGAGTTATGTTGGCTACGTTGGTGTGACGTGGATTTTACCTCTAATACTTTAATGGTGCTTCGCAACCGTCAAAAAACAAGCCGTTCTCAACCCCAACTTGTACTTAGTCTGCAACAACTGTCCGCAGTTGAAATTGATTTCCTTCAAAAACTTGAAGCAGAGCGTACTACCGACTGGTTGTTCGCCTCGGAACGAAAACAACGTCTCAGTGAACGTTCTTTACGCCACATAGTTCAACAAGCTGGTACGCTTGCTACTCTTCCTTTGACAGTACACCCCTATATGTTGCGGCGGAGTGGGCTATATTATCGTGCTGCCCTACTACTACAACCACTCGGCTTGTCCCTGCGACAGTGCTGTTTGCTCTGGAACTGGCACAAAACAAGCACCTACTCTGCCCAACAAGAGCAAGAGTATTATGCTATAGAACGCAAAACTGAAGAGGCTTTTTTGATAGCCTTGGAACAAATCAAAGCTTTTAGCGGCATAACAATTGAATTTAACGTTATTGATTACCTCTTGGGAGCTTTCATGTTGTTTCCGGGTCTTAAGGAAATTCCACAAAACTACTGGCTTGCTCCTCCCAACTGGCAGAAAAAGCTTGAGCAAACTTTGCCGAAAAGATTAACAGCAATCAAATCCAATCGCAAACACTACCGTAGTAACCGCTTTTGAGTAAGTTAGTGCAAGAGCAAAACCGATGCCGTTACATACAAACTCCTGTTTCATATCATGCCTGCTTATCGAGTGCGGTGGCTGCCCTAGTAAAATATTGGAGCTAACTAGATACTCTAATTTTCCGTCCATCTCATTCATCAAAAGGGATATGTAACAACTCCACTGCACGGCGCTTCGCTACTTCCCCACGTCTGTCATACTTAGCAGTCGTTATCGGACTGGCATGACCCGCTAATTGACAAACTGTGACTAAATCCACTCCTGCATCTAGTAAATTTGAAATAAACGTCCTACGGCAATCATGCGGCGAGAAAGAATTTACAACAGCTGACTGCGCCCGTTTTTGAAGAATGTACAATACCGCCTGGTCAGTCAAGCGTCGCTGCATCACCCGATGACTTTTACTGATTGGATACAATAGCGGTCCCGCTTTCACTCCTCTGACTTTTAACCAGGCATCCACTGCCCGAATTCCGCTACTGGGCAGATACACCGTTCGGTCTTTACCGCCCTTAGCACCACGCACGATTATTGCACCAGTATTAGAATCAAAGTCACTTAAATCCAAAGACACCACCTCAGAGCGCCTTAGTCCTGAACCTAAGAGGATCGCCAGCATTGCGGCATCTCTGCGACCAGCACTTGTCACATCTGCCTTGATCACCCGCATAATCGCGGCAATTTCTGTTTGGGAAAGAGAGCGCCCGCGCAAATCTTGGGAAACTCGGACACTTTCAATATCAACCGCGTCGGTGTAATCCATTGGCAACATCAATTTTAATTTTTTTGCCTCTTTTAACACTCTTCTAAGAGCGCAGAGCATTTGATTAACAGTTGAAGGAGCGAACTGCTCGATTAACACAGCCCGTACCGCAGCCGTGTGGTGATAACGTAATTTACTCCAATCCAAGGTAAGGCTATCACATCGTCCCTGCGTTAACAGATGAGCAATTAGATCTAAGTTCCGCCGCATTGTTCTTTGGGATCTGGGGCGTAACTTGGACAAGTACACCGCAGCTGGATGTTGGGCAAGAGGTAGCGGAGTCGTAAGTTGCAGACTTGAGGGGGCGACAACCAGAATGAAAGCAAGTTAGGCAAAGACTTTCCAGCCGCCGACCCCTTGAAAAAATGGAAAGAAAGAGGGTATTTATTGACAATAAACTATTTAGGGAGAAAATAGTAGCCGCACGAAAGCAGTTAATGGTAAAAAAGAACGGTCTCGTAAATTGAACAAGACCGTAAAAAAAAATGCTGCCGACATTCTATCAAACATTGCTACAAAAATATCTCACTCAATCGCAACTAATTACCCTAAAAATGCTGGTGTGGCTACTACAGAACCAGAAGCAAGTGAGAATAGAAAGACTAGCGGCAACCTTACCTTTACCGATACAACAAAATAGTCGGCGGCGGCATTTGCAAAGGTTTTTAAATTTAGATGCTTTGAGTGTAGTGTTGCTGTGGTTTCCTGTAATTGAAGAGATTTTAAAAAGACAAGTAAAGCCAAAGTCACAATTAGTTATTGCCTTAGATAGAACGCAGTGGAAAGAAAATAATATATTGATGGTTAGTGTGATTTACCAAAAAAGAGCACTTCCGATATATTGGTGCTTATTGCAGAAAAACGGAAGTAGTAATTTAGCAGAGCAACAAAAAGTATTACGCCCTGTAATTCGGTTATTGAAGAAGTATAAATTAGTAGTTATTGGGGATAGAGAATTTCAGAGCGTAGAACTAGCCAGTTGGCTACATACAGAGCGTTTACAGTTTGTGCTTCGTCAAAAACAATCCACCACATTTCGTGAAAAAAGACAAAAATTTCAACCCTTAAACAATATTCCTGTTTATCCGGGGATTCGGCAATTTTATACTAATATCAACCTAACTCAAAAACAAGGATTTGGTCGCTTCAACTTGGCAGTTTACTGGAAAAGAAAGCATCGAGGTAAGCAAGAGAATCAAGCTTGGTATTTGTTAACCAATTTACCAGATTTAAAAACTGCGGTTCATATCTATAGTCAACGTTTTGGCATCGAGGCAATGTTCCGTGATTGTAAAACTGGCGGTTACAATCTAGAAGATTCCAAAGCTTCACCTGATAGGTTAATGCGGTTGATTTTATTAATTGCTATAGCTTTGACTTCTGCATGGTTACAAGGGCAAAGAACTCTTCTACAAAAACAACGAGCTTATGTCTGTCGCTCTCAAGAAAAAGGTAGAACTAGAAAACGACACAGTAATTTTTGGATAGGTTTATATGGTCAAAATTGGATAGTTGCTTGGCATGAGTGTCAAGCATGGGTTCAGGAACTGGTCGGTTCCATTCGCAATAAGCAAGCATATTATTACCGAGGTTTAAGAGCTATGACGCTTATACAGCTAGCACTTTAGCTTGCTTGTCGCCCCTTGAAGTTGCAGACAGTCGGTTGAGAATTGAGCGGAATTTGGATCTAGATTGTCACTCATTGCACAACATCCAGCAAGTGTGAGCCTTCTTTTCACAATACCTGCTGGAAGCGCGATCGCGATGATTACTTATGCAAAGTGTCATTATCAAAAGTAATTTTGACACGGAGCGCGACTCACAAAAAAACTATGTCTCCGCCTGGAGGTTTGTCCCAAGGCTTAAAGTGTTAAAACCTCTAACCTTTAGCTACTAAGGTCGGTATTACAACTTGTTACAAACATTAGGCGTGTTTAGAATTCACCAGTTACAAATATGGCGAGCGCCACTTGCCCCTGCTGTTGCCATTGCACTTTCTTATCATCTAAGTGCCATTCCATTATTTGGTCGTAGCAGCAACACACCTGTAAGCAGCGCTCTGGGGTGTGAGTTTTTTTGAGGTGAGAGAGCATGATAACTATCCCAATTCAACTTCAAAAAGCAGCACTTGCCGCCGTTTTAGGAACAATCAGTGCTTCTAGTCCGGTCATCGCTGCCACGTTTGGTCAAGAAGAAGTTGAGCAGCACAAATTTGTGGCAGTTGCTGCGCCACTTGAGAGCGGCGAGTATCAACTACTGATCCTGGAGCAGCAGTCTGATAAACAAGCCTGCTGGAGTGAGAGTGGCACTAACCCTGTAGTTGTAGAGCCACTGCTATTGCAATTTGATTTCACAGGTATTTGTGGGCGGAGCACAGATAGCAATGGATACTCGATTCGCATGGCAGATACCGATATAGGTCTGTACTACAGGTTAAGCATCATTAAGCGCGATGAACAACTGGTACTCATTGGTATTTCTAATCGTGATCGCCAGGCTCCTCCGATAGAAATTGGTAGAACCCATGATATTAACTCAGGCTTTGCTAAAATCCTTCTAGAACCTGGCTGGCAATTTACTAAAAGAACATTTCAGGGCAAGACTCTAGGTCACGTCTATCTCAGCAGCAGTCTAACACCTCCAGCCGGAATTCCAACTCCCCCTCCTGCTTTTGCTTTCCCAGATATTGCTACTAATGTTTATGCCAAAGAAATTCAAAAAGCTGTGGCGCTAGGTTTTGTGGCTGGATTTTCAGCAGACAATACCTTCCGACCAGAAGTAGCCTTAAGTCGAGAGCAACTTGTCTCCTTAGTATTTGAAGCGTTGAGCAAGCTACAAGGTGCTAATCTTAAGCCCCCGGCTGCAATTACCGCCAACCCTTATGCCGATGTAGAAGCACAGCGCTGGAGCGCTGCCAAGATTGGGTGGGCAAGAGATAACAACCTTATTAGCGGCTATACAGATAAAACTTTTCGACCCACTCAGGCGGTTACCCGTGCTGAATTAATGGCAGTATTACGCAGGACGGCAGAATTTGCTAAGACTACTCGTGGACTTGGTATAGCACTAACTCTAAATCAGCCAGCAGCAGCTTTCTCAGATACTACAGGGCATTGGGCAGATGGAATTATTTCCCAAATGTCTTCCTATTGTCATGTTGCTTCTCCACTAAATGAGGTCGGAACTGCCTTTGCGCCAGATTCTGAGACTCAGAGAAGCTATGCTGCTGCTGCAACTGTGCGGATGCTCGATTGCGTTAAACAAGAGTCTTAATGGCATGACATTAACAGCTAACAAATTTTTTATGCTTGTGGCTGATAGACTGGTAAAGAAATCATGAACTGAGTTTTGCCAGGGTAGGATTCAACAGAAATCGGCCCTTGATGGCGGTTCTCTACGAGCCGCCCGATGACTTCGAGTCCTAGCCTTGAGCCTTTACAAAAAAGTTTTGTAGTGAAAAACGGCTCAAAAATACGCGCTTGTATCTCTGGCGGCATCCCAGATGCAGAATCTGTAATGTGTACTTCAATGCGCTCACCGTAATTCTTCATCACTAATTCGAGGATGCCATTGTTGTTCATCGCATCAAGAGCGTTATCGATCAAATAATTCGTCCACACCTGGCTCAGTTTACTGCCATCCGCCCAGATTTTCGGCAACGACGATTCATACACCCGGAAGCCGCCCAGGTGAAAAATTTGCTATTGTTAAACATATAGAGCTAGCGCCATGAACTATAGACATCAGGCTATGCGGCAAAAAATTTTTGTAGTAAGCGCCTTCCTCGGCATCTGGACTGTCTTGAGTGGATTGACCCCTGTTGTTAGAGCACAAAGCGTTACTACTCACACATTTAATATGCTTTCTAAGAGCAGCGCCGATCTGCTCAAGAGGGGGCAAGACAAATTTAAACACCAAGACTACAGGGGTGCAATTTTTGACTTTAACGAGGCAATTCTGCAAAATCCCAACGATGCTAACATCTATTTCAACCGGGGCCTTGTTTTGTATGAGCTTGGAGACGAGCTAGGCGCATTGTGGGACTTTGAAGATGCTATAGTGCGAAATCCTCGTCATGCTAGAGCCTACTTCCATCGGGCTGGTTTACGACTGAGTTTAGGATATCGTTCAGGTGCTATGCAAGATTTACGCCTAGCTGCCCAACTTTTTTCTCAGCAAGGAGATAAAGCTAGCTCCCAAAAAGCACAGAAGTTGCTCAGACACTTCAACATTAGATAGCCCCTTGACAACTTGCCTTCCTCGCTTACTTACACTCACTAAAAAAATGGAAATCGTTATCTCAACAGTGTTGCTAACACATAAGCAATGGTACTCGACCAAGTTACTGTTTGATGCAGCAAGGAACTCGTGAATAGGTCTTGTACAGTACGAACTTCTGCTGCTGTTAGCAAACGAGCTAGGTGCTGTACATAAGTAAGGCGGTCTTTTGTAGTAGGAGCAAACCAGCGTTGAATTAATGCTGGTGTGATGTACATTTGTGTCGAATATCCCTCAGCTGTAACTTCAACAGCCAAACCTGCTGCCTCAATTACCAGCCGCAAATCGTCAGCATCCCAGTTCACCATTGGATCTGAATCAGATGCATAAATCGCTTCTTCAGCAGCAACAAGTCGCTCGTACAGGTCAGCATTTAGCTTCGTCGGGTCAAGTAAGCGATATAGCCGCTGTGTATGGCGAGGTACTGTCTCTGCTAATAGTAATACTCCCGACGGGAGAAGCAATTTAGCTAAGTTTTTTACAGTCGCTACTTTATCAGGTTCATGGATTAGTGCATTACGTCCAATGATCCGGTCAAATAGTACATCAGGTGCGTGGGTTGCTAATACAGTTGGCAATTCGCTCAAAGTGGCTGATAACACAATCGGACGTATTAGTTCTGGTAGCGCCGAGAATTGCTCCTGCAAAGCATTGGTATCCTCTAGTGTACGAGTTATGGCGTATACTCCACCTTCGGGTACGCGACGTAGTGCTTCCTGTGTCAATAAGCCACTTCCGGCATTGATATCCAGTACCAGGTGATGGCGCTGTGGTTGAGCGAGTGTAAACAGGCGCTCTCGCTGTTGAGCAAGTTGCTCACCGACCTGCCCTAACGTGCGTTGCATCCAACGGTCATAGGCTCGGTCAGTTGAGCCATAAGTCAGTATTTCTGCTGGTGCTACACCCACCCCCTCTACTAATGCTGCGAGCGTGGCTTCGCGCTGCTGCGCTACTTGGGTCCCGATTTCACCTTCAAATCCTTGCTGTGACGGTTGGTAGAATACCTGCCCTTGCAAACTAGCAGGTAAATATTGTTGCGCCACCCAATGGTCGCGATAAGCATGAGGATAAAGATAGCCTGCTCCGTGTCCAAATCCTTTTTTGTCACGGTTGGCATCTTTCAGGTGAGTCGGGACATCTGCTTCTCTTTCGCGTTCCACAGCAGCCAAAGCATCAAAAAAGCCCATCACGCTGTTTGACTTCGGTGCAGTTGCTAGGTACAGCGTCGCTTGGGCTAGATGATAGCGTCCTTCTGGCATCCCCACGCGGTCAAAAGCCTCAGCACAAGCATTAATTACTCCAACTGCATTCGGGTCAGCAAGCCCCACATCTTCGCTGGCTAGAATTAGCATCCGGCGGAAGATAAAGCGCGGTTCTTCCCCGGCATAAACCATTTTTGCTAGCCAGTACAAGGCTGCATCTGGGTCAGAGCCACGTAGACTCTTGATAAAAGCGCTAATCGTGTCAAAGTGGACATCCCCTTCTTTGTCGTACAACACAGCACGTTGCTGAATTGATTCCTCTGCTACAGCTAATGTTATCTGAATTACACCACTTTCATCAGGGGGCGTTGTCTCTACTGCTAATTCCAGCGCATTGAGTAATGACCTCGCGTCACCATTGGCAACATCCACTAAGTGAGCGATTGCCTCTGGCTCAACTTGTACTGCTAGCTTGCCATAGCCGCGTTGAGGGTCGGTTAGTGTCTGTTCGACAACGCGGTGCAAGTCCAAATCATTTAATTGCTTCAGTTGAAAGATACGTGAGCGGCTGACAAGTGCTTTATTAACTTCAAAGTAGGGATTTTCTGTTGTTGCTCCAATCAGGACAACTGTACCGTTCTCTACCCAAGGCAGCAGAGCATCTTGCTGTGATTTATTGAAGCGGTGGACTTCATCAATGAACAAGATAGTACGCTGTTTGTGTTTAGTACGCTTTTCTTGAGCCGTTTCAATTGCCGCACGAATTTCTTTGACTCCAGATAGTACAGCATTTAGCGCTATGAAGTGAGCACTCGTTGTATTAGCAATGATTCGGGCTAAAGTGGTCTTGCCCGTACCCGGTGGTCCGTAAAAGATGACTGACGAAAGTTGGTCGGCTTGAATGGCACGACGTAACAACCGACCATGACCAATGATCTGGTCTTGCCCGATAAACTCGTCTAAAGAGCGCGGGCGCATCCGGTCAGCAAGTGGCGATTCACTTGCTATTTCTTGTTGACGATGCTGATTAAATAATGAGTCCATCATTAATAAAGGTACAGAATACGCTTGCAATGACTTATGATGCCGCTATCAACTTCCTCAAGCAATCAGATCCGATCTTAGGGCAACTCATTGAACAGATCGGCCCTTGCCAACTTGATGCAGCACAACAGCACGGAGACCTTTTCTCCTCGCTCTCAAGAGCAATTATTCATCAACAACTCTCTACCAAAGCAGCCGCTAGCATCTACCGCCGATTTCTCCAGCTTGCTCCTCACCAGCCTTTTCCAACGGCCCTGGATATTCTCAACGCTCAGGACGAGTTATTGCGTTCTGTAGGACTCTCGCGTGCTAAAGTTTTGTACCTCAAAGATTTAGCTCAAAAGATATTAGATGGATTGCCAACAATAGTTGAGTTGGAGGCGATGGATGACGAAGCTATTATTCAAACTTTCACCCAGGTCAAAGGTATTGGACGGTGGACGGTGCAGATGTTGTTAATCTTTCGCCTGAATCGACAAGATATTCTGCCAGTTGACGACCTTGGGGTGCGCGCTGCTATCAAAAAAGTGTACTTCCTTAAAGAACTACCTGATAAACATACAGTTCTGCGTCTAGGTCAGAAGTGGAAACCATACTGCACTGTCGCATCATGGTATTTATGGCGTAGTTTAGAGTTGTAAATAAGTGAAAAGTAATTCCACCGAAGGGCATTTCGATAGTGCGTTAAATGATTGTGGGATACGCAACAATGTCCTGCCAACTCCAGGACCGCTCACTTAAATTTGCTCGCTGAGCCGCAGTGGTTTTAAATCGGCTATGCTGCCAGATCCAGTTGAAGTAACTCATACCAAGTTGCGGTCTAAAGAAGTAGTCGTAAATGAGGAAAGAAGGTCAAAGAACTCAAACGTTGAGGTTCAGAACAAAGCTCTAATAAACCTTGACAAAGTACCTCCTCAACTACATCTAGTGAGTTGTAAACATGGTTATAAAAATGTTTTTCTCTAATCTCTTCCCAGATATGTTCTACAGGCATCAATTGAGGACTATAGGATGGTTGATAAATCAGGCGAATGTTCTCAGGAATTTTGAGATATTTTGACCTGTGCCAAGAAGCTTTATCTACCTGGATGACAATAAAATACTCAGCTAATTCTACTGATACCTGCTGTAAAAATAAATTCATCATCTTGGTATTGGCATGGGGTAGAATTAGGCAGGTCATTTTACCCAGTGCTGGTGCTACAGCAGCATAGGCGTAAACATACTGCCTGACCTGTTGCTTCGGCACAGTTGGTCTGATGCCTTTGGGACACCAACAACGATGAACTTCCCCAATCCGGCCAAACCTCCCTTCATCTGCTGCCATGAGTAGCAAAGGTCTAGTATCTGATGGGTCTCTAGTTTGATTAATTTGCTCTAGCTGCAAAGCAAAGTTTTTTTAAATTCTTCTTGAGCCTGAGGCTGTTGTTTAGGATGGCTAGGTCTCGGTACTATTTTATGCCACTGATGTCGGTCTAACAATCGATAGATAGTCGTTTTATGCACCTTCTTCCCGGCTTTATCCTCGTAGGCTAGTTTGATTTCTTTAGCGGTAGCAACGTGTCCTTTGACTGCCTTAGCCTTGAAACTTTCTATTAGTTGTTTCTCCTGTTCCCAACTTAGATAACAATTATGCCTACCCCCTTTGCCTGGGGTCGAAAGCGCGGCTTCTCCTTGGCGGTTGTATTGTTGTATTACTTTACGCACAAACCCCTTTGACACTCCCACATGTTTGGCAATCTCTCCAGCAGGTCGGGGATCTATGCTCGCGTTGTAGATCACCAGCCATTTTTGCCTCTCCCAGTGCTTAACTGCGGTTTTGAGCTTTTGCTTAACCATCTTTAAGTCTAAGTGGGGAAAGGCTTGAGTGAATCGGCTCATCAACAATTTCACCTCAGTTGCATTGGATATATCTGTGTTAGGTTACCGGCTTGCAGAACAGATTTTTATCTTTCCTTTTACATTACTTCATCTGACTGCAACTTGGTATCACAACTAATCGCGCTGTTATCTTCGTTTGTTCCCATACTTTGCCGAACTTGTTCTGCCGTCGATGCCATCGTCCGGTTTGCTGTCTAACGATGCCGTTCGTCCGCTCTAATCTTTGAGTCTTGTCTTTGCCGACGTAGTGCATCATCTCAGGCGGCAGCACCCGCTCGTAGCCACCCCAATCGTCGCTATTCCATTGCTTGCAATTCGTTTTTCCCTCTGTACTCACGACCAACTCCTCAATCAACTCATCGGTGTGTTTACCCACTCGCGCCCCCAAGATTAACCCACTGGAGTTGGCTAAACTCAGTCCAATCCAACAGTCTCCTGCTTCTAATTCATCGGGCAGGCATTGCTTCTGTTTTTTGAAACAAATGACCACATCTCATCTGCACTCACCTCCTCGGTCTCTACCTGCTTAACCTGGTTATTGTGGATCAACTGGGCCTTGCTACTGGCACCACGAACAATGCTGACGACGGTGTTGTAGGCCAAGCCTGTGATGCGGCTAATCCCCCGCAGACTACTTCCTTCACTGTGAGCTTGTAGCACCTGTTGAACTTGGTGTGGACTGACGCGTCTCCAGTAGTAGAGGGTGTCAAAACTTTCAGCAAAGGTCTGCTGACAGGCGGGGCAGCGGTAGCGTTGATGTCCGTTCGGCATCTTGCCGTGTTTGTGAGTGTTCGGATGACCGCAGAGCCGACATTCCATCGCAAGTTCAGGGGTTTAGGATTGCTTCTACTCTACCAAGACCACACTCCTTTGACGCACAATCGGGCATTTCGGTAGTAACGCTGTCGTAATATTTTGCAATAATTCCTTGCTCTTTTGTAATTGCTAATGTTAGTTAAGCCGCTTTCGTACTAGGAGGCAAGCAGCCGTCAGACTTTTAGACTTTAAACTGGGAGTAGGATTAAAGCTTTTAAGGGTTTATGATTTTATGTTTCGTAAATTTATAATTCTTTGTTTAACTCTGATTTTATCTTCGACACCTATTGGCTATGCTCTAGCTGAAACAACCATTCCTCCTTTAGCCAGTAAT
>JAHHHE010000038.1 GCA_019359535.1 Gloeocapsa sp. UFS-A4-WI-NPMV-4B04
AGTGACGGATGAACAATTCAATACCATTGCCATTCGACGGCAGCGATTTCATGGGGACTGGAATTATCAACTTAGCCCTAGAAAAACCGCTTAATTGCTCAACTTATTCTTACACGCTTTCTAACAGAAGGTAAGCCAGAGATAATTTTAATGCAGTAATTCAAAAAATCTCTTCTCGCTTCATCCCAGAGTGAGTAGTGTACAGCTAAATTTAAAATCTACAATTTAAAATCGGTTGAATTGTCCAATTTTTAGGCGTGATTCATGACGAACGTAATTAAACCGAACTACAGCCCTGAACAAGTGGCGGCTTGGCTGCGTGGGTTGCTAGCTATTGCTTGGGCAGATGGTAACTTTGATCCTGAAGAGCAAGAAGTAATTGCCGCTTTAACGCAGGATGAACAATCATCTGATCTAAATTTCAAGGCATTGGAACCAATTAAGCCAGAGGAATTAGCCGCAGTTTTTGGCAAAGACACAGCAGCAGCGGAAAATTTCTTACGCACAGCAGTAATGGTAGCGATCGCCGATGGTACATATTCAGCTTCTGAAGATCAAATCTTGCACCAATTCTGCGAAGTTCTGGGACAGCAGGAGAAAATACTAGCAGCCCTACGTCACACTCTTTATGACAATAGCGCCAGTGCCGACACAGCATCTAGTCCAATTACCCCTCCAGAACCCCAACTAGATGTACTGAATCCTGTTCGGGAATGGCTCGACGAATTGGAAATCCAAGACCCCAAAGTAGCGCGATTCTTGTGCAAAATGATTCCCCCGCAGTGTCCTTTTGAGCGGGATGTCAAACTTTTTGGGCATAAAATCGTCCACATTCCCGCGCTGTGTAAGCTTAACCCCCTCTACGATCAGCTAGTGGGCATACGCTTCCGCGCCCTGTCTTACCTGGCGGACGATTGCAAAGAAGATGTCTCAAACTATATCTGATAATGGAGTCAGGAGGAGGACAACGGGGCAAGAAGATAAAAGGATAAAGGGACAATGTTCTTCACTCTTCTTTCTTCTGGCTTCTAAATCCTGCCTTCTGTATTCTGTCTCCTTTTGTTATGCAATTTATTGATCAAGTAGAAATTGAAGTTGAAGCTGGGAAGGGTGGCGATGGAATTGTAGCTTTCCGGCGAGAGAAGTATGTGCCAGCAGGTGGACCAGCTGGAGGCAATGGCGGACGGGGCGGTTCCGTGATTTTTGTTACCAAAGAAAACCTGCAAACTTTGCTTGACTTTAGGTACAACCATCGCTTTCAGGGAGAAAACGGTTCTCGCGGTGGGCCAAATAATCGTACCGGGGCAGCAGGAAGCGATCGCATTATTGAAGTTCCCTGCGGTACAACTGTCTATGATGGCGAGACGGGTGTACTTATCGGCGACTTAATTAAGCCAGGGCAGACTTTATGTGTCGCCGCAGGTGGCAAAGGTGGATTAGGAAACAAGTTCTTTTTAAGCAATAGCAACCGCGCACCAGAGTACGCGCTACCCGGATTGCCAGGAGAACACCGGATGTTGCGCTTAGAGTTAAAACTCTTAGCAGAAGTAGGAATTATTGGGCTACCAAATGCTGGTAAATCTACTTTAATTTCAGCCCTTTCAGCAGCGCGACCAAAAGTCGCAGACTACCCCTTTACTACCCTAGTCCCAAATTTGGGTGTAGTGCGTAAACCGACTGGTGATGGCACTGTTTTTGCTGATATTCCAGGTTTAATCGAAGGCGCACACCAAGGTGCTGGCTTAGGCCACGACTTTTTACGCCACATCGAACGCACTCGTTTACTGCTGCACTTAGTTGATATTACGTCACTAGATCCAATCGCTGACTATCAAACAATTCAGCACGAGTTACAGGCATATGGACGCGGATTAGCACAGCGTCCGCAAATCTTAGCGCTGAATAAAGTAGATGCAGTTGATGAGGAAACTAGCACAGCGATCGCCCATCAACTGAAGACTCTAAGTCAAACCTCAGTCTTCTTAATCTCAGCTGTTACACGCATAGGGTTAGATGAACTATTACAGCACATCTGGTCAATGCTCGACCAACTTAACGAGGCAGAGAAGTTAGAGGAAGAATTAGGGGTTAAGGATCAGGAATTAGGGGTTAAGCGTTAGGGATTAGGGATCAGGGATCAGGGATTAGGGGTTAAAGAATAATAAATACATCTCCTTATCTCCCCTGGGGTGTAGGGGGATTTGTAGTTACAAAAGGAGTTGTCGGCATAATCTGAGGAACAGTTGGTTGATTAAATTGCTGGTAAACAGCACGAGAAGTTTGGCGAATTAGCTCTTGAGCGCGATTGTCGTTATGGGGACGTTTGACCATAGCGACACCGATGTATCGCTTACCACTGGGCATATCAATTAAACCAACATCCCCCACCATTGAACCAATATCACCTGTTTTATGAGCGATGATAGCTCCTGATCCTAGACCGCGTGGCAACAAAGTTCTTGTCTTTGTCCGGCGCATGATCTCCAACAAGCGATCGCGCGATCGCAGTGACATCAAATGCCCCTCATTCACCAAAGCCATTAACTGCCCTAAATCCCTTGGACTGGTGGTATTTGTACCTGACAAATCCGGCAATAAATTCCGAATCTGTGTCACAGCCAATCCCCAACTTTGGAAGCGCTGATTCAAAGCGGATTCACCACCCATCCGCGCAATTAGCATATTTGTCGCTGTATTGTCGCTGATCACAATCATCCTATTTGCTGTTTCCAGCGCCGTGAACTTTGTGCCAACTGGTTTATACTGCATATCCCCAGAACCGCCACCAATCAACTCTTTTGTCATGGTCAGCTTTTCATCTAGGCGAATTTTTCCAGCATCTACATCTTGAAAAAAGGCGACAAGAACCGGAACTTTGATCATGCTGGCAGCAGAAAAGGTTAAATTACTGTTCAAATCAATGTAACCGCCACTATCTAGATCCACAAAAAACATTCCTGGGAACAACTTGGCGTTTTTAGCCGCCAGTTGCTGCACTGCTGTTTTTAACGGCATAATTTCCTGACTCAGCTTTAAAGCAGGAGGTTTAACTTCAACAGTTGCTTCTTTTTGCTGAGTTTCTTGAACTGCAATAGAATTTTCTGCTCCGATCCGACTGGTGGGATCTAAGACTGACAACAATGTGCCAGCAATGCCCCCAATCCCAACTCCCAAAATCAGCAGCCGCAATAAACACAAAATTAGTGTTGGTTTCTGGCGTTTTTGCGGTTGTACAGGATGCACACGCGATCGCATTTGATGTGTGCTGCGTCCTTTTGGTGATTGGCGCGACGGCTTAGACTTGACCCTCTCAGGTGCTTTTATTTTGGCGCTAGGCTGACGATAATTTGCTGCTTGGTAATCGGTATAAGGTCTTGGTGGTAAATCTACTGGTCTAATTGCAGGCTTTTTGTTTTTTGTTGATGCTGCTCTTGCTGGCACAAAGGCTTGAGGAGAATCAGGATGAAGGGAATGATCCACACTTGCTGATTGATGTGAACGCTCAAAACTCGCTTGATTTTTGACTGTATCCTGGCTTCTCGATTTTTGCTGGCGACGCTGAGGACTTTGCTGTTCACGCCGCGTTGAGATTTTCTGACCAGATTCTGGCACGGATACTCTTTGTAACCCAATCGACTTAGCATATTTTTGAACCACACCCAACTCCTCAAACACCCTAATTTTGCGATTACTTTATTTCAGCAAGTGGTATTTGGCTGATCAGTTTATCCCAATCCACTCTTTAATTAAACAAATTACAGTTTAAAAAATGTTCAACTGCAATAAGTTTACTGGGAAATTTCTTTTAGCCATTAAATTTACAAAAATTTTGCATTTTTTAAACTGACTACTATTGAACATTCCTCGCCTGAGCAAGCGCCCATTCTATTTGACTTAAAATACCTCTTAGCATAGCTACTTCGCTTTTATTAAGCTGGGCGCGGTTGAATAAATGCCTAAATTTTTCCATCCGACTAGCTGCTGTATGAGGATAAACATAACCAATTTTAAGCAGGATGTCTTCTAATTGTTGATAATACCCTTCTAAAACGTCGAATGAAGCATGATCGCTTGTGGCTGGAAGCTGATCAGAAGTTGAATTTATCTGACTAGACTGAGAAAGTTCGTAACAGCAAATTGCTACTGCTTGGGCAAGATTCAGGGATGGATAGCTAGGATTTGAGGGAATGTAAACAAAACGCTGGGCATAATTTAATTCTTCATTACTCAACCCCCGGTATTCTGGTCCAAAAATCAAGGCTGTTTTCCCGGGTTCCTCTAGTAACCAAGGTAGTGTTGTGCGCGGATGTTCTAGTTTGCCAAAAGTACGAACCCTCACGGTTGTAGCGATCGCCTTGGTACATCCTTGCAAACCTTCTAGTAACGTCTCTACCTGTTGGGCAGATTCTAGAATATCTAAAGCATGAACCGCCATGTGCTGCGCTTCGATTGCCAGAGGATCGCACTGGGGATTTACAATCACTAAATGCTGTAACCCCATATTTTTCATAATTCGGGCGATCGCACCCACATTTAGCGCCCCGGCTGGTTCAACTAATACAATTCGCACTCCAGCTAATGCTTCCACATTACGTCTCTCAATGAGGATTTCTTAAAATTGGCTTAATCAATGTACCGCTAAGTTAACATGACACGCCGTCACTCTAAATCTGATCTCCCAACAAAAATTTGTCCAGTGTGTCAACGTCCCTTTACTTGGCGCAAAAAATGGGAAGATTGCTGGGATGAAGTGAAATACTGCTCAGAACGTTGCCGTCGTCGTCGTTCTCAATCGAAGACTGAATAAACTACACTGCAAAAATATTAAGGATGTATTGCATAAATGGAGTTACAGGTGCAGCCTAAGTTAATTATTCATGGTGGTGCTGGTAGTTCTCTTAAGGGGAAAGGCGGAGTAGATATTGTTAGGCGATCGCTATTTAAAGTCATCGAAGAAGTTTATGCACTTCTGCTATCTGGGACACCTGCTATTGACGCAGTAGTGCGCGGTTGCCAGCTATTAGAAGACGATCCCCGCTTTAATGCCGGGACTGGTTCTGTGCTGCAATCTGACGGTCAAATTCGCATGAGTGCTGCGTTGATGGATGGTTTGCGTCAGCGCTTCAGTGGTGTAATTAATGTTTCACGAGTACAGCATCCGATTGATCTTGCTTATACTTTACAAAACTCCGACGACAGGGTTTTATCTGATTACGGCGCAGCTGAACTATTACGAGAACTTCAGATCCCTAGCTACGATGCCATGACTGATCTCAGATTAGGGGAATGGATGCAGGAGCGGCAAGAAAATTTTGGAAAATCAATGGCAGGGGTAATAGCACAATTAGCTGAACCCACTAATGCTGGACGAGGGACAATTGGCGTTGTCGCGCTTGATAGCCAAGGACGACTCGCAGCTGGTACTTCAACTGGTGGCAAAGGTTTTGAGCGCATTGGGCGAGTTAGTGACTCAGCTATGCCTGCTGGAAATTATGCCACTACTCATGCAGCAGTTAGTTGTACTGGAATCGGAGAAGACATCATTGATGAGTGTTTAGCAGCGCGGATAGTGGTGCGTGTAACTGATGGAATGACGCTTCCAGACGCTATGCAGCGCTCGTTTACCGAGGCAAATCAACACCAGCGCGATTTAGGAGCGATCGCTCTTGATTCTACAGGAGCGATCGCCTGGGGAAAAACCAGCGAAGTCCTCCTCGCCGCCTTCCATGATGGCGAACAAATTGGCGATACTTTGGAATGGACTGGGCTAACTAACGGTTTATAAGTAAAGTGGATTTTAACTTCTTGGCGCATACATGATAACTAACACGCCAAGTAAAGCAATCCCACCGCCTAATAAATCAAATTTATCTGGCGTTATCTTGTCAATTTGCCAACCCCACAAAATTGAAATAACGATGAAAATACCGCCATAAGCGGCGTAAACCCGTCCAAAGCTGGCTGGTTGCAATGTTGGGATAATCCCATAAATCATTAGGAGTAACGCGCCAACAACAGCTAACAAAATACTCCGATTTTCCCTTAGCGAAAGCCAGATTAGGTATCCTCCGCCAATTTCGCACAATCCAGCTATGACGAAGTAGAACAAAGATTTAGCAACTTGCATCTGAGTTTAATCCTGCGCGGATTTTAAGCGCCAACCAGGTTTAATCACTTGACGCGCCCTCGCAATTACTAGGCAATCATTTTCTACATCTTCTGTCACAGTGGAACCAGCTGCAATCGTGACATCCGCGCCTAATGTTAGCGGTGCTACTAAAGTGCTGTTTGCACCAGTTTTAGTGCGATCGCCTATTTGGGTAGGATGCTTGTCTACGCCGTCGTAGTTAGCGGTAATTGTACCCGCACCGATGTTGACGCGATCGCCTACCGTAGCATCTCCTAGATAAGACAAATGAGCAATATTTGTTTTATCTCCCAACAAAGTATTTTTCAATTCCACAAAATTTCCCACACGGCAGCCAGCGCCTACCTCAACATGACCGCGCAAATGTGCATAAGGGCCAATACTATTTTCTGCTTTGACAACACTGTCTGTAATTACTGAATACAGCGCCGTCACATTCTCACCCAATTGACTATTTTCGATTAAACTCCCTGGCCCAATCCGACACCCTGACTGAATTACTGTATTTCCGCGTAGATGCGTTTGCGGTTCAATAATCACATCCGGTTGCAATTGCACCGTATCATCAATCGTGATACTTGCGGGATCAATCAGCGTCACACCCGCAGCCATCCATTTTGACTTTACCCGTCTTTGCAAAATTTCGGATGCTGTTGCTAGCTGTTCTCGGTCATTTATCCCCAAAATTTCTTGGTAATCCTCGACATCAACCGCCATTACTGGTGCAACTAAGTCTACGATGTCAGTCAAATAATATTCTTGCTGATCGTTGTTAGCTTGAAGTAGTGGCAAACTAGCAGCCAAATCAGGCCAGCGAAAGCAATAAACTCCAGCATTGATCCGGCGATTTTGTTTTTGAGCGTCAGTGCAGTCTCGGTGTTCAACGATTTGTTTAATAATATTTTGACCGTCACAAAATACGCGCCCGTACCCTTGGGGATTAGGCAGATGTGCTGTTAGGACTGTCGCGGCGTTTTGATGCTCTTGGTGAGTCTGCAACAGGTGTTTGAGAGTTTCAGACCGCAACAAAGGTACATCGCCGTTTAACACCAGTAGATCCCCTGTAAAGCCTTCTAAATGAGGCAGTAATTGTTGAATAGCATGACCTGTCCCTAGTTGCTCAGTTTGTTCAACAAATTCTACAGCAGGTAAAAAATTAGATTCTTCCTCGTGTCTACCTGTAAGGGCCGTTTTTACTTGTTCACCCTGATATCCAACAATAACTAGACATCGACTAGGCGAAATCGAAGTTAAGCTTTGGAGAACTCGCTCGACAAGCGATCGCCCTCCCAACGAATGTAAAACTTTGGGCAAAGACGATTTCATTCGGGTTCCACGTCCAGCCGCTAAAATTGCTACCGCTATCATATTCACTCATCAGCTATCAGCTATCAGCTAAAAGAATACAAGGGGTTAGGGACTATGAGCTAGGGGCTAGACTAACCTAAAATTGCCACAATAGTTCTTAGCACCTCGTTTTCGAGATTTTCTTCAACTTCGAGATTTTCTTCAACATCGACTCTAAGAATTCCCCTAATCCCTGATTTCTGATCCCTGATCTCTAAATTCGAGTAGAGTGAACAAACTGGGAAAATTGCTGTATTAGTTTAGGATTACGCCACCCTTTCGCTGTTTCTTCAGCCATTACTTGCAGGGCTTCAACTCCCGTCAACCCCCGTTTATATGGGCGTTCACTCGTTAAGGCATCATAAATATCAATAACTTGAAAAACTTGAGCTAGATAGGGAATTTGCTCACCTGCTAGTCCATCAGGATAGCCAGAGCCATCCCAGCGCTCGTGATGATGACGGATAATGGGGCTTACTCCTCGCATCGTTACAAGAGGCTGACAAATCCTCTCACCAATTGAAACGTGCTGCTTCATAATATCCCACTCGTCTGATGTTAATTTTCCAGTCTTCAGCAGCACTGCGTCAGGAATACCAACTTTGCCAATATCGTGGAGATAACTGCCCCATTGCAAGTTTCGCATTTGGACGCGGTTGAGGTTAAGATATTCACCAAAAGCTTGACCCAGCGTTACCAAACGTTCACAGTGATCTCCCGTATTCGGATCGCGACTTTCAATCGCCCTGGCAATTGAAAAAAGCACTTGTTCTGCGTGATCTAAGTCTTCATTTAGTCGCTTCTGGCGGACAAGCGACTTTACCCGTGCTACTAATTCAAGACGATCAAAAGGTTTGGTAAGAAAATCATCACCTCCAGCTTCAATGCCGCGAATTCGTGATTGTCGGTCATTCAAAGCTGTAATGAAAATTACGGGGATCAACCTAGTTTGGTCATCCTGCTTCAACTGTCGACACACTTCAAACCCATCCATTTCCGGCATCATTACATCCAGCAAAATCAGATCCGGTTGGATTTTCAGCACCTGTTCTAGTGCTACCAACCCACTGTCTGCCTCCAAAACTTCATAACCCTCTACTCCTAGCAGTGCTACTGCTGTCATCCGGCTGGCAGGATGGTCGTCAACCACCAAGACTTTAGGTGGTGCATCATAGCCGTTGACTAGAGAAAGGTTTAATTTATGCAATGTAGAGGTCATTGAATCACAAATAAAGTCACCACAAGAACTCATTAAACAATCATAGGTTTTAAATTTGAGCGCCAAATCCCCTAGTAAAAACTTTTAGGACTACCTAGTTACATTTTGAGCATACTATAGGCCAAGTCTTGAGGAGCTAAGTTTTTGGTTTGTAAAATTAATTCGGATAAAATATCCATTTCTCTAGAAAGGTAGTTTTTGCATAAACATAATAGTATTGATTGAATATCTAAAAATGATTCAGTAAAAACACTCTTATTCCGCAAGTTCGCTAAACTCAGGGCTACTATAGCTTGAATTTACTTAAACAGCATTAGGTAGATTTCCGCTAAATTCACAGTTCTATTGTTTACAGTATCCTTGATTAAGATCCCAAGAAAAACAGTTATTTTACGGAGATTTACAAATTCCTACCGAAAGGTAAAAGCGATCGTGTACCAGATATAGCGGTAGATTTAATAACGATTTGGTTGTAAAACTAACAAGCCAAGTCTGGAGATTGGTGTTTATGGCGCTTTAGGCATTGCACTAGCATCTTGCAGAAATTGAGGTCGTGCTAGCTGATTTAATTCTAACTGTTGTTTGAGGGAAGTCCAGTCTTCCTGTTTTATCAGGTTAATCAGTGCTTCGAGGTTGTGGTGATAGTGTTGAAGCGATCGCAGCAATTCTTCTTTGTTATACTGTGCCATCATCACTCCCAATTCTGGATTACCGCCACCCACGCGGCTAGTATCCCGAAATCCAGAACTAGCTAATTGTTGCGCTAATTTTACTACGTCAGGCTCATCACTCATACAAGTAGTAATCAAACTAGCACTCACCATCACTGGTAAATGCGAAATCAAACTTACTGCTCGGTCATGGTCATACGGACGACAATGATATAGAGTAGCTCCAAGATGCCGCACAATTTCTTCTACAGCTTTCACTGCGTGAGTTGGTGTTGTTGCGATTGGTGTGAGTACATAAGGCTTAAGACTAAATAAATTCGGTACAGCAGCTTCAATGCCACTGTCTGCTGTTCCCGCCATCGGGTGCCCACCCACAAAATTATCCCAAACAGGAGCGATCGCTTCTACTATGGGCAATTTCACCGAACCGACATCAGTTAAAACTGTTTCTAAAGATAGATGCGGAATCAACTGTTCTACAGTTTGTAAAATTGCTGCTAGAGGTGTACAAATAAATACAATATCAGCCGTTGCTAAAATTGCCGGATTAACACTGGCGTGATCAACAACTCCGCGCGTGATCGCTTGAGTACAAGTTTGTTCACGCCGACTGACTCCCAAAACTTTGTAGCCGCGCGATCGCAAGTCTAAACCCAATGAACCGCCAATTAATCCAAGTCCGACAATGCCAATATTCATTTTTTATCTGTAACTTCAATAATATCTGCCTAGACGTATATACAATCATCTACTCTTTCCAACTATAAATTTGGGAGGTAGAAAAGTGAATTGAATCATTGTAGATAACTAAAAAACTCAGCAGCTACGGCTAATTGACCAAGTATAGAAATTGTGGGGATAAAAAAATGACTGCATGGGGCGATCGCTTAAATAGAATGACAGGTCGCAAACGCTTTGTCGTCTGCCGTCTATTTCTCCATTTAGCGGGAGATGAAGTAGCACCACTTTTAGGAGTGTTGAATCGTGCTGCACGGCAAGCTATAGACTCTGACGGCGACCTTGAAGTTTTGGGACTTGGACTCGTCGAAATCTGTCAAAGCCTGCTGCAATATGACACCTACTGGCTTTCGGCTGCCAATGAAGGCGAGGTATTCTGGGACGAAGGTGAAGCGGGCGACTATTGCAACGAATTATTTACCGATTCTGCCCAACGTTACTTAAGTGAACCGGATCTCAGTCCCCCGGCTGCTAAAGATGAGCCTTTATCTTTACCGATAACACAGAACTTGGTTGTGATGATTACGGCGGCTTTTGAGGGAGAAGTGCCAGAGTTGGAAACTAATTTGGCAGATATCACCGCGCTTAAAGCTGGACTAAAAGCATTAATCAACTTGAATTATCAAGAAAGATTGCGGGCGATCCAGGTGCATTTCTCGCCAGCGCAGCTAGGAGACGAACTTACATATGACCAGTTGCTGCAATATTTTACAGAGTTAGTTCCTTTATAGTTGCTACCTCCATAAACAGTTGCTCTCGTCCTTGAGGTGCAAGCAGCCCTTGGCTGAGTCAGCTTAAACTGGAGGTAGTATGAAAGCTTCATTAACGGTTTATAAATTCATGCTTCGCAAATTCACAATCCTTTTTTTAACCCTGACTTTGTGCTGGACAACCGTTGCCTGTGGGGGGCCTGAAGAAACCACGCCTCAAGCCAGGAACGTCAATTCACCAGCAGCTGCTCCCACGCGGTTGAGCGATGGTCAGTACCCAGTGCAGCAAGTCACCTATGACGATGCAACTGGGGAGTATAGCCTGATGTTACTTAACACCCAACCTGGTACGCCTCCAGTTTTTCGGACTGCAAATGTCCAGATGGCACGGCTGACTGATGAACAAATCAAAGCTGGTCAAAAAAGTTATCTGCAAGTAGAGAACGGGCAGCCTGTTTTATACCTAACGGAAGACTTTAAGATTGAGTACGTTCACAACGTTACTGAAACGCAGCAAAATCCCCAAACAGGACAACAAGAAACTGTAGTCGTGCGTCGGGAAAACAGTTTCTGGACTCCTTTTGCTGGAGCAGTAGCAGGTAACTTAGCGGGTCAAGCGATCGGTAGTCTGTTGTTTAGACCACAGTATTATGTGCCACCCGTTTATCAGCCAGGAACATCTGCACTTAGAGGTTTTGGTGGTTATGGTAGCTCTTACAGTCAGGCAACTGAGCGTTACCAAAGTCGTTACAATGCGCCGCCTTTAGCAGAAAGAAGTAGGCGGACTAATTTCCGCACAACAGGAAGAATAAGAACACCAAGTTACGGTCAACCCACGATTCGTACTACGCCGCGTGTTAATACTGGCAGCCGTTCTACAGGGTCGGGCTTTGGTTCTAGTACATTGCGCCAGTCTGGTAGAACCACTCCTAGAGTTAGACGACCTTCTAGTAGTTTTGGCAGTAGCCGCTCATCTGGATACAGCAGAAGTGGCTCTCGTAGTTTTGGTAGCAGAAGGCGATAAAAAATAAGCTAGGCAATGCTCACCTTAGTTTATTTAATGTGCTGAAATTACTTTTAGACTAAAAAGGCAAAAGATTCTCCTTTTGCCTTTTTCATTTCCTTGTATGGCTGTAGTTCACAAACACGAACTAGCTAACATCGTTCTTACCAACTATCTTGTATCCGGTAATTACACTTTGACAGTTAGGAAAGTGCGTCCACTGCCACTCAACCTCTTCATCATTGCTTAACTCAACGCTGAGGACAGAAGGAGGCGTAGAGATTTTAGCTGGTTGAGGTGCATAGACGACTCGTTTTTGATCAGTTTCGCTGTCTTTTTGACTCATACAATTCTCAGCAATTGTGGTTTAAATTTTAAACCAACTTAAAACTATTATGCCAAAGCAACAGCTGGTTCAGTCCAACGCTTGACAGCTTTGCCAATAACTGATAGTTCTTGCATCAAACGATCAAAGCGCTCTGGTGTTAAAGATTGAGGGCCATCTGATAAAGCTTTGGCAGGATTTGGGTGAACCTCAATCATTAATGAGTCTGTACCAGCTGCGATCGCGGCTAATGCCATCGACGGGACATATTCTGCTCTACCCGTGCCGTGACTAGGATCAATCATAATCGGCAAGTGAGTAAGCGATCGCAATACTGGCACTACTGATAAATCCAGTGTATTACGCGCATACTGCCGATCAAATGTCCGAATACCCCTTTCGCACAAAATCACATTTGAATTACCCGCAGCCATAACATACTCCGCAGCCATCAGCCACTCTTCAATTGTTGCTGACATTCCCCGCTTCAAAAGCACTGGTTTTGGTTGCGCTCCGACTTTTTTAAGTAGAGAGAAATTCTGCATATTGCGAGCGCCAACTTGGATCACATCAGCAACAGCGACTATTTTATCGAGATCAGCTGCATCCATTACTTCCGTAATGATTCCTAATCCAGTTGCTTCGCGCGCTGCTGCTAGTAAATCTAAGGCACTTTCGCCATGTCCCTGGAAGGCGTAGGGTGATGTCCGGGGTTTGTAAGCGCCACCTCTTAAAAATTGCGCTCCCGCCGCCTTGACGCGCCGCGCTGTCTCCACAATCATTTCTTCGTTTTCTACCGAACAAGGGCCAGCAACCACTACAACCGGATGCTGTTGACCAAAATGAACAGCACCATTGGGAGTGTCTACTACAACTTCACTTGCTTGTCCATGACGAAATTCTAGGCTAGCTCGTTTAAACGGTTGTTCTACCCGTAATACTTGTTCAATCCAAGGGCTAACTTCTTGAATTTGAAGCGGATCTAGGCTAGCTGTTTCACCTACTAGACCTAATACTACTTTGTGCTTGCCGACAATTTTTTCTGGTGTTAAACCCCTAGTGGAAAGTTCCTCGCTAATTCGAGCAATCTCTGTTTCTGGTGTACCAACCTTGATAACTACAATCATGTTAAATTCCTTATTCAGTAATTTTATTTTTAATATGTCTAGAAGTTAGGCATTAATCAGTCTGTAGTCATTCTTCTTTAAAAGCGAAGAATCTAGAGCTTTACTTGCTTCCCTTAGAGGAAGCAAGCTACAGCACGACATCCAACTGCGTGAGTTTATAATAATGTGACACTCAGTCTTGCGATTATTAGGTACTACTTCTAAGTTTATTAATTATTGATAATAAAGGCTAAAAAATTTAGCCTTTAGCCTTCACATCAATACCTTACACAAAACTCCCAACAATTTAATAATTGGGCTAACCATCATAGCTACTCATAGTTACGGGATTGCTTATTTGAGCGCCAAGCTGATACCATCCTTCCCCAATTTATACCCAATTCTTGCCAACCTAGCTTACTCCCGACTCTTTCTTCATCCCAAGAAGTAGAGAGTAATCCATAACTTAGCCCTATTACTCCCAAACCAAAAAAGCCGATGCTGACAAGCAGTACGACTACGTTTGGCAGCTTAAACCAATCATTGGTTTTGACGATATAGCTAACAACAAATGTTGCCATCCCCAAAAATGTTGGTATACCACAAAATAAAGCCATCCGCCGCGCCATGCGATCGCTCACAACTTTCGGAATCGCCATTTCCTTTGTGGTTAATTTTCCTGCTTGAGCAGACTTTTTACCAGGTTCAGGCGACTTATTTGCGGGCTTATTCGACTTTTTAGCAATTTCGGGTAATTTATTTTCAGCCTTTTTAGGTTTTGGTTGTTTATCCGGCTTTTGCTCAGTATCGGGCGATTTAGCCGAATTTTTAGCAGATTTTGACCGCTTTTTAGTTGGTTCAAAAGGTAAAGGATTTCGTTGATGTTCTTCAGATGCCATTCCTTAACCCCGAATTCCCAAACGACCAATCAAAGCTTGATATTTTGGTCTATCTTCGTTCTGGATATACGATAAAAGACGCTTGCGTTGACCAATTAGCTTCAACAAACCGCGTCGGGAAGAATGGTCTTTCTGATTTCCTTTAAGATGTTTGCTGAGTCGGTTAATTCGCTCAGTCAACATAGCAATTTGGACATCTGTTGAGCCAGTATCTGTTTCGTGAACTTGATACTCGGAGATTAGCTCTTGTTTACGCACTTGCGGCAAAGGCATGATGGAATTTATTTTAATAAATACAGCAATCTCTCATGTTACCACAGGGTTTTAACTTCAGAAGCAGTAGGGGCAGTTAGCGGGATAGTTTCCTGAGTAGCTAACTTTGGAATAAGCGCGTATATTGAATTTCATGACTCATGCTTGCCAGTGATAAGCCCCAACCGCAACTACTAAGGTCATCATCCTCTAAAGCGAGAATTTCTTTAATTGCACTACTAATATTAGTTTTGAGCTGCAAAAGTAGCTGTTGACCAGCTGTTTGACCAAGAGGAATAAGTTTGACTCCAGCTGTGATTAGATTTGTAGCCCAGCTGTGTAGGTAGCCTAGTATTGCAGCGCTCAGGTCAATTTCCCAGCCAACAGCAGCCATACAAAAAGCGATCGCATAATTACAAGGATTCCCAACTGCATTTGCGTTTTGAGCAATTTGTGGTTGTATTTGTAGTAACAGGCGAATAAGCGATCGCCCCATTTGCCAGCTTGATGAACGTAACTCTTCTGTTTCCCTCGCTGCTGATAACCAATTATTCCAGTAACTCAAAGCTTTTGTATCACCAAGCTTGGCAGCATTATAAGCTCTTACCATCACCGCCGCTTCTAACCGAATTGCCCCGTAATGCAGTTCCTGTTCTAACCAGTGCTTCAAACTTTGCTCATTGTTAATTATCTCAGTATCAATTAATGTTTCCAATCCCTCAGAATAGCTATATGCTCCTACTGGTAAAGCTGGACTAGCTAGCTGTAGTATGCATAACAATGCGCTATTGTCAAGAAATATATTTTCCATAAGTAAGAACTTCTATTTGTAAGAGCAAAACTGCTTATTATCGCTCGTTTCGAGTTGTTCCATTGTCTATAAGACTGAATTGAAAGCCAGCAAATATTGTGTTATTAGCATTACTAAGGCGAATTAGCTAAACCAACAGCATCAGAAATCGAGGCTAATCCCTGCGCCTCTAACTTTTGCAGCACACCTTCTAAGACGCGGCGCACCATCCCAGGACCTTCGTAAATCCAGCCTGTGTAAACTTGGACAAGGCTAGCACCTGCGGTGATTTTCTCCCAAGCATCGTCAGCCGTAAAAATACCACCTACGCCAATAATTGGCAGCTGTCCTTGAGTTTGATTCCAGATAAAGCGGATTACTTCGGTAGAGCGATCGCGAACTGGCACACCGCTAATTCCACCAGCTTCTGAGGCAACAGAATTGCCTGTTTCCCTTATTATCTGAGTTTGAAGATGATCACGGCGGATGGTTGTGTTAGTGGCAATAATGCCAGCAAGTTGGTATGTCTTCGAGATTGTCAGGATATCGGCGATCGCTTCCCATTCCAAATCTGGCGCAATCTTAACAAACATCGGCTTTTGCCCTTGGTTCTCCTGCTGCAAAGCGTCTAGGATTGAACTTAATTGTGCAGCATCTTGAAGCGATCGCAATCCTGGTGTATTTGGTGAAGACACATTAACAACAAAATAGTCTCCCAAATCTTTCAACAAGCGAAAACTACCGAGATAATCTGCGGCTGCTGCATCAAGCGGCGTTACTTTAGATTTCCCTAAATTAATCCCGATCGGGATTAATTGGTTTGTGCTTATTTTGCGTGTAATAGCTAATCTTTCTGCCATTGCAGCAGCCCCACTATTATTAAAACCCATCCGGTTGAGAGCAGCTTGATCTAGCGGTAAACGAAACAAGCGGGGACGCTCATTTCCTGGTTGAGCGTGAAATGTCACTGTACCCAATTCGGCAAAACCAAAGCCAAAACTTGACCAGATATTTGCAGCAACACCATTTTTATCAAATCCAGCAGCCAAACCAAGGGGATTGGGAAAAGTTACACCCCAAAGTTTTTGTTCTAAACGTACATCGCGCACACACAAGGAACGTTGTAAAAGGTTTTGTACTGCTTTAGTTGTAGGGCGATGTCTATTTCTCTCTAACCAATCTAGAACACCAATTGCTTGCTGGTGTAGCCATTCTGGATCACTTTTTAACCCAGTAAACAAAACAGGTCGAACTAAAGCTTTATAAATATCCAACTTATTACTCAAATCTCCCTATCCCCGTGTCCCCATGTCCTCTATCTCCCCTCTCCCCTCCTTGCCCCTTATCCCCAAGGGGGACCCCGAGTTCCCCCTTGGGGGCCCGAGCCTCCCCTGCTAAGAATGCTCCCCTGCTCCCCTCATCCCCACGCCCGTTCTGCTGTCCAATGCCGATCAGATGATTGATAGACAACTACACCTGGTATATCGGCTTGTGAAATTAGCTGATTTACCTCATCTAGTGTAATCGCCGCATGAAGAGAATCGCGGAATAACTGTTTTTGGTGAGTATTGTATTCAGTACCAATACTTTCAACCAAATTATTCATAGTTTCCTGATCAGGGGGGCGAATCAAATCCCGAATCAGAATTGCGCCGTTTGGCTTCAGCACTCGCTTTAATTCTCGAAAAAAGAGTAAAGGATCGGGTAAATGGTGTACTAAGCTGTTAGAAACAACCAGATCAAAATCTCCATCCTTATAAGGTAGGTGCTTGGCATCTACTAACTCCAGCACAATTTGATTTTGCAAGCCAGCCTGTTCAACGTGCTTTACGCCAATTTGCAACATATTTTGTGCTAAATCAATGCCGAATACTTGCCAGTGAGGATATTTTAAGCAAAGTAAAACTGGAATTCGGGCTGTACCAGTACCAGCATCTAGAACTTTGGCAGTCAAAGGTGGTTTTAATGCGATCGCTCGTTGAGCAAAAGCAGTATTTACCTCTGTAAAATCCATAGCGTCGTATTCAACAGCTTCTTCCCAACTGTCCATTACTTCTGGTTCAAGGACTCTTTGCACGGCAATTTCCTAAATTTACTAATGAGGGTTAGGGAAAGATTGTGTAAATACTAACTCGCCAAACCTCAATACCTTTCCATAGTTTTAATTTTCATTTGCTAGCCATTCATTTTGTCGCTGGAGACAAGCAAGTGCTGACTCAATTTCTACTTGCGGAAATTGGCTATAAAAGCGACTAACACTGAAAAAAGGCTCTGGCGTTTCTAGGATAATTAGGCGATCGCCCCACTGCTCCAACCAAGGCAATAACGGCGATGGAGCAAGGGGCGCACATAGCCAAACTGCTGCTGGCTTTTGCGCTCTTAAAGCTTGCGCCGCTACTGCCATTGTCATCCCCGTAGCAATACCATCATCAACCAAAATTGCGATCGCACCTTGGGGATTAACTTGAGGGCAAGCAGGACTTAATTGAGCTAGTTGAAACTGGGCTTTTTGTAATGCTTCAGTTAGCGCTACTTGTCCTTCACGGGAGCGCTGGCTACGAAGTGGCGTTTGCTCATCCCACAGCACGTTTCCATCTGCTGTCACAGCACCGATCGCTAACTCTGAATTTTTAGGATGACCAATTTTTTTCGCGACTACAATATCTAACGGGCAATTCAGTAGACGCGCCACAGGTTCGGCTACTGGTAGTCCGCCTCGCGGCAACGCATACACAATCACTGGAGTCGAAACCGCAGATAAATTGGCCGTCTCGGTCAAATTAAATTTAATCGCTTCAGCTAGCTGTTCGCCAGCATCGGTGCGATCGCCAAAAAGTGGTGAATTTAACATAAGTGCGCCTAGAATATTGCGGCGGACTTACCTTTATCATGACTGATTTTTTAGCTAATCAAAATAAAATTGCACTTTTTAACATCCAACTACTAAAGAAAGCTCTAAAATTGAGGCACGAAGCTCGGATGCTACAAACCATTCCAGCAAGTTTTAAATTAACTTGATGCCCTCCCTATTTTCATGAGCAGCGACGACCAACTCAGCTTATTTAACGACTCAACTGTTGATCCGACAACGCCTCCGGTGTCGCAAACAAAGCTGATTCCCACAAGTGCCAAAATTCCTATTCCTGCTGGCACTTATGAAACCATGACTCAATTGGCACAACATTGTAACGAGTGCCATAGATGTGGACTAGGAGAAAATCGCCATCATGCTGTTGTTGGACGTGGCAATTTTCAGGCAGATATCATGATCATTGGAGAAGCGCCAGGGCAAAACGAAGACGAAACGGGTTTACCATTTGTGGGTAGAGCTGGGCAACTGTTAGAAAAAATACTAGCATCGGTCAAGCTTGATCCTGAACACGATATCTATATCTGCAATATTATAAAATGCCGCCCACCAAATAACCGTGTTCCTACTACCGAAGAAGTAGCAGCTTGCAAACCCTACCTTTTAGAGCAGATTCGCCTTGTTGACCCAAAAATTATTCTCTTTACTGGCGCTACATCTGTCAAAGGTTTAACGGGAAATAAACAGGGTATTACAAAAATTCGCGGAACTTGGATTGAGTGGGAAGGACGTTTGTGTATGCCAATCCTGCATCCAGCTTATCTACTGCGAAATCCGGCGCGTGAACAAGGCAGTCCTAAATGGTTAATGTGGCAAGATATTCAGGAAGTGCGACAAAAATTAGACGAGATCCGCGCCAGCAGCAAGTAGAAGAAAGTGAAGTAGTAGATAGATCTCGTTCTTTTCTACTCACTACTCACTACTCACATTTTACCGAGGACGCAGACTTAGGAGTTCTTCGGGAGATGCCAGCATATCAATCGCTACAAAGAAGATTTTGCCTTCGGGATTGAGCAAGAACCGCCAGCTAATGTTCATGCCAACATTGACACCAAACCAAGGAGTTTGGACTACCCCTGTAATTTTCACCTGCTTAGAACCATCTGGTAGAGTCTGGGATATGCCCTGCTTTGGCATAATATTGAGTCCCTGTGCTTCAGCGCGCATATATTGGGCGATCGCTTCACGACCAACAATCGGCTTCTGGAATGGCGGCTGTAAAGCACCGTCGAAAGTAAATAATGCGATCGCAGTTTCAAAGTTATCTGAGTTCATCGCTGTAAAATAGCTGATTACAGCAGGCTCTGTGATTCCCTCAACATTAATCTTAGTAGGAGCTGGCTCACTGCGTTCAAACAACGGTTCCGCAGTTGTATCACTACTGGGAGCAACAGGCTCAAATCCCATATCTACTACAGTGTTACGTAGGACGGTGATTTGCTGACCTGGATCGAGTTTCTTGATTGAGTCTAGCACTACCTGGACACCAGGCGACATCTGATAGCCAGTCGGGACAGGAGCGACAACACCCTGTTTCATCAACTCTGCTAACTCGTACCAAAAAGCTAACTTGGTGTTGACACTGAAGAACCCATAGGAACGGCTGATATGGGTGTCGGCATTTTGAGCAAGTTCTCTCATAACTTGCATTTGGTCTTCAGTAGACATCTGCTGAATCTCTTTTAGTAAACCTTCAGCAAACTGGAGACGTGCTGCTCCTACAGCAGCAGGAGTGATTGAACGACCCATTTCGGTATAGGCATACCAAAGTAATGCTAGTTGATCATCAACACTCAGTTGATCGAACAAGGCTATAGTGGCTGGAATCGGACTAGGAACTTGAGTATTAGAGAAAATATTTTGAGCGGACTCGATGGTCAAGGGCATAGTCACAATCTCCAAGATTGATATGTAAATAAATATAACAGCTTAATTAACTTGTGTAAACAAAATTATTAATTTGTGCTATATACCTGCTGATGGCTAATATAGGGAACTTTTATACGTCAGCTCAACTACGGAAGATGGAGTGATTAGGTTTGGCTAAAGAAAGGATGAAAGATTTATGAGTATCGGCATCCCTAAAACTGAATTATTATTAATAAATTTTGCAAAACTTTACAATTGTTGTTACACTGAGTTGCAGTTATAGAAAAATATTTATGAAATCCATGATTCCCGCTAAATTGATTAGATTCTTGCAGGAGGAGTTGGCTATTCCTGATGCTTCGATTGCGCTTGCTCAAAAACAGGGAGAACAAGACCCAAATCTACTGCCGATGATTCTTTGGCAATATGGACTGGTGACACTAGAACAGCTAGATCGAGTATTTGATTGGTTGGAAACGGTATAGTCCGTTATCTGGGGCATCTCTAAAAGGGCGATCGCACTTTTAGCCGGAAAACTCCGAAAACTATTCAGAATTTCGATTAATTTGCAGAAAACCCAACTCGTACACTTCCAGCTTGACAATCGCGCAGCCAGGTACGAACTGCCTGAGCAATTACTCCATTACTACTGTCTCGTGGGCGTGTAGGAGGTTGTTTAGATGGATAAGTACCAGTACGAGAGAACATCATTGCCAGCCGCCAGCCACCATCAGTTTTAGTTAAAAATAGCCAGTGGTATTCCTGTAATTCAACTGGTTTGCCATCTGTGTATTGCCTTTCTAATGTTGTGATAAATACCTGTGTCGTTTCATCCAAAGCTGCGGGTTCCGACGGCAGATATTCACCAGGGCCAAGTGTCAGAGGTGCAAACTCTGGGCGACCTGCTAGAAGTACATAAGTGTAAATATCAAATGTTCTATTAGGGCGGCGGAGGCGTTGACTGACGCGATTTGCATAGCTAGGTAAATCTTTTAATAGTTGAGCCGTTAATATCTCTACATCTTGAGCTTGACAATTTCGGCTCTGAGAGTTATAAAGCTTTGCCCTTGCGGTAGGATGGGGTGAAAATAGCAAAAAGTAAAAAGTCAAAAGGATAAAATAAATTATTCTTGCCTCTTGCCTAGAAGTCATAAAACATCTACTAGCTCATCACAAATTCTCTGCCAAGCTAACTTTGGATCAGCAGCCGCAGTGATCGGACGACCAATGACGAGGTAATCTGCGCCCGCTTTGAGCGCTTGGGCTGGAGTAAGCGATCGCTTTTGATCTCCAGCCGTTGCCCAACTCGGTCGTACACCAGGACAAACAAGCAAAAAATCATCGCCACAAGTTTGCCGTAAATTAGCGACTTCCTGGGGAGAACAAACTGCCCCATCTAAACCGCTTTCTTGTGCCATTAGCGCCATTTGGAGGGCATATTCTGGCAGTTCTAAGGGCATTTTTAATTCAAAAGCTAGCTGCCTAGATGAAAGACTTGTAAGCAGTGTAATTGCAATTAGCTTAGGCGGTGAAACACCTGCCGTGTCTGCTCCTTCTTGGAGAGCGAGACTAGCCAACTTTAGCGCTTTGATACCACAAGTAGCGTGAATTGTCAATAAATCAACGCCGTAATGAGCAGCTGCACGACAAGCGCCAGCAACAGTGTTAGGGATATCGTGAAATTTGAGATCCAGAAAAATGCGCTTTTGCCTGTTTTTTAGCGCTGCCAAAATTCCAGGGCCACTACTAACAAATAATTCTAAACCGACTTTCCAAAAAGTCACTTCTGGTAATTGGTCAACGAGAGCGATCGCGGCTGCTTCTGTCGCTACATCTAAAGGAACAATAATGCGTGTTACTGACATTTATTCTTAGGGTACAAAACGCACAAACTTATTTTTCCCCACTTGCAAAACTCGTTCATATAAATCATTTGGTGAGTCAAAGGTGAGATCTACTTGTTCGATGCGATCGCCGTCTATCCGCACCGCACCACCTTGAATTTGTCGCCGTCCTTCCCCACTACTTTTGCACAGACCACTAGCACTAAGAATATAAAACAACTTAGCAGGAAACTGGACAGAGATGAGCGAAAATTCTGGGACAGCAGATGTATTTGTCGTGTCACCTTGAATCAGAGACATAGCCGCCTGCTGGGCTTGCAGGGCGGCTTCCTTACCTCTGTACTGAGTGAGAACATCAAGAGCGAGAAGTTTTTGGCGATCGCGCGGCTGTTCTGGTAATTGATCCAAAGGTAAATTAGTTAATAATTCAAAATATTGCGAGAGCAAATTATCAGGAATTTTCTCTAGTTTGGAATACATTGTCAGTGGATCATCTTGCAGCCCAATATAATTGCCCAAAGACTTGGACATTTTCTGTACTCCATCTGTGCCGATTAAAATCGGCATTAACATTCCAAACTGAGGCTGTTGACCAAAATGTTTTTGCAAATCTCGCCCCACAGCGATGTTAAACTTCTGATCTGTACCTCCCAATTCCACATCTGCTTCAACCGCAACCGAATCATAGCCTTGCATCAAGGGGTACAAAAACTCATGTAGATAAATTGGATTTTGGGTTTCATAGCGTTCAGCAAAACCCTCCTTTGCCAGCATTTGTCCTACAGTCATTGTGGCTAGTAGCTCTAAAATTTTTGCCAAATCTAACTTCGAGAGCCACTCGGAGTTGTAACGAACTTCTAACCTTCCGGGTGTGTCAAAATCTAAAATAGGACGCAAGGAGTCTAGATAATTGTTGGCGTTATTTAACGCCATTTCCTCGGTCAACTGGCGACGCACCTCTGATTTACCAGTAGGATCGCCAATTCTCGCTGTAAAATCACCAATAATTAAAACTGCTGTATGTCCAGCATCCTGAAACGCCCGCAGTTTTCGCACTGGGATACTATGACCAAGGTGAATTTCAGTGCCTGTAGGATCAATGCCCAATTTGACACGCAATGGTCGGTTAGAAGTCGCCAAACGCTGCTCAAGGTTTTCCGACTCATTTGTAGAATCAGTCTGATCTGGGAAAATTTCATTTACACCGCGACGCAGCCAGGCAAATTTTTGCGCCATAGTAGGAGATTGACTTTTAGCTATTTTTTGCACAATATAAGTTAAATTTGTTGCACTCACGCGCTCTCTTCTCAATGTCTTAGATGTCAGACTACTATAAATACAAAATTAATTCTGTTTGTTTCCTTTTGAATCTACGCCCTTCACTATAAGTGAGGAAGTGAAAACGTCGTGTCGTCCATTGTTCACAAAAAACAACCGAGAGATCAATCTTCCAACCTTGACTTTTTCAAAGGAGTCGGTAAGGTAACTGGCGGCACTCTGCTAGGAATAACGATGTTGGCTAGTGCCATTGTAGCCGGGGGACTGGTTGGGCTAGCAATTAGCTTCCGCAACCTGCCCGATGTCAGAATTTTACGCAATTACTTTCCTTCAGAAACAAGCTACATTTACGACATTAAGGGCAAATTACTTGCCAGTGTTCATGGTGAAGCTAACCGTGAAGTTGTACCTTTAGACAAAATATCGCCAGACTTGAAACGAGCCGTAATGGCGATCGAAGATAGTCACTTTTATGATCATCACGGTATTAATCTTACCAGCGTGGGTCGCGCCTTATTAGTTAACTGGCAGAGGGGTTCAACCGTCGAAGGCGGTTCGACTCTGAGTATGCAGCTAGTAAAAAATATTTTTCTTTCTAAAGAGCGCAAGTTTAGCCGCAAGGTGGCAGAAGCGGTATTGGCAATCCGCATAGAGCAAATCCTGAAAAAAGATCAGATTCTAGAAATGTACCTCAATCAAGTTTATTGGGGTCATAACAACTATGGTATTCAAACTGCTGCACGAACCTATTTTGGTAAGTCCAGCGCGAATTTAAACTTGGCTGAGTCGGCGATGATGGCAGGATTAATCCAAGCACCGCAGGATTACAGTCCTTTTATGAACATGAAGCTGGCAAAACAGCGACAGGACATAGTTTTGACTCGGATGCAAGATCTAGGATGGATCACGCCTGAAGAAAAAGCGGCGGCGAGTGAGGAAAAACTAAAATTTGGTAGGGTTAAATCGTTTCAAGGCAGCGCAACGCCCCACGTTACAAATGCAGCCTCCCAGGAGTTGATCAGGCGTTTTGGTCGTGATGCCGTACTCAAAGGTGGCATGAGAGTTCAAACTTCTGTTGATGCGAATATGCAACAGATGGCAGAAGAAACCGTCAGCCGTTGGCATAGAAGACTCCGTGGTCAAGGACTATACGCCGATCAAATGGCTCTTGTTGCCGTTGATCCACGCACCCATTTTATTAAAGCATTGGTCGGTGGCGTTGATCCTAAAAAGAGTGAGTTTAACCGTGCTACTCAAGCTCAACGTCAACCTGGCTCTGCGTTTAAACCCTTTGTCTACTACGCAGCTTTTGCCTCTGGTAAGTATACGCCAAACTCAATTGTGTACGATACGCCAGCAAGCTATCGAGACGGTAGTGTAAATCTTTATACTCCTAGAAATTACGACAACACCTTTAATGGCCCAATGTCGATTCGTAAAGCGCTAGAGGTATCTCGTAATGTGCCAGCGATTAAGATTGGGCGCTCTGTGGGGCTAAACAAAGTCATAGAAATCTGTCGCACTTTGGGAATCAATAGCCCAATGGAACCAGTTATTTCTTTGCCATTGGGTGCAATTGGTGTGACTCCATTAGAAATGGCTAGTGCTTATGCCACAATTGCTAATTATGGCTGGCAGTCTGAGCCAACTGTGATTGTCCGTGTAACCGATAGTAGTGGAAATGTATTGTTAGACAACACACCTAAGCCGCAACTTGTGCTTGAGCCTTGGGCAGCAGCATCGCTGACGAGCGTCTTACAGGGTGTGGTTACTAACGGTACTGGTAGAGCAGCACAAATTGGTCGTCCAGCAGCTGGAAAAACTGGAACCACATCATCAGAACGGGATATTTGGTTTGTTGGCTATGTGCCTCAATTAGCAACTGCCGTTTGGATAGGAAATGACAACTACAGACCTTTAGGACATGGAGCAACGGGCGGTGGTATGGTTGCACCGATTTGGCGTGATTTTATGACCAAGGCATTAAAGAATACACCTGTGCAGCGTTTCCGCCCTGCTTCTCAGTTTGACCGCCCAAATTAGCTGTCAGTGGTTAGTTTGGTAAAGGTTATCTTGCCAAAATGTCTGCCAACAATGCTTTTTTTCTGATTAGCTAACCGCTTAAAGCTGATTAAGGCTGCTTTTCTAATTCAGATTTCATGCGTTGCAAAGTAAAGTTCATTTGGTCAAACATTTGCTGCGGGGTGACACCAAACTGATTTAGCTGCGTTTTAAGCTGTTCTACGGTCATTTGAGCCATGAAGTCTTCTGATAGCTCAAACCGCTTCATAAAAATGCGGTAGCGCTCCATCATCGCTTCCATCTGGTCAATAAACAGTTTTTTACCTTCGCGGTCAAACTTGCCGTAGTTATTTCCTAGCTGAACTAAGGCTTGATACTCTTCAAACAGATGTTTTGCTTCTTGCTGAACTATCTCAGAGTCAAAAAATCCCATAGCACTTTTGTTTACCTAAGTAGTGAAACTCAGGAGTTATTACTGTTACATCTGGTATTATTCTAATCTAGAGCCAAGGTTTCAATATAATTAGAGTTTTATCGAGATTTCTGCACTTGACTTAAAAGCGAGTTTGTGATATACGTTCGACTTAGGAGCAAGTTGGAAATACTTGAATGCGATCAAGAAAATTTTGATTGCTTGATTTGCTGTAGCGATCGCTCCTTCGCGCTTGAGAAGATAATGCACGTTGCGGCTAATTGTGTAAGGAAATCAATATTATAAAAGAGTGCAGCAACTTAGCGTATTAATTGGTATTTAGGCGCTTGGTAGGTGAACTGAAAACAAAATTTCAAAACTTCGTAAGTGTGGCTAGGGTGGAGTTGTCCTGACTATGTTAAATAAGCACAAAAGTCGAAAAGTTGCCGCAATTATAGCTTTTACAGGAACTTTAAGCCCGATCTCTGGATTACATAAGTTTTATCTGGGACAGCCTGTGTGGGGACTGCTGTATTTGCTGCTATCGTGGACTCCCATTCCGCGTGTAGCCAGTGCTATTGATGCTATTTGGTACTTGTTCCAAAATGAAGATGAATTTGACTACAATTTTAATTCCAATCTAGAACTGGTAAGCGCACCACCACCACCAAAACCAAAAATTGTTGAGCAAACTAATGTAAATGCGATCGCCGATGCACTGCGCCAACTCGATCGCCTCCGCCAAGATGGGCTAATCTCGGAGTATGAATTTGAGCAAAAACGCCGCCAACTAATAAATCGAATAAGTTAAATTTAAAGGCAAGAGGCTAGAGGCAATAATATCTCCCCTGCACCCCACTCCCCCACTCCTCTGCTAAGAATGCTCCTCTGCTAAGAATGCTTCACCATGCAAAACTGGCTACCCTCGAATCGACTGCGACAACTGAATCCACAGTTTCTTGCCATCCGCACTAGGCTACTTAACGATCCCTACTATCGGCTGGAATCAATGGCAGAAATTACAGTAGCAGCAAAGCTAGGTATTCAGATTGATGTGAATCAAGCTAGTGTAGATGACTGGCTAAGGCTTCCGGGATTATCAATTCACCAGGCGCGATCACTTGTTGAACTCTGCCGTTCTGGAGTTCAGTTTTACTGCGTTGAGGACATCGCTGCGGCTTTAAATATGCCACTAGGGCGACTAAAGCCTTTAGAGCCGATTCTAAAATTTTGTTATTACAACGAATCTACTCCAGAACTTATTAACCCTAATACTGCAACAGTCGAGAAACTAATCCAAATTCCATCTATTGATTTGGCTCTAGCTAAAACTGTAGTACAAAATCGCATATCAGCTGGGCCGTACCGAAATTTGGTTGACTTCCAAAAGCGGTTATCACTATCTGGTCATCTCATTACTCAGCTAATGCACTATCTACGCTTTTAAAGAGGGGTTAGGGATTAGGTTAAAAGCGACCACAGGTCGTTGACTGGTGCTTAATACAACATTTACCACGTTTAAACCAGCTTATCTAAATCTTCCTCCTGCTCCCTAGCCCCTAATGCCTTGTTCAACAAAACCGAGCCGATTGAGGGGCCAAAAACGAAACCGAGCGCGACCGATAATATTTTTTCTAGGTAGAAAACCCCAGACGTGGGAATCATTGCTATCGTTGCGATTATCTCCCATCACAAAAAATTCACCTTCAGGAACCTGCATTGCTCCCCACTGATAAGCAGGAGCCTCAGCTATGTAGTTTTCCTTCAGTGGTTCACCGTTTAGGTAGACTTGGTGATTGGCAATAGCAACAATTTGACCAGGCTCACCAATAACGCGCTTGATGAACGCTTGATCTTTGGCATATCCTAAAACTTGCAGTTTCTCCGGTGGCTCAAAAACAATAATATCTCCGGTCGTGGGTGGGTGAAAACGATCAGAGATTTTTTCGACAACCAAGCGATCGCCTTTTTCTAAGGTTGGTAGCATCGAATCAGAGGGAATGTAGCGCGGTTCTGCTACAAACGTTCTAATCAAAAGTGCTAGACACAAGGCGATCAGGATCAGTTGCAGATTTTCCTTCTGAATACGCCATACCCGTAACCACAAAGGAGCTTCTGTCAATTTTTTTTCTTCCAAAGTCATATCAAGTTTTCAGCGCACCTTCAAAAAATTAACACAGGTCGATTCATTTAGTGTTCAGAACAGAGTTAATAGTTTTTAGTAATTCCTGCGCTGTAAAAGGTTTGGCTAAAAATGCTTTAACTCCAGCCCCCATAGCTGCACTAACTTGATCTCTTGATGCTAGCCCACTGAGAGCAATAATCTTGACTTGGGGGCTAATTTTTTGCAACGTGGGGATAGTGGTTAGTCCATCCATAGAGGGCATCATCATATCCATCAACACAACACTGATTTCATCTTGATGCTGGGCATACACAGCGATCGCCTCAATCCCATCACTAGCTGTAAGCACTCTGTAATCGTAGGTTTCTAGGGATGTTTTGGTAACTTCACAAATTGCCGCTTCGTCATCGACAACGAGAATTAATTCTCCACGCCCTATAGGCAATTCCATACTTTCTGTTGGCTGCGTAGTAGTTCCTGCTGCTGCTGGCAAGTACACCTTAAATTGTGTACCTTTTCCCAACTCACTATAAACATTTACAAAACCGCCGTGACTTTTAATAATTCCAGTTGTTGTTGAAAGACCAAGCCCTGTACCTTTGCCTTGCTCTTTAGTTGTAAAAAATGGTTCAAAAATTTTATCCAATATTTCAGGTGCAATGCCTGTGCCAGTATCCGTAACAGTAATTAAAATGTACGCACCAACAGACGCATTAAGATTCATCCGCGCATAGTTTTGATCAATGAATACGTTTTCGGCAGAAATACTTAAAGTACCACCACTGGGCATTGCATCACGAGCATTGACGCAAAGATTCATTAACACTTGATGCAGCTGCGTCGCATTTGCGCTGATAGACCAAAGCTCTGGTGCTAAAGCTGTGTAAAATTCAATTGATTTTGGGAATGTCTGGAGTGCAATCTGTCTGATTTCAAAAATTAGATGCCGAACTTGAATAATCGTGCGCTTGCCTTCGATTCCGCGCGCAAATGACAGCACTTGCTTAACTAAAGCTCCCCCACGTTTGGCGTTGGTTTCGATTGTTTTAAGTAGCCGTTGACTTTGCTCGTCGGGCATTTTCATCTGCATTAGTTGAGCAGACATCAAAATTGGAGCTAGAACATTATTCAAATCGTGGGCAATTCCACCTGCGAGTGTACCAATGCTCTCCATGCGTTGAGCGCGGAGAAACTGCGATTCCAGTTGTTTCTTTTCGGTAATGTCAGTGTCAACGCTGAGGATTGATTTGCAATTGTGATCGCGATGCCACAGGCATTGCCCCTCTGGGGCATCGCGTACCAATGTCCAGCGACTTTGAACAATGATGTCTTGCCCAGATTTGGTTATTTTATGCAACTCACCCTGCCATTCACCTTGATCTACAACGAGCTTCTTCACTTCAGCAATTTCATGTAAATCATTGTACAAAAACTGATTGGCATTCTTGCCTAAAACTTCTTCTACTTTCCAGCCATAAATTCGCTCGGCACTTTTATTCCAAAATAAAATTTTGTTTTCTAAATCTCGAACGATAATTGCGTCTGTTGCAACATTGAGTAAAGCGGCTTGTCCGCGGATTTTCTGCTCTGCGTGCTGGCGATCGCTGATGTCCTCGAAAAGATACAAACGCCCAAAATAACGATCTTGCTCGTCTCGAATTTGCGTAGAAAACCGCCGGATGGTGCGACCATCATTAAACAAAATTTCGTCTTCAACAACAACGCGATTTTCTTCACTTTGCAAAGGGTTACAAGATTCAGCAAAAGCTGGAATATCTGCTACTCGTGGCAGGCAGCCGGGAATGATATCGTTGTTTTTCAGTTCGCGGCGCTGCATTCGCTCTTCTAGGTGTTGAATGCCCCAAATTTCGCAGAAGCGATGATTAAAATAAAGAATCTCATCGGTACGGTTGTCGACGACGTAAAACGCCAATGGTGAGGCATTAGCCATCGAACGCAGTAGAGTTTCTCGCGATCGCAGATTTTCTTCTGCCTGCTTGCGTTGAGTAATATCTGAAAATGAGGCAACTACAGCATAGGGTATTGTTTCTCCTAGCGAACTCAGAGGTTGTGAATTAATTGAAATCCAAGTCAGTAGATTATCTGGCTTGTAAACTCCCATGATCACGTTTGAGCAGGTTTTTCCTGTACGTAAACTAACCATTGCCGGATGAGTTTCGCCAGGAAAGGGAGAACCGTCTTCATGAATTGCCCGCCAGCGCGGATCTTGGGATGTCCTTCCCGTCATTTGCTCAATTGAAAGCCCTAGTATGCGTTCAGCACTAGCATTGCAAGCATGGATACTACCATCAGAATGCTGAAGAACGATGCCTTCTTGCATTGCCGCTACAACAGAACGATATCGTTCCTCACTCTCTTTTAGCGCTGCTTCTGCCTGCTTACGCCCAGTGATATCTGTTTGAATGCCGATAAAGTTGAGTAGTTCACCTGTTTCTGAAAACACTGGCGATATTTTCAATTCGTTCCAGAAAGGCTGACCATCTTGGCGATAGTTTAGTAGTGTGGCTTTAACTTCTCGTCCTGCAGCAATACCGCTATTAATTTGCGCGATCGCATTTATATCTGTACCTGAACCTTGCAAAAATCGGCAGTTGCGCCCAATAATTTCTTCTGGCTGATATCCAGTAGTCCGCGAGAAGGCAGGATTTGTATAAATTACAGGGTTGTCTGGTTGGTTTGGATCTGTAATCAAAATTCCATCTGAGGCTGAAGCAACAGCACGTGCAAGGCACAGGTTTTCAGTAGCTGCTTTTTTTAGCGATTCCTCAACTACTTTGTACTGGGTAGTAATCTGAGCAAGTTTAGCTAAATTTCGCCGTAACTCAAGCTGGCTAACTACCTGACGGCTCAAAGCAAGAAAAGCCTCTATCTGTTCTTCGTTAAGCTGTCGTGGTACATAGTCCACAACACACAGCGTTCCGATCGCGTATCCTTCTGCTGTAATTAATGGTGCACCTGCGTAAAATCGGACGTAAGGGTTTTGGGTTACTACCAAATTTTCTCGCGATTCCTGATCCGCCAACGTATCAGGAATAATTACAATATCGCTTTGCCCAATGGTAATCGGACAGAACCCGGTATCAAGAGGTAATTCATTGGCATCTAAACCCACTTTTGCTTTAAACCACTGACGATTTGCATCAATAAGATTAATCAGTGCGATCGGGGTTCCGCAGATATATGATGCTAAACGAGCGAGATCATCAAATGCACTTTCAGCAGCAGTGTCGAGAATTTCATACTGGTTGAGAGCTTCGAGTCTCGCTGCCTCGTGATTAATCAGTACAGCTTTCATCTTATTGCTCCTCTGCTTGGGGGTTCCCGCACTTCGCTCGTGGTTTTTTAGTTCGATTTACTCTGTTAGGTAAAGGTTTTGATGACTTAATATCCAATAGTTTATTCTCAGTTTTAAATCTTGTTCGAGTCTTTTATATTCGAGACTTTGACTTTTAACCTGAGGATTTGATCTGTAAATTTATCTGTTACTTAAATCAAATTTTCCTACTTTATCTCAAAAATATTACTTTTGGTAGAGCTATAAATGAATATACTTATGACTATGTTAGTATATTAACTCAATAATTTTAAAATATAAATTTATTTGAATTTAAGTCATTTTTTGTTAAGACTATAAAATTTGGATATTTTATGTGTTAAAAATTAGCAGAATAGCAAAGTCGTTTAAGACTAAACATTAGACACTACAAAACTTGTAAGCAAGGTCTTGTCAAGGCTGCATTAAAAAACTTCTCACTGTGGGTTTACAGCATCAAAGCAGGGTGCTCGCCCTGCTGAGTTTAACTCAACAGGTACGACAAAAAGATAGAAGAATACATTTTCTCAGGCAAACAACCTTTTCTCAAATATCAGAAGATAGACCGACGCGGAAAGTTAAACCAGGGTGATAAATTCGATTAGCTCTTTCATAACGCACATCTGCCAAGTTTTCTAGAAAAACTGTCAAGCCTAAGTTTTTAAACAAAGGAATACGTGCAGCTAAATCTAAATTTAGGAAAGATGGCGAGAAATCTGTCGTACTGTCGCCAGGATTGTTAAAGAAAGCTCTACGTGCGCCACTGTGGTAACTAGCAAACAAATTAACTTGCCATCCTCCAGATTGATAGCCGATACCTAGTTGTCCTACCGAGAATGGAACTAAGCCTAACTGTAATCCTTTTTCTGGACCTGTCTCGATCCGCGCATCTGTATAAGTATAGTTAAGAAAGGTTGACCACCGAGGACTCATTTGCCACTTCAGCGCTGCCTCTAACCCGTTTGTATTTACTAAACCAATATTAGCCCAACGCCCGTCTTGAATTCCCAGGCGATCGCTTAAACTGCTACTAAAGTAAGTAAACTGTCCTGTCAAACTTCGGGATAAACTAACATCAATTCCAGCCGACCAAGAAGAGCCAGTTTCTGGTTCTAAGTCAGGGTTGGGTAACCAGTTATGTACGGCATCAAAGACATACAATTGGTCTAAGCCAGGGTTGCGCTGAACTGAAGCCCAGCTACCACGTAAGGCAACATTTGGGCTAGCGGCCCATCTTAAGCCAACGCTGGGGTTTAAATAACTGCCAAACTCACTATTAAAGTTTTGTCTTAGTCCGAAATCTGTTTGAAAGCGATCGCTAATTTTCCAGGTATTTAAAGCGAACAGTGCTGTATGAAACCTATCTCTATTTTCACTTTCATTTAAAGCGATCAGATTGGGCGCTGTACTCAAAACATCACCATTTAAGTCGCTGTTTTGCAGATCAAAACCCCAACGCAGATTATTGGTAGAAGTTAGCTGCCAATCGTGTTCTACTCTAGCGTTGAGTGCTTGTGAATTAAGTGTGCCTGTGCGGAAAAAGACATTTTGAGTTGGACCATAAGTATTGAAGTAATCTTGATTGTACGAAAATGTAGTATTAAGAATAGAGTCTTCGCCACCACCAAGCAAAGTTCTCCAAGATAGACCAACATTAAGTACATCGTGGTCTAATCGGTCTCTTTGTAGAGGGAAACCAAAATAAAGTAGACCCCGACGACTGCTAATTTTATAAGCATCAAAGCTTAGGGTATTTCTGGAATTTAAATCGAGAGTAGCACTGCCATAATAGTTGCTGGTAGCAGTGTCTCCATTAAACAAAAAGCCTTCTGCGTCACGATTTGCTGCACCTAGAGGAACTCGATAACGATTTTCTGCTGAATACTCTTCATAGCCAATGTTTAACTTTAAAGAGCCGAAACTGCCACCATAGCTACCTCGATAGTTAGACTGATCGTAAGAACCAAATTCAGCTAAACCATTAAATCTCGGAATTTGATTACCTTGTTTGGTAATTACATTAACAACTCCTCCAAACGCTTCTGAACCATACAAAGTTGAACTTGTGCCGCTAGATAATTCAACTGATTCAATAGCATCTACAGGAATACTATTTAAGTCAGTAGCTCCATGATAAGTATTGATATTAGTGTTAATGGGTCTACCATTGAGTAGGTATACAGTCTGATTAATTGACTGTCCCCGAAAAAATGTACCTGTGTGAATATCTGCCCCAAACCCAACATCATTGATCGCAAATCCAGGTAATCCTCTCAATATTTCCGCTAGACTATTAGGATTTTGCTGTTGGATTTCTTCTTCAGTAATTTCGTATACGGGCGAAGATGTCGGAGTAAAAGGATCTCTCGCTCCCTCTACATCAAGCAGAATTTCGGAATCGTCCGTAACAGAGGGTTCAGTTTCGTCTGGAGAAGAATTTGATTCAACTTCCTCCTCATCTACCCCGTTGATTTCAGAGGGGCTAACTTCTATTGAGGGAGATTGTTGAGTTAGTAAATCAGCACTGGTGTAGGGAAGTTCTATGTCGTTGAGTTGAGTAATATTAGCATCTTCCCCGTCTGGTTGGGGCGGCTTACCTTCAGTTTGAACTGGGCTTACGCTAGGTTTTGATCTCAACTTTTGAATTAGTGACTGATTACTGGTGTAGACAAGCTGTGCTTTACTGGGCTGATCTGAATTTTTTGTTGTGGGATTAAGTAGCAATAGCAATGCTGGATTGCTGGTACTCGAAATTTCATTGTCTAAACGAGAATTTGGCTCGGCGATCGCGACTGGTACAAAACCCCAGCTAAGTAAGGTAATGCTATGCAAAATAAAATGTAATTTCATGTTTATTTATTAAAGAGGGACTACTAGAAAACACAGCAAATAATAGTTACTTCAGTAGAAACTAACGACCAAACTAAAGGAGTGAATGTAAACAGCAAAACAATAAATTTATCAACTCATAAAATTTTAAGAAGTAGTTATTTTGACCTCAAAGAAACAGGCGAATATTAGGAAGTATCAAAAACTATTACAATTCAACACAGCAAAGCTAGGGCATTACTCTATCTATTTTCAGAGAGTGCCTTGAAGTTAAAAAATTAAATTTTTGGAATACTATTTGCTTGTCATGACGATGTAATTGTGGTAGTTATGTGATGAGAACACGCGCAATGATATTTCATATCTTCAGTTAACTAAATAACAATCTTTATTAGATTAAATGTAGTACCTGTCAATAGTCAAAAGACAGGCTGTCAAACTTAATTATTAAAATTTAATTTAGTGTTGAATAAAATTACTTAGTAGTGAAGAATTTGTTGTTAATAATTGTGCAGTAAACAAGTTGATCTAATCAGCTTTCATAGGTAATGGCGCATTCTGAAAATGGATAATGGATAGCAATTAGTATTGAATCAGCAATGGCTAAGGCTGTTGAGTAGCGATCGCCAACTTAGCACCCTTGACAGAGCGCAACTGATCCATCACAGCAATAACTTGGCCGTGGTTGACTTGTGTATCCGCATTCAATACCACCACCACTTCCTGAT
>JAHHHE010000039.1 GCA_019359535.1 Gloeocapsa sp. UFS-A4-WI-NPMV-4B04
AGTTTGGCATTCGTGTAAGGAATACATCGCTCATCGTTTATTTCAATCAGTAGATGAATTGAAGCTACTACTGGATAGGCTGCTAAACCAAGGTGAGTTAGTGATTAAGTGGCATCGCCAGATCAAGGATAAAGGGAATAATCATTATGTTGCAGTTTAAATGCTTATTAGCTTATACAAGCTAAAAAAGAAGGTTACGGTCCAATTGGAAAAGGAGGGAACGGTCTAATATTGCACAGTGCTTTAGCAATAGAACCACAGAACGGCCAATCCTTGGGTCTGTTATGGCAGAAACTGTGGAATCGAGAGCCAAAACAAAAGCCGCCGCTCGATGAAACCCGAACACAGAAGAAGCAGCGACAAGCCGCAGCCCGAAAAGAAGCCCGAAACCGCCCATTTGAACAGAAAGAATCTTATAAATGGGTAGAAGCGATGACTACTGTAGAAAGCTTTGTGAGTCAGGACACACGGGTTATTCACGTTTTCGACCGTGAAGGTGATATTACAGAAGTTTTTGATCAAGTTCGTCAACTCAAGCGTACCGGAGTTCTGGTTCGTGCGGCTCATAACCGTAGTTTGGATCATGATAGCGAACGGCTGTGGTCTAAATTAGAAGCACAACCCATAAGTTTTCAGCAGGAAATCGAATTACCACCAACTCAAGAGCGCCCTGCCCGTAAAACAAAACTGGCTATCAGGTTTTGTGCTGTAAATCTGCGTACACCCTATCGTTTTGATAACCGTGAGCCGCTACCTATTTATGCTGTTTATGCCACAGAAGTTGATTGTCCTGAAGGTGAAACTCCTGTACAATGGATGCTTCTCACTACAGAAGTTGTTGCAGATATTGAGACAGCTTCGATGATTTTACGCTGGTACTCCTATCGCTGGCGTGTCGAAGAATACCATAAAATTTTTAAGTCTGGATGTCAGGTAGAAAAATACAGGCTTGCTGCTGATGGGATGAAGACTCTCATTGGTTTCTTAAGTGTAATTGCTGTAGAACTATTGCAGTTAACCTATCTACACCGTACTCAGCCATTAGCCCCCGCCACTGAAATTCTCAATTCTCTTGAACTCAAGATTTTAAAAGCTAAGTCTTCCAAACTCCCCAAAGTCCTAACAGTTAGCTGGGCCGTTGAAGCCACTGCTCGGCTTGGCGGCTACCTTGAACATCGAAGCAAAACACCTATTGGTATCCAGGTACTGTGGCGAGGTTGGTTAAAATTACACGACCTTTGTGAAGGTTGGCAGCTTGCAAAAGAGACTTAACGGGAAAAGTCAGAATCCTGACAGCCAGAATCACAATTCATGCAGCCGAGGGGTGTTTCACTCGTGAGGCAACGGGAACCGAAACGCTTACGGAAGAATATTTTGACAAGACCACGAAAAGCAAACAGATCCGTGAATGGGCTTACGGGGATGTCGCAAGCAAAAGTGAAAGTATGGCTTTAAGACGCGCTGCTGCTAAGTTCGGGTTAGGACTTTACTTGTATAACCCAATACGGTTCGGATAACTAAAAACTAAGACTTTTCAGATACTGAAAGGCTACTATTCTTGTACTTCTGTTGAGAATATTGTCAATTACCAACCTTAACCGAACAGTATTGCAACTTGCTGGGTCAATCGAGTGACTGGGCAGATCAACGCCATCTGCAAACCCTGGTTTGGATGGTAATTGGAGTGATTTGTAGTGAATGCATCAGCTTGACGAAATGGGGCATCTATGTAAGTAGTCGAGCGAAGGTTGCCCAGAGTCATCAGCGTCGCTTCAGTCGTTGGTTGCACAATAGCCGGATTAACGTGCAACGGTTATACAGTCCATTGATTGCAGCAGCATTGGTCAACTGGGGCGTGTCCGAGATCAGTTTGATTGAAGATACAACGATGCTGTGGGACGAGTATTGCCTGATTCGCTTATCGATCCAGTATCGAGGACGAGCGATTCCACTCGTTTGGCGGGTGCTGCGCCACGGCAGTAGTAGCGTTTGCTTTGAGGTTTACCAAGGGATGCTCAAACGCGCAGCGCGGTTAATTCCAGAGGGAGTATCAGTACGATTTTTGGCAGATCGAGGCTTTGCCAATACGCAATTGATGCGTTACTTGCAAGGGCGTGTTACAGTGGCATTTTCGGATTCGAGTCAAAAGCAATGCTTGGATTTACCGTCCTCATAGAGGTTGGAAGCGATTGAATCAGTATCACCTGGCTGCGGGAGAAAGCATTTTGCTCCACGGCATTACCCTGAACAAATCTCGCCCCTTGTCTGACTTGAATTTAGCACTTGGTCGCGACCCGCTCTCCGGTCAACTCTGGTTTGTCGCTACCAATGAACCTGCCTCGCTACAAACCTTTCAACAATACAGCGAGCGATTTCAAATTGAAGAGGAACTGCGGAGACGAAAAATCCAACGGCTTTCAACTCGAACGCTCCCAAATTCGCTCTGTCCCAGCGTTGTCTCGATTGTGCTTTGTCTTAGCGGTGACGACATTGCTCCTCACGGTGCAAGGGCAGCAAGTCGTGGCGACGGGCAAACGCCGCTGGGTCGATGCTCATTGGAATCGCGGCAACAGCTATTTTCGCATTGGCTGGAATTGGCTCAAGGGTTGCTTGCATCAAGGCTGGCATCTATTTCCCACCCTTGCTCTGCATGGCGGAGTTGATCCTGAACCTGCGTTAGCTTCTAAAAAACAAGCTCAACAGCAATTTGAGCGTGAGTTTACGGTCAAATCTTACCGATTTGCTGCCTGAGTTTTGTCAGTCAACCAGCACAGGTAGATAGGTTTGAATAGTTAGTTTACGACTCCCTGCATTTTACATTATCAATATATGTAAAACATTACCCTTTTTTACTACCTAGCCGACTTTTTAAACATCCTCTGAGGGAGGCTGACTACCTGAATTGCGAACATTAACCACTTTACTAAGTAAATCGAACCAGAAAGGTGCACCCATTGCAATAGCTATAGCACTCAAAAACCAGCCTACAATCATTTTCAAAGCTGCGAAAGGATAAGCTAGCATCAATTCAAATATTTTTTTGGGAAGAAAGAAAGTAGTAGAATTTTGTTGGTTAGGCAGACAATGATTAAAGATCAAATTCCATTCTTGACCATCGCTAGGAGCACTATAATCTGTTAAGTTAGATTTGTTGATAGAATTACAAATTATCTGTTGAGATAAGTTAGCTGAATTCCAGCCAATTGGTAGAGAAATATCTTTTAAAGCTGAATTAGTCTCAACTTTAATTCTTTCCAACTCGGCCTGAGTTATGGTTTCAGAATTAGGAGAACTCAAAGCTATCTGACTCGCACGTTCAGTGACTACATGACGGAGAGTTTCATCATTCGATAATTTATTGAAAATGTGAAAGGCATCAGCATTAATAGCAAAAGCGATAGCAAAACCAATTAAAATAGCAACTCCTTTGGCATTACGCTTATATACACCAGAAGATCGTGCCATTGAGCGATCAAACCAAATTGAAATTTCTTCAGTTAGCTGATGGATTTCATTCTCTGTTATCTGAACTCTTGTTTGAGCTCGCCTAGCAAGAATAGCTAGGCTAGCTTGGACTGATTGAGGTAATTTTTCAAGTACCTTTTTAATTGTTTGGTAAGTTTCATCATTTTGATCGCTAAGCGTGGCTTCAATTTCTTTATGTATTTTACTTGTTATTTTGAGGGAGTCTATAATTTCCGTTAGGGTAGGTTTAAGTCCTCCTAATATAATTGCTCTTTCATTTTTATCGCCAAAAACATTAGCTTTAAGTGATTTAACTTGTTCAGTAAAGTTTTTATAATTATTGTCAGAATAAGATTGAATATATCTATCTAAACTTGCTGACATTTGCTCAATGCTTGTTGTTAAAGTAGCTTCATTTTGTAAAAATTTTTTTACAATTTCTTCTGATTCCTGAGTATATAATTGAGAATTGCCGTCGGTTTCTAAGTCTATGTTTTCTGCTTTAGCAATTTTTCCTATATCATCCTTCATCTTTTTAGAGAAATTTTTAAACCTAGAGTTAACTAATTTTTTAACTAATTCTGGAATGTTCAAAGTTTCAATTAAAGTAGTTGCAAATGTTTCTGAAGAGATATAGGAGGGGCCAGTCCGTTTATCTCCAAAGACACCTTCTTCTTTATTCGGCTTATTTGTAACAACTTCTTTATTCGGCTTATTTGTAATAAGATGATATCTATAAGAAAAGGTGTCAGATAAGACCCAAGTTATTGAGCGAAACTTTTTTTCTAAAAATCCTCTGGATTCTTGATTAACATTTTTTAGGAGAGGATGATTGTAAAGAGTTTTAACCAATTTTTCAACCTTTTCTTCTTCTGTTATACATTCACCCTTTTCTAGAGAAGCCTTCTTTTCTTCTTCTGTTATACATTCACCCCCTTCTAAAAGGTTTTTTATAGAATCTATTAAATGTTTTGCCCTCCATTGTAAAAGGGTGGCAATAAGCTCCTGAATTTCAGAAGCCAGTAAGCTCAAAACTAAATAAATAAATATTAAGCCGATTGCAATATCTAGGACAAAAGGTAAGTTCATGTTTTACTCCTTAGCAATTCTCAGTTAATTTAAATTGTTAATATAGAAATGCTTGCATTGCAATTCATCTTGTGTTGGTGGTTTTAATCCTAGTAGTATTAAAGCTCCAAATCGTAACCTTATCAACCCACAAATTGTGAACATTACTTGTTCATAATGTTTGACTTTTAGCCGAAATTTCACCCGTAGTTCCTGAAACATTTTTGTTAGTTCAATGGCATGTTCTCTGATAATCCATTGGGCTAATAACGCTTCGTTCTCTAATAGTATTTCTTTAAGCAATTTCCATCCACAACTGTTTTTTACTGGTGCTAAGAAGCTGGTTAACAATTACCTTGAAATTTCTAAATAGTAATGAGATAGTTATGCGCTGTTAATTTACTTGCCCCAAATTGCACAACTAAGAGTTAAAATTTTAAATGTGGCGAAGATATACTAATGTTAATAATATCTGTTCAGTTACAGATAGCTTGGGTATTTCTTCTACTACCTTTCTTATTTATTCTAATCTTCGCTTTTTCTTGTGTGGTTCTTTTTCGGTTTTCTAAGGCTTGCGCTTGTGTAATCAGCTGTTGCAACTGCTATAGTCAATTCCTGATGTATGAGATACCCTTGCAAGGATAGGTGTTCAAATATTCTTTGGACTCATCATCGAGAGAGATCATCCGCAAGGTGTTCAGTTCTCATTGATTAGCCCCAAACTGCGAGATATCTCCGTTATAAGTAGTCCCATCAGGCATAATCGAATTAGACAGATCGGTTCCATGGAACTTAGCTCCTTGAAGAATGGCATGTGATAACCTTGCATTTCTCATGTAGCTACTGGAAAAATCTGCACTCGATAAATTAGCTCCAGTAAGAACTGCTGCGCTTAACTTTGCATTTTGAACCACAGCATTAGATAAATTTGCATCAGAGAGAATGGCTTGCATTAGATCGGCTCCGCTTAAATTCGCATTCGACAGGGTTGTAACAACCAACAAAGCATTGTACAAATTTGCATTAGTGAGATCAGCCTGCGTCAAGTCAGCATCTGAGAAGTTGGTCCCCATCAGCTTAGTTCCTGATAAATTGGCTCCTGTGAGATTTGCTTTTGATAGATCTGCATCCTTGAGTAATGCACCAGAGAGATTTGCCCCCGCCAAGTTTGCCCCATTGAGGGCACTACCATTTAAATCTTTCTTCGATAGATCTGCTTCTGTAAGATCGCATTTAACACAGGCATTTGCGACAAACAATTGTTGGTAATCCGTCGCCACAAAAGCGTTGGCGGGCAAATTAAAGAGGGTTAAACTAAAAAGAATAAAGAGGGTAATAAAAGTAAGTCTACGAAACCAAGATTTGATGCTCATGTTTGACCTTAGAATTAGGTTTTTTTGTAATTGTGTAAGTTCAAAGATTGTTTTTCGTTTAAGATGAAGTGAATCGAACCTAAAATAGTGGCTAGCCCCTACCGAGAATCACTGTTAACCTTGATTAAGGCTGACTAAAGGCGGTTCACTCCAAGTCCCGTATCCTGGGCCTTTCGCTCCTGGTGGGTTGACACCAATCGCAGTCCATAAAAGCCCTTCTGGATAAGCTTGTGGACTAATAATAAAAGTTCTATCCTTTTCTTTCGTTCCAAAAACATCCCGCCACGATAGAGGTAGTGCATACCAAGTAGCCATATACCAAACCTTGATGATATTGCGGGTGATCGGTCCAAATTTTTCAGAAGCTAGAATCTCAGAACGAAGCCTGTCAGAGAAGATTGATTGCTCGGTTTTTTCCAGTTCTAAGCCATGAAAAATATTTAACAGTTCTCCAAACAGTTCTTCACCAAGAATATCCCGAATGGTTTCAAAGTAAAGATGAGCAACACCTGTCCCCTGCAAATGAAACCGGGAAAAACCTGTAAGAACTACTGATAAATTGAGAAAATACTCAAACTCAGGTGAATTAATATCTATCATTTATTTACCTCTACAAAAAGCTTAGAGCCGCAAGCCAATGTTAACTAAGACTAGGCTGATCTATGCGAAAAATAGGAGCTGCATTAACTCCTGGAGTGCCTGGAATAGGGTTACGCATTAAAGTATTAGCCTGTTCTTTAAGGCGGAACATTCCCCCGACTGCGGGAATCAAATGCTCAGGATGCCCATCAAAAGAGTATTGAATCTTGGTTAAAAATTCACTATAAGCAGACTGAAAATCCAAGGCTGCTTGACGCACTTCTGAACCATCAGGATAATCGCTCAGTGCAGCATTCTCTTTAATCGGATAAACTGAGTCCCAATCTACGGTAAAGTGTTTACCTGTAGGCTGATTGGGCTGATCAGATTTTGTAGTGGGATCATCCTTATCGATCACATAATATTGCCCTAAAAGTATTTGTTGAAAACGATAATCATGAGCCAGTTCTCGTTCTGCGTCAAAGATTCTGTCATTTGTTGAACCCTCACCCTGCTCTTGAATTACTGTTAAAGCTCTTATGGCTGAATCAATATCAGTCACGGGGATGATATCTCCACCACCGTTATAGTAGTATTCGGGGGTAATTTGCCGCTTAGGATCACCACAAAACAGATTCTCACCTTTCTGTTGATATTCTTTATCAAGCGCAAACAGACCACGAATGATCTCTGTATAAAACAAGCCGATAGTGTAAAAACTCCTGTTAGGCTGATAGCCTATAATGTCGAACAAATATTCTTCTAAAGCTCGAGAGGCAACTAATGGCTCATCTTCTTTAACGTGTTGAGACCGTTCAATTTTACGAAAAGTCTCTACAGTTTCTTGAGAAAATTTGCCTAAACCTACTTGAAAGTCTGTAGAACCTGTGGGTAGATAGCTAGGATATTTGGGAATAAAATCAGGTGCTAACAGGGCTGTGTTAGGTTCAAAAGTTCCTCCCACCGCATTATAAACATTAGCCACAAGAGTTAGATGTAACATTTCTTCTACAGCAACCCCCCGGATAATATGGAAAGCCTCTAAATTAGTTCCGGGTTTAATAGAATAAAGGGCTGTCATGTAAGGAGGAATGGTTGCGTGTTCTATCTTCATTGCTGCTATGAGATAGTTCTTCAAGTTGTCAACCGTTTTAATCAACCTTAAATCATTAGCTATTGTAGTCATAATACATCTGCTGATAATGTTTTATTAAATCTGGAAGGGGTATTAACGGGCTGGCAAAGTAGCGGGTTGCAAATTAGGAGAAATAGAATTTAATTCTCTGAGCATTTCCTCGGCAACCCTGAAACTCAGCGCAGCAATTGTTAATGTTGTATTTGAACTGCCAATGGTTGGCATACTTCCTGCGCCGACTAGGAAAAGATTTTGGTGATCCCAACAACGCAGATAGGTATCAACTACTGAATTCTTGTTCGTCGTTCCCATGATATGAGTTCCCGAAAAATGGTTTCCGCCTTTGTATACGTAACCTTCATTCTCAAATACAAAGTAGGCGGGGTCTCTAGAATCATAGTGAGTAAAATCTTCCGCTCCTAAACGCTCAAAGATTACACGAGAGACTTTTCTAGTGTAGGCAAGGGTTCTGCGGCTATAGTCGGGTAGATTGAAGTTAATGACGGGACGATAATTACCCAGTTTATCCTTGTAGTTCGGATCAATGGTTACTCGGTTACTGTACTCAGGCAGTAATTCACACATGAAAGCTAGTAGCAATTGTCGTGAAACCCGACTAATTAATGTTTGACGCAGTTCTTGTCCATATTTGTGTTTGTTGTCAACTGCATCTTCAAGTTCACCCTTAGGTGAGCCAGTTGCCCATCCCCAACCATCGTTGTGAATATCTACCGCAAAAGCCGATTGGTTTCTACGAAATTTGCCTTTACGAAATGTTCCGATTCCTGATGTAACAAGAGGCCCTCGCATAGTGCCAGTAACTTCAGGCATTAAAGCCCAGGCTAACGTGAAAGGGTGATCCATTAAATGCCGCCCTATCATTCCACTGGTGTTAAGCAACTCAGAACCAAGCAGCAGCCGCGCGTTTTCGATCGCATTAGTCGCTAAGACATATAATGTTCCCCTGGCAGTTCCTATTGTGTACTCACCAGAATTTTGGTTCTTATAATGCTTATAGTGAATTGCAGTGACGTGTCCGTTTTCGGAATTATGTTCTACCTTATAAGCAACGGCTTGGTAGAGTACATGAACCCGACCAGTTTCAAAGGCTTTACCTAAAGTTCTTCGAGCATCATATTTTGCTTGAACCGGACAGATGGGAACACAATTAGCATTTCCTTGGCAACGCTCCCCATATTGAACAGGATGGACAGTTGTAACTCCATGGGGAACAAACCCATTACCATGATCATAATCAGGATTAGGTTCTCCATTACGAGCTTGAGGAAAAGTAGAAAACCTTATTGTATAGTCCTGGTCATAAAGTTTAACTTGAGTCCCTTCAACTTTTTCACTAACTTTTTGATCCAAGTAAGAGGGGGGAAGCTTTTTCATGGGGAAAACATAGCCAGGTGCAAATTCTACACCTAGTTTTTTTTGCTCGTCTACATCCCCACAAACCCCCAGTTCGTACTCTGCTTTGCGGTAGTAAGGCTCAATGTCATCATAGCTAATTGGCCAGTCAAGACCTTGTCCGTAAGTCTTGTATAATTTGAAATCTTCCCGTAACATTCGTGGGGTTTTTGCTTCCCAGTGCAGTGTTGTCCCACCCAGAACCCGTGTATAGGAACCCGAAAGGGTCATCGGACCTTGCTCTACAAAATAGTCTTGATAATTAGTCGGACTTTGAACATTGGGATTAGTAGGATAGGGAGAGTTTGGGTTTTTCTCCACTGCACCGTAGAAGGTTTCGACGTAGCTTTGAAACCCCGCAAGGGTAAAATCTTTTTCTACTGTAGCTTCAAGGATTAAAACCCTCTTGCCTTGTTGACTCAATTCTTTGGCAACTATTGCTCCAGCGACTCCTGTTCCTACGATGACGGCATCATACAAAGTATTAAAGACAGTTTCACAATCGACATTTATAACTTCCCGATTTAAGCTCATGGGTTACTCCTTAAAAGTTAGTCTTTGATATGCATCTATTTGGCAAATCTCCATATATTCAGTTAGAGAAGTTTTACTTCAGCAACATCCTTATTGAAAGCTCCATTACCGATCTAAGCGGGTCAATCCTGACGAACTTTTTCTATGGCTGCCAGCAATTTCTTCCAAAAAAGTCCGTGGAGTATGTTTGGCACAAAGTTTAGTAATATTCTCCATTGTCATGTTTATTGCTCTTGATTTTTAAATTGACTTTAAAGACTATCAAAAGTCTAATCTTGGTTAGCTTATTTTCTTCACTGTTAGATGATTTGAGCAATTAAATTCATCCAGCCTATTTACTGTCTGGTGGCTTGTTTTGTGCAGGGTATTCTCCCCACTGCTGAATAAGTTTGGCTACTAATCCAGTCCAGCCCGTTTGATGGCTGGCACCTAGTCCAGCACCATTATCTCCGTGGAAATATTCGTAGAAAAGAATCAAATTGCGCCAATTTTCATCGGTCTGAAATTTTTCAGTGCCACCATAAACAGGCCGCCAATCTGTTTTAGTTTTGTTGATTACAGAGGAACCTTTTAAGAAAGTTTTAATCAGTCTATGAGATAGCTCCATTGATACTTCCCAAAGGTTCATTTCTTTCAGCTCGCCAGATTCTGTTGGACATGGTACTTTAACTTCATCTTTCAGGTAATAATGAAATTTTTGTAGAGACTCGATAATCAGAAAATTTATCGGGAACCAAATGGGACCGCGCCAATTAGAATTTCCGCCAAACATAAGAACAGAGCTTTCAGCAGGTTCGTATTGAATTGTTGGCTGAATGTATTCATAAGTCCCGTTGCCTTTGTCACTTTTTATCGGAAATGGTAACTGATAGGTTTGTTGATGGACTTTTGAAAGAGAGCGGATTCCGTAAGGACTCAAAAATTCATTTTCATCCAGCATCCTCTGCAATATTCGTTTAAGCCTGGTTCTACTCACCAGGGACAAAAATAATTCTCCATCTTGTTCTATAGCAATATTTTCGTTATTTTCAGTCAGTTGTTTCCGATTATTAATAAACCAATCCATCCGAGGCTTAAAATCTGAGGATAAATGTCTGTCCACAGTTTCTTTATCGAGTGTTTCTACGGCAAATAAGGGAATTAAACCGACGATTGAACGTACTCTCATTGAAAAAGCAAAGGCATCATTACCATTAGGTAGCGCATTTGCAGGAACTTTCAGAATATCGTAGTAAAAGTTATCATCTTTATCCCAGATGTTTACTCCATCTCCTCCTAGTTTATTCATGGCATCAGCAATCAGAAGGAAATGCTGAAAAAATTTAGATGCTATATCTTCGTACATTGACGTTTCATCTTCTTTTGCCAACTCCGAAGCAATTTTCAGCATATTTAAGCAGTACATCCCCATCCAACTGGTGCCATCTGATTGCTCTATTCTGGCATTGCCAAAAATATTTAGGTTACTTCTATCAAAGATAGAAATGTTATCTAATCCTAAAAAACCGCCTTCAAAAAGATTATTTCCCTCAAAATCTTTACGATTGACCCACCACGTGAAATAGAGGGTTAATTTCTGAAAAATTTCTTCTAAAAAAGCTCGATCCGCACTTCCATACATTTTCTGTTCTATTTTATAAACTCGCCATGCAGCCCAAGCCTGAACAGGAGGATTGACGTCGCTAAATTTCCACTCATACGCAGGAATTTGACCGTTAGGATGCATATACCATTCCCGCGTGAATAGATATAGTTGCTTTTTAGCAAAGTCCGGGTCTATGAGTGCAAAAGGAATCGTATGAAAAGCCACATCCCAAGCAGCAAACCAAGGATATTCCCATGTGTCTGGCATGGAGATGATATCTTCATTAAATAAATGAGTCCATTCCTTGTTTCTACCCCATTTACGGCTTTCTGGTGGCTGGGGCTGATTTGGATCGCCGTTGAGCCAGTCGTATACTACATAGTGATAAAATTGCTTGCACCACAACATACCAGCAAAAGCTTGTCTCTGCACGGAACGCATCTCATCTAAAATGGGATGTGGACAAACGGCTTGATAAAATTCATTTGCTTCCTGCTTTCGCTGGCGGAAGATAGTGTCAAAATCATTACCAAATGGGGAATTTATATTTTCTATGTCGCTGAGGCGCAGGCGCACAATTTCTGTTGCCCCAGGCGGCACTATTAATTCATAATGCGCTGATGCTTTTGTTCCTACTTCATCCCGATTTACTGTCTCTTCCTTACCGCCAGACAGGATATAATCGTTAATGCCATCTTTGACGTAGGAAGAATTATCTCCCCAGCCAAGTTCTTCTCTATTAGTTTCATTTTCTGTATATAGTAATTCTTTGGGTGCTTCGCAATACAGCCATCTTTTTTCTAAATTTCCATCCTTGCACGAAACTTCTATTATGCCTAAGTCAGATGCTGACTTAAATGTTCTTAAGGATTTATCTTCTTTTTTCTGGTCGGGATATCCCCAAGACCAAGTATTGCGAAACCAAATTGTTGGTAAAAGATGTAGTTTTGCTTCGTGTTGGCTCCGATTTGTAACTGTAATGCGGATCGCAATATCTTCTGGTGAATTTTTGGCGTACTCTACAGAAATATCAAAGTAACGGTCGTCATTAAAAACGCCTGTATCCATTAGCTCGAATTCAAAAGGGTTTCGATCCTCCCCCTTTCTCCGTCTTTCATTCACCTCATCCAATAAATTATAGGGAAAAGCTTGCTGTGGGTATTTATACAAGCAACTCATGTAAGAGTGAGTGGGTGTATTGTCAGTATAAAAGTAATATTCTTTGACATCTTCCCCATGATTGCCTTGGTTGCCACTTAAACCAAATAGTCTTTCTTTGAGGATGGAATCTTGCTCGTTCCACAGAGCGATCGCAAAACAAATATTTTGGTGATTATCTGAGATCCCAGCAATACCATCCTCGCCCCAACGATAGGCGCGAGAACGAGCTTGAGCGTGAGGAAAATATTCCCAAGCAGTACCATCACCGCTGTAGTCTTCCCGCACCGTTCCCCACTGGCGATCGCTCAAATAAGAACCCCACCGCTTCCAATATTGCTTTTTGTCGCGGTCTTCTACTAATCTTTTTCCTTCTGCTGTCTGTAGAATATCTGTCATGTTTCGTTCACTTTGATGAATGTTTGTTATTAGCAATTTGCAATAGTTATTGCAAACCAACTTAAATTATCTTTCTGTAGCCAGCCAAGCGCGGAGTACCTCTGCAACTGACCAAGCTTGAGCAATACAACCTTTCGGTTCCATTGGTGCATCACCATTACATATTTCACTGATACTTCCAATCCCAGACGCGTAGAGATGATGCTGCATTGGTTCTAGAAATTGACGAGCAATGGATGGGGTATTGAACACACGCAAGTGAGCTAAGACAAACGGTCCAATTAACCACAACCAAGCTGTTCCTTGGTGATAGGCTGCGTCACGACGAACTTGATCTCCGCCGTAGTTACCGATATATTGAGGATCGTCGGGTACAAGACTACGCAATCCGTGGGAAGTAAGAAGTGATCGCTCACACGCTTCTACTACTTGCCGTTGTTGTTCAGAGGTAAGTGGGCTTTCTGGCAAAGATACAGCGAAGATTTGGTTCGGTCGCAAAGAAGCTTCGTTACCATTTGGTCCATCTAAAACGTCAAAGCAGTAACCTGTAGCATCATTCCAGAAACGACTAAAACCTCTTTGGGTGGCATTAGCCATTGCATCATAGCCATCGTGGGGTTGTCCTAACTTTTGGGCAAACTGGGACATTGTGCGTAAAGCGTTATACCAAAGGGCATTTACTTCTACAGGCTTGCCAATCCGAGGAGTAACCACCCAACCATTAACTTTTGCATCCATCCAGGTGAGCTGTACTCCTGTTTGTCCTGCATAAAGCAAGCCATCACTAGGGTCGAGGCGAATATTGTAGCGCGTTCCTTGACGGTGAAATTCAATAATCTCTGCAAGTTGGGGAAATAAATCTTCTAATAGCTTGTTATCATCAGTTGTAGCATGATAAAGGCGGATCGCTTCAAAATACCAGAGCGTTGCATCAACTGTATTGTAGTAATCTTCTGTGGGTTCTTGATTATCGTCAGGGAAACGATTGGGCAACATTCCTTTACTAATATATTTAGCAAAGGTGCGCAGAACGGATTCTGCAATTTGCGGATGATTAGTAGCAAGTGTTAGACCGGGTAGACTAATCATGGTGTCACGACCCCAATCAGTAAACCAGTGATACCCTGCAATGATAGTTTTTCCATCTTGCCGCTCAACAATAAACTGATCGGCAGCGAGTATAAGTTGCTGCACCCAATCAGGAACTTGAGGCGCTGTAGGTGAGCGTGTAGCTTGCCAGTCTGTTATCAGCTTCTGCTCGTACTGACGACGTAAATCTAGGGCTTCTACACCGTTTAAATTAGGATTTTGCTGCGTACTAGCGACAAAAGTAAAGGAACTTCCAGGCTCCAGTGTGACATCAAAAGTTGCTGCGAGAAAATGATCATCTATATCGTTGAGCCCGCGTTCCTTTTCGGCTGCGAGTTCAAATCCATAGTACCAATTGTTAACAAATGAAGTATTTGAAGCATTACCTCTATCCGCCAACAAGTACAAAGGTTGCGCTTCTGCATATACCCTGATAGCAACTCCACGTTCAATTTCTGTGACATTCCTTTGCCAATCCCTCGCAGGCCATTCTTGAGCATGGGTTCTGCTGTGATAATCGCGGTAATTAACAAACGCTTTGATTGATAGCTTAAGTGATTGCGTTGCCCGTTGCAGATAATAATGGATATATGTGGTACTAGCTCCAGGCTGCATCCAGATACGTTTCTTTAGTAACGCACCTCCACAGGCAAAGTTCCAAACAGGTACAGTTCCTTCTAACTCAAAGCTTTCAATATAGCGATAACCTTGAGGCGTGACTGCACCATTTGACCAACGATTGGTAAACAGTGGATAAGAGTTACCCTCATACTCTGCTGTTTCGTCTATCTTTGCTAGTAGTAAAGTTCGCTGCAAAGGTGGTTGCAGTGCAGCTACAAGTAAACCGTGATAACTCCGTGTTGACAAACCTGCTACTGTACCTGAAGCATAGCTACCGCAACCATTAGTTACTAACCACTCACGCGATTCTGCTGCTTCAAGATTTCCACAAATTTCACGTCCGAAGTTAATGCTCATAGAAATACCTAATTAAGCCACCAAAATTCTCAAATATTTTGTTAAATTCAAGCTTTGCTAAAACTTAGTTTTTGCCAAATTTTTAAGGAAACTTAGGCTAGGTGCGAAAAAATATTCTCCACCAATCATTTTTACAGGCACTTCAAAATTATAGCCTTCGCTTTCCAATTCCCCCCATTTTTTCGGCCATTTCTGAGTTCCTTCTGGCTGACCAATTAGGGGATCAGGACCAACCCCAACTTGGACGAAGTTTACAAGATTTGCCCATTTAGCCTGTATAACATTAAACTGATTTTCAATATTTGCTTGAAAGCAAAGAAACAACAATCCTGATCCTGTGGTTGGTTCTTTCGTGTGATCGCTCTCTCCATAACTAACAGAACGGCGAGCAATGCGATGATTGCGCTCCATTTTTAAAGCATCGTCAAAACCAGGAGAAGACTCTACCCTTCCTGTATCACCTCTAGGATTAGTTTTACGAATATGTGCATGGAAGGGGCACTTAGTTGCATTTGTATCCAAGTCATAATTAAAATTATTGCTTGGTATGGCTTGAGTGGGTACATCTGAGAGCGTTACTGGCGTTCCATCCTGGAAACGTCCCACAGCCAAAGCTCCAGCTAAAGGCTCATTAATACTTAACTTTTGAGCCAAATTACGTACCTGTTCCCGAAATTTCTGCACATTTTGTTCAAGTTTGCGATAAACCAAATAACTGCCGTAGCTATCTTCAGTTTTACCGTTGGGATCTTTGACCAAAATTATACTCAGTGGAGCGCGATGATCCCATTTGCTGAAGTCAGGGTTATTAGCTTGGTAATTAGTAATCTGTCGTTTCAGAAATAGAGGTTGGCTGATACCATCAACATAACCAAAGTGTTCTATAATTTGTTTTTGCTCATTTCTGAGAATAAAACCATCATCTCTCTGAACTATTTCAGCAACTTCAGATAATTCTGTACTGATGTCGTTGACAAATTTTTCTAAGTATTTCAAGTCATCATCTGCGATAACTATTAGGGCATCTGTTTTCTGTTGAAACCCAGTTTCCCAATTTGCCACAGGTGGATCTTTTAAAAAAAACTTCTGGATATCAGCATCTTGCATACCTAATCGAAATGGTTTATCTCCAGGTATTTTTGAGGTATCTATTTCTAAATATTGATACCCTTTACAAGATAAAAATAAATTAGCAAATAAACCACCTGATATTTTTTTATGTCGGTACTGGCTTGATTCATCTGACTGCTGTTCGGCAGATTTGAGATATTTCTGAGAAAAAATTTGAACCCATTGTTTGACTGCATTTATTTGAGTAGGTTTAAATTGTAGAAACAGATGCACGCTATAATCGCGTCCATGCCCATTGAGAATATTTCCTTGTAAATCTTTTAGCAAAGTCTTATAAATACCAGAATTCTCTGAATCAATGCCATTTTTTGGTGTATTTTGCAAGTCTTTTTCTGTTAGTGTCATTGATTAGTTATTTTTGTATTTGGATTGGAAAACTTGAGATAGGATTAGCAAGACATTATGATTTAATACTACACAGCGCCTGAAGTCAAAGGTTGAAAACGGAAAATATAATATGGTGGTCTAGCAATATCTTCTCCTGCATTAAGGGGAGCAGAACGGTGTAGTTGATTGCAATTGAAATATACATAACCATCTACGCCCAAGCTGAGTGAATCTATCCAAGACAATTTCTCATCACTAGATAGAATTTGGTAGCAGCGATCTGGTGTAATTACACCAAGTCCGTTAGCTGCTAAGTCTCCTAAGTAAATATTATTTTTTTGGTCGATGGTAATGCCATCACAAATGGGTTTGTCACTATATCGTTCAATTCTGCTACCTAATTCAGCTTCACTCAAATTAGGGTCGCTCAGGTCGGCACTCTGCACGCGATACATAGCTGTGCCGTGCATCGGACAGAAGTACACCCATTCATTTTGGGTATCTAAAACAATCCCATTTACACCCAAATGAGGACGAATTAAACTCCCATCCGGCTGTTTAATCTGCACTGGTGTCCCGTCAATTATCAAATCAAGGTCTTGTGGGATGACGCTTTCGTGTCCTTGTAAAATGCGACTAGCTAATCCTGTTGTTAAATCAACTCTAATCAAAGCTGCCTGATTTCCTGCTGCTGGATCGGAAATATAAGCAACATTGCGCGTCACATCTATTGCCAAATCATTTACAAAGGAACTATCTAGGGTTACGGGTGGCGGTAGATAAATTATTCTTGCGAGTTGATTACTATAACTATCCCATCCTACTAGCTTAGGAATTGACTTACTTTGATTACCGTTGTCTAACATCCAAACAATTCCATTTGCACCAGAACTGATACCTAACACAGTATCGAAAGTAATCCATTTTGCTTCTGAGGAATCAGGAAACGGTACTACACAATATTGGGTAAGTTCAGCTACTTTGATTTTAGGATTATAAAATTGGTGATGACTAAAAATAGTTCGACCTTCAGGCGTTATGGTGATGTTACCGGGGGCAATTGATAATTGAGCTACAATTTCTAAGCTATCGCTTAAATTTCCCATAGTAAATATTGTTATTTCTGCTAATAGTTAAAAAAATGAATTTAACATAGGTAGTTGGTTACAAAATGTATTTTTTATAGACAAATATATTTCGGTGTTTGCCTAAGTCTTTTAAGCTTCAAGCTTTACCATCTTGGCGTGAGAAGGCTTACCTAATTCATTAAGGTAGAACATCATGTAGTAACCAGGTGGGTAAAGATTGGCATTTTTCGGAGTTTTAAATTTGATAGAATTATCTTCTAAATCCGCATCTTCAATTGGTAAATCTGCTAACCGTTGCCCATAATCAAAAGAATGAGTAACTGAACCCAACTTAACCAGAACTACAGAACCTTTTTGGGTGGCGTTCTTGACTGAGATACTGCTAGATGTATTGTATTTGAGCCTTTCAGGAGCCTTGGCTATTTCAGGACGATCACCTGGTAAAAACAAATATGGTGGACTGAATATCTCTGCTTGCCATATTTCAGACGGAACGAAAGGTTCTGTATCTTTCTCAGCAAAATAACTTTGAGGAGCTTTGTAATATTCATCCAGTGTAAATTCTTTATCCTGGCCTGATTTGTCTTTCAGCTTGGCAAACTTAAACAATGTTTGAGAATTTCGTATTAGGTCAACATGAAGTGTGCCATCTTTTTCCCTTGCTGTGCGATTAGCATTCCCGCCAATAACCAAAACACGCGCATCTGGTAGTAACAATACCCCATTATGATAAAGTCTAGGAAGTTTAGCAGGGTTCATGGGTTTAGCGGTGTAACCCCCTAGGGCTTTGGCATCGGGAGTCATGAGTAAAGGTTCATAGACTGGTCTGTATTCTGGAAATTCACCACCATTGACTACCAACACTTGCTTATTGGGCAGAATCACTGCTTCGACGTTAGCTCTAGGCTTATCTAGAAAGTTACTGACAATTTCCCACTTACCATTCTTTTCTCCACTCTTATGGGGGGATATCCAACGCTGTAGGCTAGTAGAAACCTTTGCTCCTTGAGGAAAGTCCGCTGTTTTACCTCCTCGTCCAAAGTTGATATCGTTAGTGCCAATAATACCTCCAAGTAATAAAACATCTTCAGAGTTAGGAACTTGCACAGCCGTTCCATAAGCTTTAGATGTTTCTTCTCGTTCGGCTCCTACCTCAAAACTGACAGATAATTTACCATCTTCGTCTTCATCGATAGACATTAAATAGCTTTTTTTGCTAGATTGTGGCACTAAAACCCCACCGATACCAGCGTCATCCCCAGTGATTAATAGTTTGCCGTTAGCAGTTGGGAAGACGCGAGGGTACAGGTCTATACTATCGTAGGCATCAGTATCGCTGATTTTGGTATTGAAGGGACTGTTTTTAACGCCTGTCAGGTCAATATAGTGAAATTTTTGGGTTTTAGGATCGTAAATTTCTAAACTTTGATTAATTTGGTTGGGTTGCTCTAATTTAAGACCAGAAAAGATAACTACTTTGCCATCGGCTAGAGGAATTAAGCTAGGATACCAACGTCCTTCTTTGAGTTGTCCTAAAGCAGACCACTTGCCTGTTCTCCAATTATAAAGATTAACCTGTCGAGAACCTGTAAAAGCTCCCCCAGGGTAGTAACGTCCAGTACCACCGATAAACAGAACATTTCCATCGGCTAGTTGCAAATGACCAGAGCAAAATAAATCGTTGATTTCGCCATATTGCATTGTCGGTGGTGAATCAATACGCTCATATTTTCCAGTTTTAGTATCTAAAAGAGTAGTATTGTTGATGACATCATAGTTTGTGACATTAACTCCTTCTATAAATTTAGGTTCTCCGTTGTCAATAACTACGGTGTTGCGGAAACTACTACCATTAACGCTCAACACCTTGCCATTGGGAAGGAGTATAGTATGCACAGATTGCATCAAATTTTTTTTAGCAGGTAGAGGAACGCTTTCCCATGCCCCCATTTCCTCTTTAACACTGACTATTGGTTGAGCGATCACCTCGTCCCAGCCACAGACAGTAATAGTTACAGCCAAGATAAAAGCTAGAAAAACTGAAACGATCTGATTCTTATTAACTGACATAATAATTAAGAGATATTAAAGATAAATAAGCAATTAGTTCTGTGTAAGATTTAACCTAGAAATTTACTAATTTGATCTAATTCTCTTTGAGTAGCATTGATAGCTTCCCTAGCGATATCGTAGGCGCTTGGACATTCATTTTCAGCATCTTCACCAGGAATCCAAAACTTACGCCGAGTCAAACGAAGTGAGTTAACAAAAGCAGGAATGGCATTGAAAATTTCAATTGCAATCGGACCATTATATACCTGTAAAATTGGTTTTAAAAATGATTGCCAAGGGAGCCAGCTAGTATGAACTACCCCGCGATCAGGAGGAGAAATCTGCACATAATGAAGCCGCTCTTCTTCCGCAAGATGTAGCACTTGCTTATTGAATATTTCAGGTCCATCGCCATCTAGAATTTCATGAGCGCTATCAATCACTACTCCTACTTGCTTACTAGCAACTCCATCCAAAAATTGAATTAATTGCGATAATTTGTTAGGACCAGGAGTTTCCCAATGACTAATAGGTTCAATTGCTAATTTAACATTTCGTCCCTCTGCATATTGACCCAATTCATTCAATATTGACTGAGCATCATGATAACGAACGGCTAAATGCTCCTGAAGCTGATCACTCCAAATCAGATCATTAAAATCAGTAACCGGAAATACACCATAAGGAATAATAATCGGTCCCATCAAAATTTCACCTCTAAGTGCAGCTGTAATATCAACTCGTGACTTGAGGTACTCCAATGCAGCTTGTCTTTGTTCTAGATAGGGAGAACTTGGATCGAAAGTACGGGTAGTACCGACATTGGTAGCTATTTTGATATGTTCTAACCCTTCTGAATCTAGAGCGCACCTTAAATTAGCGTAATCCTGAATGTCTTTTTCGTAATTTTTATCTGTGCTAGACGCAATAGGAAACTCAAAGCCGGTGTAACCAAACTTGTGCAACTCTTTTATATGTCTAAGAACTGTTTGCTGAGATTTTAAATCACTAGGATTTAAATTGGTAGTAAATAAAAAGAAACTCAGGTAAATATTAGGCAATGATGATGAGTAGCTCATATTAATTTTTTGTGATTGTTGGTTGAATCCAAAAGTTATAAATTAACCCTTAATATCAATTAAAACGTCACTTGCTTTGTAAAGATACAAAACAATTTCAATTCAATTTACATTATAAGTAACTCTAAATTGATGAAATGAATTAAACAATCCCAACTACAAGTTCCAAACTTAAATTAGTATCCGTTCCCTGTCAGCCACTGAAGTAAACCTTCAGGATTTTCCATGACAGCTTTGGGATCAAACATAGGCCATATATACACAAGTCCTTCTTCGTTAAGACGAAAGAAGTTGTGCAAAGTATAGAGAGTTCCTTTGGTTGTCCTCATTTGCCAGATACCGCTTGCTCTTGGATATTCAATAGTAATATATAGCACGTTTACATCACTAACGCGGGTTGCAACCCCACTAACAAAACGCACAACATCTTCACGACCGTTTATAGTTCTTTCACTAATTGGGCTAAGAAATTGAATATCAGAAGAAAACTCGACTCTTGAAAAATCAGCTGTTGCAAAGGCACGAAAATAGTGATTAATAATGTCCCGATATTCTTCTTGCTCTTTTCGAAATTTGTACATTTTAAAAATCTCCAAAAATTGTAAAGTTAGACAGCTAAAGTGGTTTGTTGTTCCAAATTTGGCGGTTAATTTTCCATGTACTATCTTCTTTTTTCATTAACCATAATGCTTTAAATTTAACCTGTCTTGATGAACTACCATCTTTTGGGCGAATTGTAGCAATAGAAGTGCCTATAACGTAACCAAAATCACCCATGACTTCGATTTCTTCAGCAGTAAAAACTGGGTCTATATCATTGTTAGAAATCTGGTCGGCAAATCCTTCAACAATATCGGAACTACCGCATCTATCAACTACTCCTGGAGCCATCCAAAGGGCATTTTCTGTATACATCTGTGCGTAACTAGACAAGTCTGCACATCTAACGTTATTGGGATAGTCTTCTTCAAAAACATATTTGATCTGGTCTTTATCTCTAGACATTATTGGCATTCTCCTTTGGAAGAGTATTATTTTTTTTATCTTTATCCAACAATTCCACAAATTCCATCATGCCTTGATCTTCATGATCAAGAATATGACAATGCAGAGCGAATTTACCGATAAAATCGCTATAACGAGTTCGGATTACTTGTGGTTGGTTTTTTACTACCAGAAGTGTATCGCGCCAGATTGTTTCCGGTTTTTTATTTGGGCCTTTGCGCGTATGCTGAAAGGGATTTACATGAATATGAAATGGATGAGCAGGAAAGAAAGGTGCTGTATCTATTGTTTCTAATTTCCATTCTTCTGCATGATTTAATTTCAACTCACGAGTAAAATTATGATTAAATTCTCTCCCATTAATATCAAAATTTACCTGAGTTGGGCTCTGACAAGTTTCAGGAATGCAACTAAGATTAAATGTTACTTGTTGAGTACCAGTAATTTCTTGAGCTAGAATATCAGGCGGAGCCTCTTGCTTTTTGACTTCTGCCAGTTCATCATCATTAGGCAATCGCATCTTTAAAGGTTGCCCTTTAACCACAACTTTAGCTAGAACCTGTCCTGCTTCTCCAACCCCCATAAGTGAAGTTTGCGGTGTATTAGGAGCATCAACCAGTACATATTCCTCAGAGCGAGAGCTTGGAGACAAGCGGTTCATTTTTACTAGTACATCACTACGATAACCTGGTTCAAGTTCTATTTTCTCCCAGTCATCAATATGACCTAAAGGAATACCATCGACTGCAATTTCATGAAATTTAATAATACGATTATCATCAACATGACGCAGTTCTAAACTAATTCCTTCACGTATTCCCCCATGAATGAAACGCCAATGCTGTACTTCTCCTGGTTGTATTTCGATGGTAGGAACAAGCTGTCCATTGATAGTAGTATGACGTTTTGATCTCTGCCATGCACCAAGTCTAAAATCACTATAATTTTCTATTTGCCCTTGTTCATCGTAAACAATTTGTTGGAAGATAAAAATATTTTCTTTAGCTGCTGCAATCTCTGGTAAGCGATCTAGTCCTCCTTCTACAATTAAAGCTCCAGCCATTCCGCTCGAAACTTGTAAAGCAGTGGAACCATGAAAATGAGCATGATACCAACTACTTCCTCCTGGATGATTTTTCGGAAGGGTCATTTGAATCGGGTATTCGGGAGGATTATCGCTCAAATTTTGAGTCGGTGGCATTTGGTGCAATACATTATCACTAATTCCGCTAGGGGAAACATGAAGTCCATGAGCGTGAAAGTTAGTGGTATTGAAAGCACGAGGTCTGTTTTCATTGTCTGACGTTGGTGGATTCGATTCTTGCGGTAAGTTATTGATCAAATTTATCTTGATAGTATCCCCTGGCTGCATACGCAAAGTTGGACCTACCAATTTTCCATTATAAGAACGAAGATTAACGTCACATCCAGCAATTGTATTTTGTCCGTATTTAACTTCTAGAGTTGTTTCTAAAACTCCACTTTGAGATTTAATCTCCTCAGGATTTTGAAAATAAGCACCGCCATATTTTTGAATATCTATTGCTGACTTTTCACAACCAGATTTAACAGAATTCGTAATAGACTGAGCGAAAGTTGGTGAATTACAGGTGAAGACTAAGACAGTTAAGATTGTTAATAATAACTTTGCCCAAACTTGCAGTATTTTAAACATTGTTTTGCTAGTCTACCAAAATCTTGAGATATTAATATTGGTCAGTTTATATATTTCAAAACTCAAAGAACAATTCAAAATTCAAACCACAAAATATGAATTTTGAATTGTTGAGCTACTAAATAGCTGCTGTAATAGCTTACAAACCCGTTACATTACGTAGATAAGTCCGAGCTAAAATTGCATCTCTTAAAGGATTGGTTTTATTAGGGTCTTGTTCTGCTTCCACTACAAGCCACCCTTCATAGTTGGCCTTAGCAAGTTCTTTTAAAATCGGTTCAAACTCAATTGCACCTTTGGTGTCACCTGGAACAGTAAATACACCTGCTCGAATTGAATTTAGAAAGCTACGACCTTTTTTGATGGAGTCATCCAAAACAGACTGACGGATATTTTTCAGGTGGACGTGCTTAATGCGATCAGCATATTTTTTTGTGACTTCTAGGGGATCGACTCCTACGTAATACAAATGACCAGTATCAAGCAGCAATTTTACATTTTCAGGGTCTGTATTTGCCATTAACCGATCAATATCTGCATCGTTTTCTACTCCTGTACCAACGTGCGGATGGTAGCACAACTGCATACCTTCTTTCTTCGCTATTGAGCCTAGTTTATTCAATCCGTCAGTTAGATCCTGCCATTGCTTGTCAGTAAACTTTGGTCTGTTAGGCAAAGGCGCAAGTGGTGTTTGATGAACAGCACCACCCATTTCGGCTACCACAATACTTGTACCACCTATTTCCTTCATGAACTGCATCTGTTTCTGGAATTCTTTGAGCGTTTCATCGCTTTTTTCTTCCACAGTAAATGTAGTTCCCACCCAAGGTTCAGAAATAGTTAAGTTACGAAGTTTTAACTCTCTTTTCAAAACTTTCATATCTTGTGGGAACTTACCTGACATTTGCGAACCTTTGAAGCCCGATAGTGCCATTTCACTGAGAATCTGCTGATAACGGATAGGAGGATTGAGATCAATAGTAGGATCGTCACTATTACTCCACCCGGTGGGCGTAATGCCTAAGTACACTTTTTCTGGATTGAATATAGGTGCTTTATCTGAAGCGGTAACTAGAGATACTAAAGACGATGTATTGTCGCTGTTTATGGCGGCAGTGGCAGGAGAAATTAAGTAAGTTATTCCCAAAAACATCAGTGCCACTAGCACAATGAATAAGTGACCAATAGATTTCAATCGGTGATAATATGTAGAATTATTCATCTCACGCTTACTTTGTTCTTTCAACATAGTTTATTTATACCAATCTATATGGCTTTGCTAGATTTTCTTAGATCAATAATGGGTTTCCAACAGTGAGCAGTAACTAGTTTAGAACTTACACATCTACACCAAAGTAGGGAGCTGGAACAAGTAAGTGTTCCTTTTAGTAAGTTTTGTCAGATGTGTTTAGATATAGTTTTTATTGCTAAGGTAGAGCAAACATTACCGTTCTAACTAATCATAAATCTTCCCTGCTGTTCAGTCTGCTTGAATACAGTAAAATTACTGAATTATCTGCGCTTTTGAGGTACTAAGTAGCTAGGTGAAATTAAGTATAAAATACGAGAGGTTGGTAATTATAGGGGTTTGCTGAATAAGCAGTGGATATGTTAGAAAGAAAGAGTTAACAAAACTCAGTCAGTCTACATGAAGTGTCCACAGTGCCACTCCTCTAATCTTCGCAAAGACGGTCATCAGAATGGCAAGCAAAGGTTTGAATGTAAGGATTGTGGTCGTCTTTTCCGAGAATCTTACGAGGTCAAAGGTTATCACTCTCAAGTCAAAAAGATTTGGCTAGAAATGTACTTGAATGGCATGGGATTCCGCGCTATTGAAAGAGTAACAGGAATTCACCATACGACTATCATGAACTGGGTCAAAAACTCAGCACAAGGGCTACCAGAAGATGAAGAAGACCATCCGACTGTAGCCGAGTTGGATGAACTTCAAACCTAATATTGGTCGAAAAACCGACAAAATCTGGCTTTGGACAGCCATCAATCATCATGCTCCTGGCATTTTAGCCATGGAAATAGGTGATCGTCAATACTGTTCGGTTAAGGTTGTTAATTGACAATATTCTCAACAGAAGTACAAGAATAGTAGCCTTTCAGTATCTGAAAAGTCTTAGTTTTTAGTTATCCGAACCGTATTGAGGTGATCGTAGTGGTCAAACTTTTGCCCAGCTTTGGCAGAGAATTGAAACCTGGAAAAGTCGCAGGTATTTAACGGATGGGTATTGTGTTTATGCCAATTACATCAACCCAGAAAAGCATTTAGTCTTATCCAAAATTCTCTTGACCAGAGTTGAAGGAGAAAATACGAGATTAAGGCATTATTTAGCTAGGTTACATCGAGCAACTCTTTGTTACTCAAAATCTCTTGAGATGTTACGATGTTCCGTCCGCCTATTGATGCACTATTTAAGATTTAGGACAATTCCCCTAGCCACCTGATCCACTGCTGGTTCAGCAACGCCCTATTTTTCACCTGACTCGTAGATTACTGCCTGCCGTAATCTTGCCTCTGACAACTCGGTTTTACCCAAACGAGCTAAGTCATTTCCCTGTCGTCGCAGAATTTTTGCCAACTCCTTGCGTCCTGTCTCATCCCCCCAGGCATACTTCTGGCAGGCAGCACAGGCTTTTTGTGTGGTAGTGTTAGCTAGATCATCAGAGTGCAAGATAGTTGCAGGATCAGTAGTTAGAAGTTCTAGCTCTGGGTCTTCTGAAACTAGGTGATAGCCCAGCCGCTGACAGCAAACTTTTAACCACTTTTGCCAGTTACCTCGCCACAGCCGGAGTGTGTTATCCGAACTACCGCTGACGATGTAATTACCATCAGGGCTAAAGGCAACGGAGGTGACCCTGCCTGTATGTCCCTGGAAGGGTTGCCCAATGGGGCTGCCCTCTATATCCCACAGCCGGAGTGTGTTATCCGAACTACCGCTGACGATGTAATTACCATCAGGGCTAAAGGCAACGGAGGTGACCCTGCCTGTATGTCCCTGGAAGGGTTGCCCGATAGGGTTGCCCTCTACATCCCACAACCGGAGTGTCCTGTCATCACTACCGCTGACGATGTAACTACCATCAGGGCTAAAGGCAACGGATCTAACCCAACCTACCTCATTTCCCTCTGCATGTCTTTGGATGCCTTGGAAGGGTTGCCCGATGGGGTTGCCCTCTACATCCCACAACTGGAGTGTGCTATCCCCACCGCTAACGATGCGAGTACCATCGGGGCTAAAGGCAATAGACCTGACACTTTCTGTATGTCCCTGGAAGGGTAACCCGATAGGGTTGCCCTTTACATCCCACAACCGGAGCGTCTTGTCATCACTACCACTGATGATGCGAGTACCATCGGGGCTAAAGGCAATAGACCTGACACTTTCTGTATGTCCCTGGAAGGGTGACCCGATAGGATTACCCTCTACATCCCACAACCGGAGTGCCTTGTCATCACCACCGCTGACGATGCGAGTGCCATCGGGGCTAAAGGCAATAGACCTGACACTTCCTGTGTGTCCCTGGAAGGGTTGCCTGATAGGGTTGCCCTCTATATCCCACAACCGGATCGTCTTGTCATCACCACCGCTGACGATGCGAGTGCCATCGGGGCTAAAGGCAACGGAGATGACCATTCCTGTATGTCCTTGGAAGGGTTGCCCGATAGGGTTGCCCTCTATATCCCACAACCGGAGCGTCTTGCCATGACCACGGTTGTCATCACCACCGCTGACAATGCGAGTACCATCGGAGCTAAAGGCAATAGACCTGACACTTCCTGTATGTCCCTGGAAGGGTTGCCCGGTGGGGTTGCCCTCTATATCCCACAGCCGGAGCGTCTTGTCATCACCACCGCTGACGATGCGAGTACCATCGGGGCTAAAGGCAACGGAATAAACGAAACCCGTATGTCCCTGGAAGGGTGACCCGATAGGGTTGCCCTCTATATCCCACAACCGGAGCGTCTTGTCCCAACTACCACTGACGATGCGAGTACCATCGGGGCTAAAGGCAATAGACCTGACAATTCCTGTATGTCCTTGGAAGGGTTGCCCGATAGGGTTGCCCTCTATATCCCACAGTCGGAGTGTATTGTCCTCACTACCACTGATGATGCGAGTGCCATCGGGACTAAAAACAACGGAATAAACGGAACCTGTATGTCCCTGGAAGGGTGACCCGATAGGATTACCCTCTATATCCCACAGTCGGAGTGTATTGTCCCAACTACCACTGACGATGCGAGTGCCATCGGGACTAAAGGCAACGGAATAAATGGAACCTGTATGTCCCTGGAAGGGTTGCCCGGTGGGGTTGCCCTCTATATCCCACAGCCGGAGCGTCTTGTCATCACCACCGCTGACGATGCGAGTGCCATCGGGGCTAAAGGCAACAGCATTGACCGGGCCTGGAGGTTTCTGGAAGGGTTGCCCAATGGGGTTGCCCTCTATATCCCATAGTTGGAGTACGAGATCCTGACTACCGCTGACGATGCGAGTGCCATCGGGGCTAAGGGCAACAGCATTGACCGTGAATGTAGATCCTCCCTCCAGTGTATTTGCGAGCCGGGATAGATTCATTGCCTGATTCAGGCTTCCCTGCACTGTGCTGAGTAACTGATATGGCAATTTCTCCAAATTCTCCCCCATTGCCTGTGCTGCCAGTTCCACGCCATCCTGTGCCTGTACCGATACCCGATACTGTGCCCTTGCTGCCAGTTTCCACAACCGGGACTCCGTTAGCGCCTGCTGTAGCGCTTGCTGTAGTATGGCAATCTGCTCCTGTTCGTGTTTATTTATCAAAGTTTATTACTGTGAGAGTATTAGGGTGCTGTAAGGAGCAATTCCGACATTGCCAGAAAAAGGCATACCATCTGTATCTCCCCAAGTTGCCCTGCCTGCCGTTGTATCGTACCCTGGGTGATTGCCAAAGTCAGCGCTAAAACCATTCCAATCACTGTTAAAACGAACATACCAGGTGCCACTTTGGGGGAAGCCAATGTTGTAGCTGTTATAGCTACGGTCAGCCATGTTGATAATTATGACTACATCATCTCCAAGTCCCCCGTTCTCCCAACGGTGAAAAGCAATTACTTTATCATTGTTGTTCACATGGTACACATTGACATGCTGCCCACGCAGACCACGTGTATTGTTGTACCAGTTACGTCGTAGACGAATCAAAGCTTGGTATAGATCCCATATACCACTGAACCTGTCTTTCTTACTCCAGTCTAGAGCAACATTTGCATCCCAACTTCCCCACTCTAGAAGTTCCTGTCCTTGAAAAATCATAGGAATGCCTGGAGTTGTAAAGACTAGGGCAGATCCCAGAGTAGAGCGTTTCCTTGAAAACCAACTATCAGCATTACCTCGCCAGATATCTTCAGGAATTCGGTGTTTGTCTGGTCTTTCTTCCAGGTTAAGAGATTTTGCTACCTCATCATGGGATTCAGTGTAGATAACCCGTTCAAATGCATCAGTACCAAATCGATGGTAGATAGCATCTCGAACCGCGTACATATTGCGATCTTGATCATTAGGTGTGACAATCGCTTCTCGAACAGGCACAAAAAACTTTGGATCCCACTGAGCGTCAAAACCAGCTCCACCAGATCCCGTGTCCTTAGTTATCCATTCGTTGTTCCGTAAATCCTCAGCAATAGTTATCTTCCAAGGTTGCCTAGCACCAATTTCATTGTTAATCCATTGAACTAAGCTCCAACCATCAGGAATATCGCTCCCAGGGTCATTATTTTTACCATAAGCATTGGTGATGTAAGCGGTAGCGTCAAACCTCAACCCATCAACTTGGCATTCCTCTAACCACATCAAAACATTGTCCCGAAGGTATTGCCTTACCTCACCACGACCGTAATCTAGTCGTGTATCACCCCAAGGAGTTCCACTGCGCCAGTCGTTGTAAAAGTAAATTCCTCCTTTGCCATTTTCACTCCAGTTAGTAAATCTCCACAAGTCTAAGTCATTTGGCCCAAGATGGTTGTAGACCACGTCAAGAATGACTGCAATGCTGTGTTGATGGGCTGTCTGGACAAAATCTTTAAAGTCCTTTGGCAGACCAAAGGCACTTTCAAGTGCAAAGGGATGAGCCAGATTGTATCCCCAAGAGAAGTCTCCAGGAAACTCAGCAGAAGGCATTACCTCAATAGCATTAATGCCAAGAGCTTGAAGTTCACCTAACTTGGCTTTAATACTTCTGAAACTTCCGAAGCCGGGATCAATATCATTATTGAACGTACCAACATGCATTTCATAGATAACTAGCTCATTCCAAGCTGGCATCGAGAAGCTAGTGTGCATCCAGTTGAACGTAGAGTCAGCAATGATTGAGTTGCCAACGGAACTTGTAAGGTCTCTAGCATAAGGGTCGTTCTTCCAAAGAACATTAGAATTATGGCGAACTACATACTTGTACTGCTGATCAATTTGGGCACCAGAGACATCAACCGACCAATATCCATTTCCTTCATGTTCTAAAGGGTTAACCGTATCGGACCAGCCATTAAACTCTCCAGCCACTGAGACGCTATCAACAAACGGAGCCCACACACGAAAAGTAGTACCACTGTCGTATGGTGTGGCTCCCATACCAATATGGGAAGAGGGCATTGCAGTTCCTCCTGCATAAAAATTTTCAAACCAACATTATCATGTAATGTTCTAGACCTGTGGATTTAGTCAAACGGTCCGACCAAACTCATAACGGTTGATGAACAATCCAATTCCCTTTGTCATGCAACAAGGTAGATTTGGAGAAACAAATCGTTTTACGAGCTAGCCGCTTGATGCGAGTTCTCAAGGTTAAATGCTTCCGCTCAATCTTCTGAGTGTTGGCTTTTCCAACGGTGTGATGCTGCTGGTCAAGCAAACGTAAATAAGCTCCCCAACTGTCAGTGTAAAAGTGAGTCAGATCAAAGGGATGCAACAACTGTTTGAGCTTGACTAAGGCAGCATCTTCATGGGGTGCGAGGACGTAGGCAAGCATCTTACCAGTGCGATGGTCAATGGCAGACCAAAGCCAGCGTTGCTGCTTTTTAGACTGTACAAAACTCCACATTTCATCCATTTCAGCCTCTTCGTTGCGCACTACGATCACGGGGTCCGAATCAATTGACCTCTGCTCTAAAAAGGTTTTATTAACTTGTTCGAGATGGCGATCTTTTTTTTTAATTCTTCAATTACTGTTGTCGGGCTGATCTTCAAGACTCGTGCGGTATCTCGGATACCACTGCCATTAACTGCCATGTCCCCAATTTGTTGTTTGACTTCGCTTAAGTAACCCCGATAAGAGTATTGCTTGATGAAGGTTGAACGTGAACAATCAGTGTTACGACACTTGTAACGTTGCTTACCTTCCGTTGATTTTCCATGTTTCACAACATTTGTACACTGGCAAGCAGGACATTGGATTGGTTCTAAAACCATGTTTAAGATGAGGAGAAATGAGACTATATTTTATTCTCTCCTAAATCCACAGGTTTAGAACATTACCGCAAAAGCACTGGGTATCGCCCAGAAAGTTAACGGGCGCGATCAAAAACTTGAGTTTTTGAGAAACCAGATGAAACTCAAGTTACAGCAAGCCAAGTTCGAGATTGTACAATCAGTAGCTCAAGAACTGCTTGCTTGCTAAATGTTTTCTTACGAAGGATGTTGCCCAAATATTAACCTGGCAATGTAAGTCGCAGAAAGAAAATTAATGTTTTCAAGGGTTTCGGGCTTAAAAATGCACGATCAATTATTGCCGATTTAATAACATCCCTCTCGCTCCTAACTAACGTTTTGCAAAAAAGCAGCCTCAAAAAGTAATTGCTCAAAAACATCCGCCAAAAGCAAAAACCGAAAGCACAGAAAATAAGGTAAATACTCGCCCGTACAACGCTCCAGCTATCGAGATTAGGGTTGCGATAGCGCCAGCGCCTTCGCAGAGCTTCGCACAAAGAGATGTCAAGATTCCTATTGAACCGAATCAGATGGTTATGGCTGAGTTGTTTGGGAGTAGTTTGAAGTTGAATTATTGTGGGTTGAGCAGGGCAATCGTGTATTTGAAGGAACAGTATGCAGTTGGGAATATAGAGGTTAAGATTTGGCAGTCATAAATATTCAGTTTTTGAGCATTTAAGATGGTCTATTATAAGTCTTATCAACAAGTTCGCAACACCAAAGAGCGAGAATAGGAGTTTCAAATATGGCTTTAGATCAACTCGAAGCATTTTTGAGGAAAATGCAGTCTGAAACTGCACTTAAAAATGAGGTGCTTGCTTCATCAACAGCAGATGAAGTTGCACAAATAGCACTCAAGCTTGGTTTTGAATTTTCAGGTGATGAATTATTGAGAATCTCAGGTAAGAAAGTTGGCAGGGTTACTGTTAAAAAAAAGGATCTTCCTGGAGAGTACTGGGGGAATTGAGCGCTCGCACAAAATATCAGCAGTATTGCGATAGCGCCAGCGCGCTCGCAGAGCTTCCCATTCTCAACAGAGGCAAGCATTATCGACGGGGTAATGGCTCAGAGGTGTTGTAAGCAGTTGTTAAATAACGAGTCCAAACTCGTAACGGTTGATAAACAAACCAATCACGCTCATCATGCATCTCAATAGCTTTAGAAAAGCAGATTGTCCTACGTGCTAAACGCTTAATCCTTGTCCGCAATCGTCTTATGCTTGCGTTCAATTGTTTGGGTATTAGACTTACCAATAATATGTACTTGCTTATCTAAATGACGTTGATAAGCTCCCCATCCATCCGTGAAAAATCGTGTAATTCCAAACGGCTTGAGCAGTGTCTTTTTTTGACTTGAATAAATAGAAATCTACCATCCATATAGATATTGTACAGGCAGTATCTAAGTTGAGCTAGCGTTCTTACATAATCGCAAAAAACGAGCCACTGAAGCGAAGTTGGTAGTTCATTCATAATTGTTATTAACAGGTTTCCTTAAATATTTCTTGCCCGTTCTTAACAGCACTTGAACATAACGAAGCGCGTCCACTTTCAAGGGGAGCGGATATAGATTCTAATTCCAACTTACGTGACATTAGTTATAATCATCGTTTATGCTCTGCTCGTTTAAAGAAAAGCCCCCAGTTAGCGCCGTTGGGCTTTTCTTTAACAGTCTTACGTAGGACAATCTGCTTTTCTAAAGCTATTGAGATGCATGATGAGCGTGATTGGTTTGTTTATCAACTGTTACGAGTTTGGACTCGTTATTTAACAACTGCTTACAACACCTCTGAGCCATTACCCCGTCGATAATGCTTGCCTCTGTTGAGAATGCGAAGCTCTGCGAGCGCGCTGGAGCTATCGCAATACTGCTGATATTTTGTGCGAGCGCTCAATTCCCCCAGTACTCTCCAGGAAGATCCTTTTTTTTAACAGTAACCCTGCCAACTTTCTTACCTGAGATTCTCAATAATTCATCACCTGAAAATTCAAAACCAAGCTTGAGTGCTATTTGTGCAACTTCATCTGCTGTTGATGAAGCAAGCACCTCATTTTTAAGTGCAGTTTCAGACTGCATTTTCCTCAAAAATGCTTCGAGTTGATCTAAAGCCATATTTGAAACTCCTATTCTCGCTCTTTGGTGTTGCGAACTTGTTGATAAGACTTATAATAGACCATCTTAAATGCTCAAAAACTGAATATTCATGACTGCCAAATCTTAACCTCTATATTCCCAACTGCATACTGTTCCTTCAAATACACGATTGCCCTACTCAACCCACAATAATTCAACTTCAAACTACTCCCAACCAACTCAGCCGTAACCATCTGATTCGGTTCAATAGGAATCTTGACATCTCTTTGTGCGAAGCTCTGCGAACGCGCTGGCGCTATCGCAACCCTAATCTCGATAGCTGGAGCGTTGTACGGGCGGCGTTGCTGAATTAGCAGTGGATCAGGTGGCTAGGGGAATTGTCCTAAATCTTAAATAGTGCATCAATAGCCGGACTGAACATCGTAACATCTCAAGAGATTTTGAGTAACAAAGAGTTGCTCGATGTAACCTAGCTAAATAATGTCTTAATCTCGTATTTTCTCCTTCAACTCTGGTCAAGAGAATCTTGGGTAATACTAAATGCTTTTCTGGGTTGATGTAATTGGCATAAACACAATACCCATCCGTTAAGTACCTACGGCTTTTCCAGGTTTCAATTCTCTGCCAAAGCTGGGCAAAAGTTTGACCACTGCGATCGCCTATTTCAATGGCTAAGATGCCAGGAGCATGATGATTAATGGCTGTCCAAAGCCAGATTTTGTTGGTTTTTCGACCAATATAGGTTTGAAGTTCATCCAGCTCGGCTACAGTCGGATGATCTTCTTCATCTTCTGGCAGACCTTGTGCTGACTCTTCGACCCAGTTCATGATAGTCGTATGGTGAATTCCTGTTACTCTTTCTATAGCGCGGAATCCCATGCCATTCAAGTACATTTCTAGACAAATCTTTTTGACTTGAGAATGATAACCTCTAGCTTCGTAAGCCTCTCGGAAAAGGCGACCACAATCCTTACATTCAAACCTTTGCTTGCCATTCTGATGACCGTCTTTGCGAAGATTAGAGGAGTGGCACTGTGGACACTTCATGTAGACTAACTGAGTTTTGTTAACTCTTTGTTTCTAGCATATCCACTGCTTATTCAGCAACGCCCAACCCTTACGGACATGGATTCTCTGTCTGTACTTGATGGGCTTAAATCTTTCGACGCACCAAATCGCGGCTGAACTCGACTTGAACAAGGATGATGTGCAGCTTCTGGACAAGCCAACTACGAACGGGCATCGTGGAAAAGAAACCCGAAGTCATCTTGTCAGGTGAGGTTGAATGTGACGAGCTTTATCTAATTGCAGGCTTCAAGGGTCAGCTAGCAGAAGTCAGAAAAAGGGGCGGCTTGGTCGTTCTCGTCGACTGAAAGCCAAGCCAGGGAGCAATACGGTTCAGTTAAGGTTTAGACAGTACTGAGGATGCGAAAAGTAGGAGCCGAGTTTTGGCTTCCAGTTCTTCGGTGGAAAGGTTTTTTTGAGGGAAACTTAGACACGCGCTTTTTGACAACTC
>JAHHHE010000040.1 GCA_019359535.1 Gloeocapsa sp. UFS-A4-WI-NPMV-4B04
CACAGCAAAAAACTGCAATGATAAACTCTTCCATAGAAAACATTGGTCTCACCCGAACTAGATAGGTTGTACTTCTAGCTTCGTAGGGTGAGACTTTCTTTGCAAAATCTTAGTGGCACATCGCGTTCTTTAAGCAGCCAAGCCACTGTGTTTTAGCAAAGGCTCGGTACTCGGTTCACGTCCTCGGAAGGACTTAAACACCTCCATTGGTTGCTTACTACCGCCCAAAGCCAATACGGTATCACGGAAGCGCTTACCCGTGACGGCTAGAGTCTGCGGATCATCCAAGCCAGCTTCTTCAAAAGCAGCAAAGGCATCAGCACTCAATACTTCAGCCCATTTGTAGCTGTAATAGCCCGCCGCGTAGCCGCCAGCAAAAATGTGTCCAAACGCACACAAAAAGGAATCTTCTGGCAGAGTCGGCAAAATGGTAGTGGTTTTGGCAATACGGTTACGCACATCAGTTATGCTTTCATTACCACCCGGCTGATAGCGGTTGTGCAGTTCGATGTCAACAAGGCTAAAGTGCAATTGCCGCAGCATACCAGTACCGCTCATATAATTACGTGCAGCTAACAGCTTTTGGAAATAATGCTCAGGCAGAGCTTCACCTGTTTCGTAATGCTTTGCCATACCCAGCAAGGTTTCTCGGTGATAGCACCAGTTTTCCATAAACTGGCTAGGCAGTTCTACTGCGTCCCACTCCACATTGTTGATGCCTGCTGCTCCGGCGTAGTCTACCCTAGTCAACATATGTTGCAAACCGTGACCAAACTCGTGGAATAAAGTTTCCACTTCGCCGAAAGTCATCAAACTCGGTTTGCCATCCACAGGCGGTGTTTGGTTACAAACTAGATATGCTACTGGTTTGCGAATGCTATTTGTGCCATTTTCTGCAACTATTTTGGCACGACCGATACAATCATTCATCCACGCACCGCCACGCTTTTCGGCTGGGCGGCTGTAGGGGTCTAAATAGAAGTAAGCGATCGCTTCTCCAGTCTCATCTGCAACTTGGAAATAACGCACGTCTTCTTGCCATACTGGTGCTTGACTATCCGCAGCAGTTATAGTGACACCAAAAAGGCGATTTACTAGGGAAAATAAACCATCTAATACCTGCGGCAGAGGAAAATATGGTCGCAGTTCTTCAGCACTAAAGTCAAACTTTTCTTCTCGCTGGCGTTCTGCCCAAAAGCTAATATCCCAATGTTTCAAATCACTGGCTTCTGGAGCTCCCTTGCTAGCAGCAAACGCTTTTAGCTCCTCAAATTCTTTAACAGCAGCATCATAACTAGCGCGGCGCAGTTCTTCCAACAGAGCCTCTACTGCGTCAACGCTAGGAGCCATTTTACTGGCTAGGCTTAATTGAGCATAACTATTAAAGCCTAGTAGATGAGCTTTTTCCTGGCGTAGTTGCAAAATGCGTTCAATCAGTGGGGTATTATCTAACTCACCACTAGAAGCACGGCTGATATATGCCTTATAGACTTTTTCTCGTAAATCACGGCGTGTGCTGTGTTGGATGAACGGGCCAAAACTGGGGGCGTCTAAAGTAATCCGCCAAGGGCCATCTTCGGCAGTAGCGTTTTCCTCTCCAGCAGCGCGCGCTGAGGAAGCAGCTAGACTGGTTAAGCTAGGGGGTAAGCCGTCGATTTCTTCTTTGGTTGTCAGAGTGAGACTAAAGGCTTTGGTAGCATCTAAGACATGGTTGCCAAACTTGGTAGTAATTTCTGCCAACTCTAGCTCGATCGCATTGAAGCGATCGCGTTTTTCCCCTGTCAAGCCGATACCCGAAAGCTCGGCATCTCTGATTGCTGCTTCCACAATCCGCTTTTGGGCTGAATCTAAGCTATCCCAATTTTCACTTGCCCGCAGCGCTTTAAAAGCCTCATAGAGCGGTTGGCTTTGGCTGAGTTTATTGTAAAACTGCACCACATCAGGCTGCACAGTTTCGTAGGCTTCTCGCAGTTCTGGGCTATTCTTAACGCCCATTAAATGCCCGACAATGCCCCAAGTCCAGCTTAAGCGCTCTCCTAAACGATCTAGCGGTTCTACTAAGCCACTCCAAGTTGGTTGGACATTAACTTCTAGTGTGGCAAGTTCCTTGTCTAATTCTGCCAGCAACTGCGCGATCGCAGGTACGACGTGATCAGGCTTAATCGCCTCAAACGGGGGTAGTCCCTTGCCAATTAGCAACGGGTTATGGGTAATTGTGGTGTTTACACTCATGAATACTTTATAGATCGCTGTTCCTTAATTATCGTGAACACCTGCGATCGTTGCCGAGTGTTGAACACCGTAAAATTCTCAAATCAGCGTAATAGGGGACTACCGTGATGAGAAACTAAATACCACGAAGACCCCATCCGCTCAAAAATATTCCTAGCCATTGACTCCGCCTGAACTCTCCTATTGCGACTTACCTGGAGTAAAGTTTCTACCAGAACGATGTAGGCAATATTGTTGCGAACCTCCGTTGCAATAATCTGAGTTTCGATCTCAATGTAGCTAGTGTTCTTAAATATCTGCTTCCAAGATTCACTGATTGCCTTCCAGCCTCGCAGTACATTACGTCCAGGGTGAATACAAAGACTTCCTGTTCCCTGTGACCAAACAATGCTCATAGCTGAGATGTCCTTTTTCTCGAAAGCTCGATAGAAAGCTTCATTCGCAGCTAAGACTTCAGTATGTTCGTTGTTGACACTCCCCACGACTACACAATTCTTGCTACACGCGAATTGTTAAAGTCGGGGGATTCTTGCGTCGCGGGGAGACTATTATCTTTACCCTCAGCAAGCTTCTTCACGGTCTGTCCGACCGCTAAAATTCCACAAGGCATCTTGGCGGATGAATTATTCACCCACAAAATGCCGCGCTGCATTACAACTTGCGCTGCTGCAACGTCCCTATCAGTTTTGTATCCACACTCGCACTCATGGATGCGCTGGCTTAACTCTTTCTTGCCTGTATGTGTTTGACAATTAGGGCAAGTTTGACTCGTCTCAAAAGCATCTACTTTCAAAAAAAGCACATCACGTTTAGAACAAACCCACTCTAAGATATTGAGGAATTGACCAAAACCAGCGTCTAAAGTATGCTTGCATAGCATCCCCTTAGACATTGCCTTCAAGTTTAAGTCTTCCGCAAAAATCATTCCTGCTTTGTTACATAGGTGATGCGATGTCTTGAAGTGAAAGTCTTTTCGTGTATTAGAAATATGCTCATGAAATCTAGCTACCTTTGCTTGAGCTTTACGCCAGTTATTTGACCCAATTAATTTGTGACTAACTTTTTTTTGCAGCGATTTCAGCTTGCGTTGAGCATCCACAAAGAATTTTGGTCTAGCGATAGTCTCCGAATCAGAAGTTGCCAAAAAACTGAGAAGTCCTAGATCAATGCCTAAGCTATGACCATGCGGCATAGCACTAGGAATACTAACATCAGATTGCAGAGTAAGCAGGGCATACCAGCCGGAAGCGCGTCTTACTATCCGCACTTGCTTTAACTCAAACCCATCTGGAATTGGACGCGACAAGCGCATTTTGACGCTGCCAATTTTGGGCAATTTCAATCTATTCCCAAGAACTGGATTAACCCCCATTTGAGGAAACAAGAAAGAGCGCATTCGTCCGGCTTTTTTGAACCGAGGAAAGCCATGCCCCCGTTCCCACATTGCCACAAAGGAGGCTTCCAGTGTTCTAAGTGCTTGTTGAAGAACGTGAGTATGTGGAAGAGCTAATTCAGGAATGCTCTTCTTAGCTGCTGCTAAAGATTTGCACTGACGCGCATAGTTTGGCTTGGGTGCATCAGCACTCATGATGTATTCATACCGAATGCTGCAAGCATTAATCATACACTTACGAGAGTTAATCCAAGCTTTTCTTTCCGCTAAGGCATAGTTATATACCTTGCGGCAAGTTTCCAGATAGAAAAGCATAAGAACTTCCTGCTGGCGGTTTGGCTTGATTTGATACTCGTATGTGAGAGTTAGCATACAAGTATTGTACCATGAAGAAAACCAATATAGTTTCTTCAAGGGACTTAAAAGTCCTTATCGGCTTGCCCCCATATCTCAAGAAAGGGGCTTGCACCTCGCCTTTCGGTCATACACCCACGCCCAGAACTCTTGATTCTATTATCCAGTAGAAGCGCTGAATTTCGGCAGCAGGACAGAAAATTAGGTGTCTGACAGCAGTAAATCAACATCTAGCATAAATATTGTCAGAGGCGCTTCTGCTTGCTCAATGTGACAAACGTGGGTGGCACTGCTGATAATATCAGCATCACGGTAAGACGGGGGCAAAACTCGAATACTTGATAAAGGTACTTCCCTCAAAGCTGGAACTGCTGTAACTGGAATGCCGTATAGTTCACCTTGGCTATTTTGGACAACGATTAGGTAAGTAGCAAGAGAAGCTGCGTCAATGAGACTTGATTGAAATAACTGTTCATGCAGATCCACAACAGTAACTTCGCGCTCGCCTATATGGGCAATTCCGACACCATTGAGTCCTACACCATACACCGTCGTTTGCTTCAGGATTTTGGAGATAGTTTCGATAGGCAAGGCTAATGAAACGTTGCCTATCCCAAAAACCAATATTCTCATCGACGGTACAGTTTCACGGCTAGGTCTCCTAACACTAGAGGATTTTGAGTTAACTAAAGTATTTTTCATGTCCAGTTGCTTGTGTAGTTAAGTGGTAATTATTAGTGAGTAAGCGCAGGCATTCCCACAAGTGCATTCTGGGCAATCATAGTTTTGGCTGCCGCTACAAACTCTTGTTCAATATAGGGCTTGGTAAAGTAGGCATTGGCTCCTAAGTGCATTGCCAATTGCCGATGTTTATCACTGCTGCGGGAAGTGAGCATAACAACAGGAATTTTTGAAATTGTTGAATCTTGACGACGATGGCTGAGAAACTCAAAGCCATTCATATTGGGCATTTCAACATCACAAACCACTAGCTGAATTGCTGAAACTTTCTGTAACTGCTCGATCGCCTCCCGCCCATCTTTCGCCTGCACAACACGATAACCTGCTTTTTGGAATGTCAAAACCAAGGTTTGCCGCAGAGTAATCGAATCATCCACAACTAGAACTGTGGGAGTTTTAATTGTTTGTACCGTCGGAGTATTACTTGAGTTAAATAAATCTTCGTCATTCACACCTTCTAGCAAGTTAGGTTTACTGACAGCTATTCCTGTTTTAGTTTCACCGACGAACGAGCTAAGAAGACCTGAGCCATCAATAACCGGAATCAAACTGCCATCTCCCAAAATCGTACAACCGTAGATATAACCAGGAGGAGCGATCGCACTTCCAAAAGGTTTAATCACAAGTTCTTGCTCGGTAACTAGGCGGTCAATCTCTAAAGCTAGAAAATTATCATCTTGACTAAGCAACAGCATCGGTGATGCCCAATCATCGGGCGATGCAATTACGTCCAAAGCTTCGCTAATCACAGTTTCTGGCACCGGACAGCCATAGTTCAGTAATTCCGACAAGTGGTAAGCAGGAATAATTCGATCTTGCCAGTGTAAAAATCTTTGTCCGCCAGACTGCTTGACTTGGTTTGGTTGAGGAATCAAAATTTCTTCAATAGTATCTGAAGGTAGGGCAAAAGCAGTAGAACCCACAAAGCCAACAAGTAATTTGGCAACCGTCAATGTGAGAGGAATCCGCAACGTAAAAACAGTACCTTCTCCCGGTTCGGAACTAACTGTGACATCACCCTTAAGCGATCGCAGTTGAGAACGCACTACATCTAATCCAACTCCTCGACCAGAAAGTTCGCTGATTTGGCTTGCAGTTGAAAATCCTGGCTCGAATATTAATTCCAAAATGCCAGATGTAGAAGCCGTAGCCAGTTGTTCAGCCGACGCCAATCCCATTTCTGTTGCCTTCGTGCGAATTCGCTCCAAATTCAAACCGCGACCATCATCTCGTACTTCAATAGTCGTTTGACTACCTTGATGGTAAGCGCGAATTTCAATTCGACCTTGCTCTGGTTTACCTTGCTGACGGCGCACGTCCGGCATTTCGATTCCATGATCAAAAGAATTACGAACTAAGTGCAGCAAAGGATCATAGAGTTTTTCTAAAGCTGCTTTATCAACTAAAACTCCAGTACCAGATAGCTTTAAGTCTACAGGCTTGTCATACGACCGAGATAAGTCGCGCAACATCCGGGGAAAGCGGTTTAGCACTTCGCCCAGAGGTAGCATTCTCGCCCACATTAGGTCATCTCGCAAGTGACCAAGCATTTGGCGCTGTGCTTCTAATGTCTCAGTTGACTGTCCTGCAAAAAGTACAACATCACCAACTGTTTCTTCTAGTTGGACAATTTCTTCAAGCGTACCTTGCAGCAAAGAGTGTAGTTCTCCGTAGCTGTCCAGTTCCAAAGAGTCAAAGTCAGCATTGGAAAATAGTGTTGTTTTTGCTGAAGTTGTGCCAAAGCTAGTATCGTTGCTAGGACTCAACTTTTTGGTACGATTATTCGATTTACCTTTGGGTGCGTAACGGTCTGGAGACACTAGCATTTGGTCTGAGAGAGCGCGTAGCTGAGTTCCCATTTGTTGGAATTTGGCAAACCGACGCAGCAACTCTTGAACTGTGTTTTGCAGTTGTGTGTTTTGTAGGGAAAGACCATTTCGGTTAATCGAAAGTTCACCCACCAAATTATTCATCCGTTCCAGGCGCTCTACATCAACTCGCACAGATAGATTAGCTGCCGCTGCCGCTTGTACTGGAGTGGTTTCCAGCTTTTGTGCTGTTGACCGATTAGGCGCAGCAGAAATACCAGCTTTTTCAGCTACGGTAGGTATATTAATTGGAGCAGGAACAATAGCACCTGAGTTATCAGCTAGATTGGCAGCGTCTTGAATAGCTGGGAACTGCTCACTTGATGCAATTGATGTTTGTTTTTGAGGTAGCGCTTCTGGTATAGCTGTTACGGCTGGATTTGAATCTAGACTTGCAGGCTCGACATTTAAAGTATCACCAAAAAGGTCATCTAAAGAAACATTATTTGTAGTAGCCAGATCAGGTACTGATTGGATATTCTCTTGCTCAATTGGCTTTAGTTCTTGAGAGCCGCTAGTAATAGGAGTAACTGCTGTTAGAGGCTCTAGACTTGCAGGCTCAAAATTCAGGGCATCGCCAAAAATATCATCTAATCCAGAGATAGCGCTGACATCTTCACTAGCAAAAGCATTTGAGAAAATGTTGTTTTCAGGAATTACTTGAAGTGGTAATAATTCATCAATTGTGCCTACTGTCTCAAATAAGTTATTGCCTGCCGTAACGACATCAGCAGAATTTGCAAGTTTTATTAAAGCCTCTGAGGGAGTACCGCCTTGAATGCGATCGCCATCTATTACTGCCTGCCGTGCTGCTATAAAATCAGCTAATGCGACTTGAGTAACTTGTAAAGCTTGATCGGGGTGAGCTTCTATTGCTGAAATCGCCAAAGACGCGATCGCTCCAAATCCGGGGAAACTTAATAACTCAGCTAGTCCCGCAAATATTTCTGCTTGCGCCCGCAATTCTCCGGCTACCTCAAAAGCTTGAGGATCAGCTAAAACACTCTTGAGTCGGTCTATTCCCTGAGCTACGTCTACTTCAAAGATAGACAAAGCAATATCTACACCTAAATCAACCGAGCTAGGCATATTGTTAGCAGCGCCTCTCAGGAACTCTCCTAATTGAGCTTCAATTTGGGCGAACACTGGTTCTGCATTCGCCATTGCTTGCTCTGAGTCAAATTGACCAGTGGTAAGTTGCTCCATTAAAGGCAAGCGCAGACAGTCATAAGCCAGTAGAATCAAGTTTTCTACTTCTGCATCAATTTCTAGGTCTTCATTAAAGAGGGCTTTGAAGATATCTTCAAGGCTGTGAGCTAGGGTTTTAATTGTTTCCAACCCTACGCTGGCTGCTCCTCCCTTGATTGAGTGGGCAGCGCGCATCATGTTGTGGATTTTAGCGATACTACGGTCTTGTCTTAGGGTTAGTAATTCCTCTTCGATCAATTGCAACAGTTCTGGGGCTTCTTGGATGAAGAACTGGTAGGCATGATCGCGAATATCAGATTCAATTGCCATATTTATAAAAAATTGTATTATTAGGGACTAAGTAGGGACAGATGAGGAGATGAGGAGATGGGGAGATGAGGAGATGGGGAGATATTATATTTCTCTAACCCCTAACCCCTAGCCCCTAGCCCCTAGCCCCTAATTCACTTTGAATTGACCAGCGCTAGCTTGTAGTTCTTGAGCTACTACCAGCAGTTCTTTAAATGAGGCGGATACTTGGGTGGCTTCTGTCGAAGTTTGGTTAGCGATCGCGGCAACACCATTCATACTTTCAGTTACTTCCTCAGACGCTTCAAATTGGGCTACAGCAGACTCGGTGATCGCCTGCACCAATTCACTAATCTGAGCGCTAACAACAGTAATTTGGTTCAAACTTTGCCGAGTTTCATTTACTAGACGACTACCTTCTGCCACTTGCAGAGTTCCAGTTTCCATTGCTGCAACCACTTCTTTTGTTTCAGTTTGAATGTCCGTCACCAGACTTTCAATTTCAGTTGTCGCTTGTGCAGATTGGTTCGCTAGTGTGCGTACTTCGTCAGCCAATACAGCAAATCCTCGTCCTTCTTCGCCAGCACGTGCGGCTTCAATTGAAGCCTTGAGCGCCAGCAAGTTCGTTTGAGCCGCAAATCTGCCAATCAAGTTCACCACTTTGGAAATCTTTTGCGAAGATTCTCCCAGGTGTTTCACCTTGTCAGAAGCTTCCGTTACTGTTTCTTGAATTGCCATAATGCCGTCCACTGTCCGGTTCATAGTGGCATCACCCGCTTCTACTGTTTCTGTCGCTTGTCTGACGGCAACTTCCGCAAGTTCAGCATTCATAGCAACAGCGCGAATTGAGCTAGACATTTCTTGCAAGCGATCTAAAGCAGTTGCAATTTCTTCGGTTTGGCGTAAGGCTTCTGTTGATAGTTCTTGAACAGAAACTCCGCTGCTCGTGGTTGTTGTTGTCATTTGTTGTGCCGCCGCTTGCACCTGGGTAACAATTTTCCGCAAGCTACTGATAGTGGAATTATACGAGTCAGCAACAGTGCCGATTTCGTCGTCGGTAACACTGGCGCGGATTGTCAAATCACCTCTACTAAGAGGATCAACTTCGATCAGCAGTTCAAGCGCTCGTTTCTGGAGATTTTCTTTGGCTAATTTTTGCTGTTGGGCGTTTTCTGCTTGTTGACGTGCGGCTTCTTCTTGGGTAGCCAATTGCTGACGGTTTGCTTCTTCTTGCTCAACGAGCAGAGTCTGGATCTGTTCGCCCAAACGGTTTACGTTAGAACCCAGCACAGCGAATTCGTCGTCACCTTTTACTGCAATACGAGTATTAAGTTCCCCTTGTCCCAATTTCTTCACTGCATTAGCAGCACCGAGAATTGGGCGAGTTGCTCGTTCTGCAAGATAAGCAGCGATCACACTTACCAGTAATGCTGTTAAGCCAGTACCCAGTAACAAAGTCAGCAGAAGTTGTCTTTGTGGTGCAAAGGCAACTTCTGTATCGATGGCCAAAACAGCGCTCCAGTTTAGATTTGGCAGACCTGCTAATTGTTCAAGCGGCGCATAGGCTACCAATTGTTTAGCATTATCAATTTTATCGACTGTGACTAGAGTGTCTGCTTTCTTTGCCGCTAGCAGTTTATCCAAACCAGCAAAATCATTCTGAGCGTTTCGGCCCACCTGGGGTTTTTCCTTAGCTGCGAAGATATTGCCAGAGGCATCAAGTAAATGGTATTCATTTTCACCGCTAGCATATTGACTTACTACTGCGTCTATAGCTTCCACAGGCATCTGCGAACGGACTACGGCGATTGTTTGACCTGTGGCGGTATCTACGACTGGTGCGGCAGAGTAAATAACTACTTTACCTGTAGCTGGTGAAACTGACGGCGAACCGATAAAAGGACGATTTGTTTTGACTACTGCCTGGAAATAATCCTCATTGCTAACATTGGTAGAAATTTTCCCTTGTGCTTGCGACTGAAGAAGTATGTTGCCTTTGAGGTCATACATAACAACGCTGTTGTAAAGTCCGTAAATTTTGGCAAATTGATTTAGTACCGCTTCCTTTTCCACAGTAGTTGTAACTGCTCGCACCTTCGGATTCCGTAATGTGGGCAAATTAGCGACTACCTGAATATCTCCATATCGCTCAAACATAAAACGGTTGACCTTAACTGCTAGCTCAGTAGCAGTTTGTTGTTCTTGTTGGGTGATGTACTTGGTGATTGATTGGTCAGCAAAGTGATAGCTAGTTGCCCCGATCGCCATTACTGGCAATGTACCAAGGGCGATCGCAAGAGCTGTTGCTTTATTTTTTAAACTCAGTCCCCGCGATCGCGTTTTCATTTGTGGTTGTCGCTGAGGATGACCTTGCGGCTTCGCTTCATGCTGATTCTGATCTAAAAAGTTTGTATTAGTAGTGGTTTCGTTGGGTTGAGGGGAGGAAATCATGATGTAGAGATGGGGGTGATGGATTGTGATGGGGAGCGGGGGAACGGAGGAGCAGGGGAGATATATTTGATAATGTTCTCTCGCCTCTTGCCTCTCGCCTTTGATCTAATTCACTTTGAATTGTCCGGCGGTAGTTTGCAGTTCTTGTGCAACTGCCAGTAATTCCTTAAACGAGGCTGTGACTTGGGTTGCTTCAGTCGAAGTTTGAACTGAAATTGCTGCCACATCAGACATCGTTTGAGTTACAGATTCAGAGGCTCGTGATTGCGTTACAGCAGCTTCAGCGATCGCCTGAACTAATGCCCCAAGCTGAATACTAACGGCAGTAATCCGGTTCAGACTTTGACGAGTTTCCTCCACCAGTTTTGTTCCGGTAACAACTTGCTCAGTACCAGTTTCCATCGCTGCAACCACTTCATTAGTTTCTGTCTGAATGTCGGTTACTAGGGTTTCAATCTCAAAAGTCGCTTGTGTAGATTGCCGTGCTAGAGATCGCACTCGATCAGCCACAACTGCAAATCCGCGTCCTTGTTCTCCAGCGTTAGCCGCTTCAATCGCAGCGTTCAGCGCCAACAAGTTCGTCTGATCAGCGAACGTGCCAATCAGGTTCACTACTTTGGAAATCTTTTGCGAAGATTCTCCCAAGCGCTTGACTTTTTTTGATGTTTGTGCGACTGTCTCTCGAATTGCCATAAACCCGTCTACCGTCCGGTTCATAGCAGCGTCACCCGCCTCTACGGTTTGAGCCGCCTCTTTAACAGCAGCTTCTGCTTGTTCAGCGTTGACAGCAACAGCACGAATCGAATTGGACATTTCTTGAATTTGATCTAAGGCAACTGAAATTTCCTCTGTTTGGCGCAAGGCTTCTACTGACAGCCCTTGAACTGAAGTTTCATTGCTGCTGGTAGTTGTTGCCATTTGTTGTGCTGCTGTTTGCACCTGGGTAACAATTTTCCGCAAGCTACGAATAGTGGAATTGTAGGAGTCAGCAACTGTACCGATTTCGTCTTCAGTCACACTAGCGCGGATTGTCAAGTCACCTTTACTGAGAGGATCAACTTCCATCAGCAGTTCTAGCGCCCGTCTCTGTAGCAGTTCTTTGCCTTTTGTAATTTGTTCGAGTGACCCTACACGGTCTAAAGGAAGTCCCACTTGAGCCGCTAGCTGAGTCAAGAAGGTAATTTCAGATTGCTGCCAAACATGAAAATCTGAGCAGTAATGGGCAATCAGCAAGCCGAAGACATTACCATTCTGCACAATTGGCGTTACCAAATTTGCTTTAATTTGAAGTCGTTTCAACAACTCCATGTGTTCAGGAGAATAATCTGTCTCAAATACGTTATTAGTTGGAACGACACGACCATTTTTGTAAGCTTCAATAAGTTGTTCGGGAATACAAGGATCTGTAACTTTTTCTTCTAAGGCTTGAGGCAATCCCGGCAGCACGGATTCGGCTGCAATGTATCCGCTCTGATCAGGATTGAAGCGATAGACAACCACCCGATCTGCGTTAAGTTTTTTTCTGGCTCCTACAACTGCCGTGTTTAAGATCGTCTGCACTTCTTGAGAGTCACCAGTGCGGAAGGTAGTTATGTCTGCGAATAGCTGAACTTGCTCTGCTTCTTGACGAAGTTTTTCCTGGTTGGCATCAATATTAGCCGCCATCGTATTCATTTCTCGCCCCAAAACCCCAATTTCATCCCCACGCTCGGTATCTTCTAAGCGCATTCCTTGTTTTCCTTCTGCCACTTGCTGGGCAAAACCAGATAAACGCCGCAACGGACGAGCGAAAGAGCCAGCAATTGGTAGAGCAACTAAACCAGCCAGCAGCAACATACCTCCGCCGATACTATAGGCAACTAATTGCTGCTGTCTTAAGTGAGCCTCTTCTGCTTCTAGAGACTCACCAATATAGGCTATGCCTACAGGCTTTGCCCCGGCAGGATTGAGTTCCTTTTGATGGTCATACAGGGGAGTATAGAAAGTGAAATACGGTATACCAATAATACTTGTCTGACCGCTAAAGTCTTGACCCTGATTGAGAACCTTCTCTGCTACCTCTCTAGCAACCCGCGTCCCCATTGCCCGGCTTTTACCATCGGCAGAGGGAACGTTCGTAGCTATCCGCCAGTCTTGAGCAAACACGGTAGCAGTAGGTACTTTGAAATTTTGCGAAAATTTATCTACTAACCCATAGTTGCGATTTTGCAGTGCGCCGACGATGACTGTTCCGACTAATTTATTATTTATTTTGATAGGATAAACAGCCATGCTGGTTAAGCCTACTTTTCCCTTGTCAATATCGTAGGTTCCTTCAGGAAAAGGTTGCTTGGCGGGGGCAAGATTCTGGGTTGTTTGTTTTTGCAAACCAATATCAGCTTGTTTTTCTAGCCCTAGACGTTGCAGCGCACTCGATTTAAGCAACTCCATACCAGACAATGGGCGACCAGTTCTTAAAGCATTTTTGACAATAGGAAGATCGCTCAAATTGATTCCTACTGGCAGAGACACTGAGGTATATTTGGGTTGAGTTAATGGTGCATTCTGTGATAGCAGCACTGGCTTACTAGAAGAATCTTCTGCCAGAATTTGAATGTCCTGAGCAACTGTCCTACCTTGGGCATCAGTAAGAATTTGAAAGTTTTTGTTGGATTCAGGATCTACACCATTATTGATTGTGAGGAAGTTTTGCAGAAAGGCACGACGCTGTGATACCTGAGCTGGGTTACTTAAATCAATATTAGTGGCTTGAACCAACTTAGCTAAGTTCTCTGCTTGTCCTTGGCTTTCTACCTGTGACCACAAAACATACTCTTGAGCAAAGGATTTTCCGTCTTGTTCTAGAGATGCTTTGAGATTTTGCAAAGACTCATTTCTGTTAAGGGTAACTAGCCCTTGAGTTACTGCAATTACAGGCAAGGCAGCACTACCTAATAAAAGTAGAGCAATTTTAGTCCGAAAGCCTAAGTTGTCCCACTTGCGGCGGAGTTGCTGACCAAATCCAGCACGACTAGGTTTTCTTACTACAGATGGTGATGGGAGCGAGGATACTTGTGGTTTAGTATCTACTGATTGAATTGTGTAGGCATCAACGGCAGATTCGGGAATTTTGCCATTTTTGTCACTATCGACAGATTCTTTGAGGTGATGGTCTAACATGGCTATTAATAATTACTTCAATTACGAGCTAGAAGTTGCATTGATTTGCGATCGCCGCAGTTTTTGAATCTATTAGAGATTTTTGATGTGCTTCCTGAGAAGCAGGGGAGCAGGAGAGATGGGGAGATATAGTTTAATATTTTCTAGCCTCTCGCCTCTTGCCTTTCCCCTAATTCACTTTGAATTGACCAGCGCTAGCTTGCAGTTCTTTAGCCACTACTAGCAGTTCTTTAAACGAGGCGGATACTTGCGTGGCTTCTGTCGAAGTTTGATTAGCGATCGCTGCCACATCGGTCATCGTATGGGTTACAGATTCAGAAGCTTGGGATTGGGTGATAGTTGCCGAGGCGATCGCCTTAACTAAGGTACTAATCTGGTTACTAACAGCAGTAATTTGGTTTAGACTTAGGCGAGTTTCATCCACCAATCTTGTACCTTCTGCTACCTGCTCTGTACCAGCTTCCATAGCTGCAACCACTTCGTTGGTTTCAGCCTGAATTTCTGTCACAAGACCTTGAATTTCTGCCGTCGCTTCCGCAGATTGCAGCGCTAGAGCTTGTACTTCATCTGCAACCACCGCAAAGCCGAGACCTTGTTCTCCTGCGCGGGCAGCTTCAATAGCAGCATTAAGCGCTAGCAAGTTAGTTTGGTCGGCAAAGGAGCTAATCAGCTTCACCACTTTGGAAATCTTTTGCGAAGATTCACCTAATCGCTTCACCTTAATCGAGGTTTCGGCAACCGTATCTCGAATTGCTCCAATTCCCTTAACCGTCCGGTTCATTGCCGCATCACCCGCTTCTACCGTCTGTGTAGACAGTTGCACGGCAGTTTCAGCTTGTTCCGCGTTAGTAGCAACAGCCCGAATTGAGTTGGACATTTCTTGAATTTGATCCAGAGCAGAGGAAATTTCTGCGGTTTGTCGCAAGGCTTCTGCTGATAGCTCTTGCACAGAAACTTCACTGCTGCTGGTGCTTGCCGTCACTTGTTTGGCTGCCGCTTGTACCTGAGTAACAATTTTCCGCAAGCTACTAATAGTGGAATTGTAGGAATCAGCAACCGTACCGATTTCGTCATCGGTCACAGTGGCGCGGATCGTTAGATCACCTTTACTAAGCGGGTCGACTTCCATCAGTAGTTCTAGCGCCCGTTTCTGGAGTTGTTCTTTGCCTGCCTTTTGCTGCTCTAGGGCATCTACACGGTCGATAGCAAGTCCAACTTTAGAAGCTAATTCCGTCAAAAAGCTGATTTCATACTGCTGCCAATCACGAGGTTCTGAGCATTGGTGAGCAATCAGCAAACCAAAGAGTTGCTCGTTCCTTAAAATTGGTGCCACCAAATTTGCTTTAACTGCAAATGGTTCTAGCTGTTTGATGTAACATTCGCTTAGACCCGCTTCGTAAATATTAGCAGTAGCTTTGACACGACCCGTGCGATAGCGTTCTACGTAGTTACCTTCAATAAAACAGGGGTCAGGAAATTTTGCTTCTAGAGCGCGAGGCCAACCAGGAGCAACAGATTCGGCTGAGACATAACCGCTTTTGTCAGGGTTGAAGCGATAGACAACCACCCGATCTGTTTCAAGAATTTCTCGTGCGCCTTGAATTGCCTTGTTGTAGACAGGCTCCAGGTCTTGAAAGTTATTAACACGGTAGCTAGCAACTTCTGTATATAGTTGTGCTTGCTTGTCGTAGCGTTCTTTGCGCCGCGCCTGTTCTATTTGAGCCTGGAGGGCGGTCTGAAGCTTACCTGCCATTTGGTTAATGTTAGAACCCAGGACGGCGAGTTCGTCTTGCCCTTTTACAGCAATGCGGGTTTCAAGTTCTCCTTGACCCAATTTTTTTATGGCGTTGCTAGCAGCTAGAATTGGGCGAGTAGCGCGGTTCGCTAGGTAAGCTGCGAGCGCACTTATTAGCAATGCTGTTAACCCAGTCCCCAACATTAGAGTCAAGAGTAATTGTTTTTGCGGGGCATAGGCAATTGCTGTATCAGTGGCAATAAGCGCATTCCAGCCCAGTTCTGGCATACCTGGTAGTTTTTCGACAGGAGAGTAGGCTACCAGTCGCTCTTGTTCAACAGCATCCGTGAGTATTCGGGTATTTGGTCTGCCTAAAGCTTGTAGTTGAGCAAAGCCTGGCAGAAGTTTCTGAGCATTTTTACCCAAATCATCTTTACGACCAGCAAGGAAAATATTTCCAGAGGAATCGGTCACAATGTATTCGTCTTGATCATTTCCAAATTTTTGGACTACCTCTTCTACCCTGTTGATAGGAATACGCGCTCGGATGACACCGATTGTTTTGCCCGTAGCAGTATCTACAATCGGCGCAGCCGTAAATATGGAATACTTGCCAGTCAATGCCGACTTTCTTGGGGGGGTAACGACCGGATTATTGGTTTTAATGACTTCCTTAAAATAATCCCGTTCGCCGAGACCAGTGACGGTTTCACCTAGCGATTGCACAATTGTATTGCCAGCAAGGTCAGCAACGGCGATGCTGTCATACAGCAAATAAGCATCTAGAAAGCGATTTAGCGCTGCTTCCTTTTGTTGGAGAGTCGATGCTGCTCGTAACTTGGGATTCTCAAGGATTGGGAGACTAGACATGACCTGAATGTCTCCATAGCGATCATACATAAAGTAGTTGATCTGGTTTGCTAGCTCAACGGCGCGGGCTTGTTTGGCTGGGCTAATTTGATTAACAACTGCTCGGTCAGCAAAGTAATAAGCAATTGCTCCAATTCCGATTACTGGTAGTGTGCCAAGTGCGATCGCCAAAGCTGTTACTTTCGTCTTCAAACTCAGTCCACGCGATTTATGGCGGGGAAACTTTGGCTGATTTATTCGCTGTTCATCCTTGACTAAGTTCTTTGGTTGCTCTTGTGGCTTGTTAAAGCCTAAATCTGCTTGCTGTTGGTCAGGATTTGGCTCAGCAGGAATTTGAACGATTGTTGGTGTACCAGGCTGGGAGTGACCATTAGCGTCACTTTTGGGGCTAGTTTTGTTGGGTTCGGGAAAGGGAATCATAGGTGAAACCTAATTAAAATATGGATGGTTTCGATGTAATCATCTTTTGAGATTGGCATCTCAGGGTTAGAATTTAGGCATTAAAAATCTGCCCCACCCCCCGTGCTTATTGGGGGGCAAGGTGATCTCTGCGTTCTTGTAATGCTGAGAATTTAAGCAGCAGTAGAATCTTGTGACTGAGGCATTCGAGTGATAATCGAGTCACCATCTAGAACCACTAGGATTTCGCCATCAGGTTTCAGCCAGTACCCACGCAGAAATGGTACTAAGTCAGCGCTGACAGCAGACATTGGGGGTGATTGAATCAAATCTGGATTGCACGATTCCATGTCTTCTACTCGGTTTACTAACAGCCCTAGCAGCTTGCCACTCGTTTTTTGGCTACCTGCTTGCTGTCTGCCTTGCTGTGTAGGATGAATAACAATTGCTGTGTAGGTTGAGCGACCAGTTGCTTGTTGGTGGATAGGGGGAAGTCCAATTAAATGCCCCAAATCCACTAGCCACAGAATCTCACCTCGCCAGTTATAAACACCCATCACCCAGGCTGGCAGATGAGGAATTGGCACAACTTCATTAATTGCCATCGTCACAACTTCCGTCATCTGATGCACGGGCAACAGTGCCTTAGTATCTGGCATTAAGTGAAACCGCAAAAACTGCTGTTTTATACCTGCGGTTTGTTCAGCTGTTTGGATTTCGGACGTAGCGCCTCTTGACAAAAATTCGGATATCATCTTCTGCTCTCCTGGGGATGGTGCGTTAGCTTGTCACTTTAAGCTTTGACTAGCTGCTTAACAGTGCGTAATAGTTCTTCTTGATCTACTGGCTTGCCTAAGTAAGCATCGGCTCCTTGTTTCATGCCCCAGAATTTATCCATGTCACTCGACTTGGTTGAGCAGATGACGACGGGAATTGAGCTTGTACCTGCTTCAGCTTTAAGATCGCGACACAGTTCAAAACCACTGCGATCGGGCAGCACAACGTCGAGAATGATCACATCTGGTTTGTTGCTGCTAATTTTTGCCATAGCTTCGTCGCCATTACCCGCGACTTCGATTTTGTACCCACCTCGTAGTAGGCAGCTGCTGATAACTTCGAGTTGGGTTGCGGAATCTTCAACGATAAGAGCAGTAGTCATGACATTAACCTTTTAAAATGAGTAAGAATCAACTTGAACTTTTACGGTCTAAAGACAGCTTGATTGAAACAGCTTTACGGTATAGCGAGAAGAACCGCAGAACTGGCGTTTAACTTGTGAATGACACAGACGTACCAAAAACCAGTTTGATAAATAAGATGGTATTACTGCATGGGTGAACTCTGGGTTAAGTGCTGGCGTGCTACCTCCAGCACTGTCTCTGCATTGATCGGTTTGCTCAAGAAATCTGAAGCACCGACCATTTTGGCTCGGACTCGGTCAATGATGCCGTCATTTCCTGTCAAAATAATGATTGGGGTATTGCGAAAACTAGAGACTTTGCGTAATTGTCCACAAATTTCATATCCATTAGTATTCGGCATGACTAGATCGAGAAAGATCAAATCTGGCTTGCGGGTTAACAGAGTGGCGATCGCTCTTAGCGAGTCTTGTACTGCTAAAAACTGATAGCCTGCTGTCGTTAAAATCTTCTCCAAACTTTGACAAACCAGTGGACTGTCATCAACACAAGCAACGAGGGGTGCTTGTGCAGCAGATGGCGGCGGTGTGGCTGGTGATGCTGGTGATGCTGGTGCTGCTGGTGCTGCTAAATCAGCAATTTCAATCAACTCCACCAAGCCGCTTTGAATGTAGGGTAGGAGTGAAGAAATGACTTCGGGGGCATTTCGTTTCATCACTACAGCTAAATCACGTAGTGATCGCTGTCCATCTAGTAGCTTGGCTAGATTTTGGTAAACGGCAGGTGATACTTGCTGCTGGAGTTGTTCTGGCTGCTTAATAACAGGTGCGCGATTAGGAAACAGATGTATGATGTTAGCTTTTTGCCAATTTTGCCCAACCTGCTGCACTTCTGCTAGCACTTGTTCAGGATCAAGTAATACCAGTTGGGGAACTGATAAATTCTCTTGTTTAACATCAATTGTTACTTCTCCTGCTTGAATAACATCAAATAACACTTCAGCCGCGATCGCACCAATTATTTTTGCTACTTGCTCTCGGCTTATTTGTTGCTGTTCTACTCCTGAGTACAACAGTTGATATTCCCAAGAAATATTGGATGCAGATGACATTTTTAGCTGATTTAGCTCGATTTGAGGGCAAAAAAACGTCAAATTTCTTCGCCACCTTCTTACTGGCTGCATACCTCCAGTAGCATACAATATCCGACCTAGAAATAGGTAGAAAACCCATTCATGTCCCAGTGAATCTTTAATTAAAAGTTTTCCACTAAATCGCTCTTGCTTTAAAGCACTAAACTTATGGTAGACATTAGTATTGGCGACAGATTCAGCAATCATGAGCCCAATTTTTTCTCCTTAAATATTTTGTATAAATCACCACTTTAAAATTCATTAATTATTTTTCAATTACAGATTTCCTACTTAAGTGTGTTCTAGAGTTAGTTTGCAATAACTTCATAAAATGAATTGAGTAGAATTAACATTTCAGTCTTATGAAGTAATCCTAATTAAGCTTAGGGAATCTAAGTATAAATTGAACAGATAGCATTGATTCCTAAGCCCATAAAAGTTACAACTGAATGTTGCATTTATAATGACATCAACTTAATTAACAAAGTATCCGTGTCAATACTGAACTTGTAAGACCAGGATAGGACTTACGTAAGTGTGATTTCGGTTTCTTGTTTAGTAAAAAAAGTGCTTGTAAACAATTTTTGGTTCAAAGTATTCAGAACTAGCTGTTTTTCAAAACTAGAGGCTAGTTTCAACCTTGATACAGAAAGCTCATGGTGGACAATATTTTTTAATTCTTGGCGAGGCTAAACCTTGAGGAATAGTAAGTGACCTTATTTCCGTAGCTTTTTCATCTAACAAGGTACGCTGCTACTCATTCCCTAAATTGATGTCAAGAGAGAAATTGCTTTTATATTAGTCCTAAATGAGGAAAGAAGCATTGTCGTAATGTCTTAAATACTAATAATAGGCAATATAGTTATCTAGCATTTAGCAAAAGACTGTGTTTTGCTGACTAAGCGGAATATTAATCAATTAGCTGCTTAGTTAATTGTTAAATTACTTAAGTTGCAGAATGTCTCACAATCTGAAGTGTTCAGCACTATGCAGCAGGCGGTTCTGAGAGGATATTGAAAACCACTCTGGAGACAAGTTACCTGCTGAAATCGCAGGGTAAGGAAAAGTTTAGATTGAGTTTACCCTGATTACATTTTTGGAGCTACTCTAATAATTTATAATTAATAACTCTTTGAGCGGGGATGAAGTTGGATTAATTTCCTCACTTGCTCGGCATGATAAGAGCTACGAGTCAGGGGTGAGGATACTACCTGAAGGAATCCCAAGGACTCGCCAAACTGCTTCCAAGCATCAAATTGTTCTGGAGGGACAAATGTGCTGACTTTCAAATGTTTTTGACTAGGTTGAAGGTATTGCCCAAGCGTGAGAATATCGCAATCTACAGAGCGTAAATCTTCCATCGCGGTGCGGATTTCAGCATCTGTTTCTCCAAGTCCTACCATTAACCCAGATTTAGTATAAACCCAAGGAGCAGAAGCACGCGATCGCCGCAGCAGTTCCATTGTTCGCTGATAGTCGCCTTGGGGACGCACCCGCCGATAAAGACGGGCTACTGTCTCTGTATTATGGTTTAGTACGTCTGGTTGAGCTTGTAAAATTATCTCTAAGGCATTCCAGTTACCGCATAAATCTGGAATCAGCACTTCAATCGTTGTCTGAGGCGAAATAGAACGAATTGCTTGTATACATCGCTCAAACTGAATTGCACCGCCATCTGGCAAGTCATCCCGATTTACAGATGTAATTACTACATGATTTAATCTTAAACGTCGTACCGCCTCTGCAAGTCTTTGTGGCTCTGTAATATCTAGTGGTTGTGGTTTTTTTTCAAAGTCAATATCACAGTAAGGACAAGCTCGTGTACAAGCTGGCCCCATAATTAAAAATGTTGCTGTACCAACGTTAAAGCACTCGCCAATGTTAGGGCAAGAGGCTTCTTCACAAACAGTATTTAGGGCTAAATCCCGGAGAACTTCTTTAACGTTGCCGACGCGCTCCCATTGAGGCGCTTTGACCCGTAACCACTCTGGCTTGACAGTCACGATTGGCTTTAACCATTGATATTACTCAATGTTGATCTTATCAGGGAACTTGGTAATTAGTGATTCTGCATGATATGTTTGATATGAGTGGTTAATATGCAACGGGATGTGGCGCAGCTTGGTAGCGCACTTCGTTCGGGACGAAGGGGCCGCAGGTTCAAATCCTGTCATCCCGATTTATCTAAAACGTTTACCACAAGGCTGTCAGAGATTTTAGCCTCTGCTCTGCTATTCTCAACAAAACTCCTAACTTGGGTATTTTTAGATACCCAAAGGTATCTAAATGGTAGGATTGTGGTAGGAAGTTAGTTAGGAAATGCACTTGTGGTAAGGGCTTTAACTGATAAAGAAAAAATTGGTAGGAATGGTAGGAACTTAGTTAAAGTTGAAAGTGATGATGGCTGATTTTGGCTAAGATTTACTTACGGGGGCAAGCGATATGCGATCGCACTGGGGTTGCCAGATTCACAAATAAATTGCACAGTCGCTCACCATAAAGCAACACAGATAGAGTTAGATATAGTTTCTGGTAATTTTGACCCAACACTGAAAAAGTACAAGCCTCAAAGAACATCTCAAAAGTCTACTTCTGGTAACGTTGCTGGATTGTTTGAGAAGTTCATCAAAGAAGAACAAAATACTAAACGTCTTTACAAAGGTACTTTGTGTCGGTACGAAGCAACATTACGACATCTAGAGAGATATTTTCAATACCAGCTAGTAGAGTCTGTCAGTGATATCCAAGCTGAAGAGTTTAGAGATTATCTCCGCAAGCAAGTTGCTGAAAGGACAGTCAAAGATTACCTAACGCTAGTTAAAGCATTTTGGAAGTGGACAGAAGCAAAGTATGAAATAAAACATAATCCTTGGGGTGAAGTTCTAAAAACAGTTAAACCTGAGCCTAAACAAAAGGTCAAGCCCTTTACAGCTACAGAAGTTCAAGCAATCCTGACGGCTTTCAGCACAGATCGTTACTATCAGTGGTATGCCGACTTTGTTGCGTTTCTAATTAATACAGGCTGTCGATTTGGAGAATCTGCTGCTCTGAAATGGAAGCATATTGCAGATGACTTCTCGATTTGGATTGGAGAATCTGTATCTAGGGGAGTTCAAAAGAGAACTAAAACGGGGAAAGCTAGAACTGTAATTCTGACTCCGACAGTTGTCAATATGCTAAGAAAGCGAAAACATAGCGACTGCAATCCTGAAGACTTAGTATTTCCTGCTCCTGAAGGTAAGCATATTAATGACCGCGATTTTCTTCTACAAGGTATACTGCTATAAGTCATGCACTAGCTAAGGGATCTAATCCACTGGCTGTTGCTGAGTCAACAGGACATGATCCCGAAACTTTATTTGAGTATTATGCTTCTGTTATTCAACCGACTGCTGTAATGGCAGAATTTTAACCTAGTTTTTAATCTGTCTCACTCTGGTGATTTTCGCCTAGTTAATCAAGGCATGATGTAGAGGCACTTTTGTCAAAGACCAAAGTTGTCATCTAAGTATCTTAAAAAAATGGCTAGACAGCTGCATGGTTAATAATCCTTTCTCTTTTATTGCTTTTTAATATAGAAACCACTAGCAATCACTGGATATTATATAGATACATATGGCGAAATTTTCCCTGAAATACGGGGGCTAACGTCAGCAAAATAATTAAAGGCTAAACGCCCGTTAACTCTAATTGAGTCAACGGGCGTTTTTTATTTAGGGAGTCAATTATCTGTGAAAGCCAATTTTTCAAGACCACTGGAAAATGCTCACTACGTTGGCAAGCATAGGCTTGCGGAAATCACAGGTATATCTATACATACTTGGAAAGAATGGCGTAGAAAGGGTTTACTGCTCCAAGACATCCATTGGCTCCGTTTGGGAAGAACCCATGTTCTTTATTGCCTACCCCTAATTTTAGATTTTTTAAGTAATCGACACGATCCAGTAGCGCATCAGAGAGCTATCGAGAATTACCAAGCGACGTTGCTCTCAAATCAACCCAAAGCACGACGTAGTTCTTCTAAAAAAGTGAATTAGAGGGGGTAAGTAATGACTAAAATATTCGTCCCTAGTGATCTCGACGATTATGGGCTTAATCCTTACGAATTTCGTATTTATGGCAGAATCGCTCGTCGTATTGGACATGACAATGAAGCTTGGGAAAGCATTCCTAAAATGGCTCGTGGTTGCAAAATGTCGGAAAGTCGAGCGCGAAGAGCTTTGCAATTATTAGAAGCGGTCGGATTAATAGAAAGTATTGAACGTCCAGGTTACGCTACAATTCGCCGCTTGACACCAAAGCAAAACTGGGTTACTCCTGAAAAGTTAGAAACAATTCGCGCCTCTGTGATACATACCAAATCTAAAACCCCTAGCAAAAGTGATCGTGGTAGTAAATTGGTGGAAGCATTGATGCTTTAGAGAGGTTGCTTTAACCTGTTCAACGTTGAGAAAGTATTGGCTGACCTTTACGCCAATCGAGACTTATAGCTCTCTTTTTTCATGGAGCCACAGATCGTTGAACATGGGAAGTATTGCCTTAATAGTTTATTTCTTATCCTCCGAGATATTGAATATCAATGGCACATTGATACCCTCTATGTTTATACGTCAGGATGATGAGTGTGTTTCTCGGTTAATTGATCTGGGCTGATGGGGTGACAAAAAGGTTAGGAAGGACGCTGAATCAAGTCTATGGCTCGTAATCCCCGTTGATAATAGAGCCGATGAAAGGCGATTACTCCGCATCCACTGACCTACCCAATCAATAGATAATAGGAGATTATTTAGCCAAGATTGACCGTATAAACCTAGCCAGAAATTGCTATGACGGCGTTGAATTCGCGCTTGCTCTTTGGGACGACAAATGTAACGCTCGCTCTTTGACATTTTAATATCTATGCCTTGAATAATTGCACAGGTATAAGCGAGAGCGATGAGTAAAACGAGCGTAGATAAACGAAGTTCGCAAGCATGGCATCCTTCAAGATTATAGCCTCCAGTTTTACAGTCTTTAAACATACATTCAATCCCAGTACGTTGTTGATAGGCATTTAGAGCAGATGAAAGGTTTAGCAAATTAGTTAATAGAAACCATCCTGCTTTTGTCTGCTTTTTGCGGTAGTTCCGTTTCCATTTACACGCTACATTAAACTACTTAAAACCAACTTGCTGTGTAACGTTAACTCCAGCAAAGAAATCGACATACCAGGTTTTAATCCTAGTTGGTTTAACTGTTGTGTAAACTCGGTTTGGCGACGAATGTACTGATTGCACCTTAAACGCAGACATATTGATAATCCTTGGTTGTCTAACCATTCTCCTAGTTCAACTGAAACTTTATTCTCGATCTCCTAAAACCGTAACTTGGTAGTCCAAAAGTTGTGGTAACACAGTGGTAAATAAAGCTTGTTGCTGATTAAAGTTACTATTTCCCTTATTTGATAAAATTTGCCAATTTAAGGGAATAGCTCGCTGATTCCAAACTAGGCTCACCATTAATAAATTTACTGACCGCCACTGCGTTCGGTCAACTACAATAATTAACTCTTTGTTATTGAAAAAACAACTATTTAATTATTGTTTGATAATCGCAAACCAAATTATAGGAATTGTCAACTTTGGACAAATTAGAAACCTTTGCAACTGGCGACGACGGCTCTCAAATTGAATTGGTATCGGTAAATTAGCAGCAAGTCTTTCTAAGCGTACTTGTTTTTGAGATTGTAGCAGTTCAATTAGGAGGTTTAAAAAAATGTATTGATTTTTGCTTAGTTGCGATTTTAGATGAGCTTGGTAGAATTGTGGCAGCATTTTTATTCGATAGGCAGACATTCTCAATAGTCAGCCTATCTTTTTTTGCTCCAATGCTTGAAATCATTATCCAGCTTTTCTTTTAGCCCTCCTGTCACCCCATCAGATCGTAGCCAAAAATCACCAATATCTCGGTGTCAATAATGCGATCACTGCTGCCTCAAAAATCCGCGATAATCAAGGGCGATTAGGGGTATTTTGGCATACACAAGGTAGCGGAAAAAGCTACTCGATGCAGTTCTTCTCTCAGAAGAGCCTCCGTAAATTACAAGGTAACTGGACATTTGTAATTGTTAGCGATCGCGACGATTTGGATAACCAAATTTACAAAAACTTCGCTAATACTGGCGCAGTCATTGAACCAGAACAAAGAGTGAGAGCAAATAGCAGCGAACATTTGAAACAACTATTGCAGTCAGATCACCGTTATGTCTTCACGCTGATTCAAAAATTCCGGATCGAGAAAGGCAAGAAATATCCCAAACTAAGCGCTCGCTCCAACATTATCGTAATTGCCGACGAAGCCCACCGCAGCCAATACGACACTTTCGCCCTAAATATGAGAAATGCCCTACCCAATGCCGCTTTTATTGGGTTTACGGGTACGCCATTAATGGGAGAAGAGGAGGAAAAAACGCGCGAAGTATTTGGCGATTACGTCAGCATCTACAACTTCAAGCAGTCGATTGATGATGGTGCGACTGTACCACTGTTTTACGAAAACCGTATTCCCGAAGTCCAGTTATCTAATGACGCTCTCAATCAAGACATGGAGGAGTTAATCGAATCAGCCGCCTTGGATGAAGAACAAGAATTAAGGCTAGAACGGCAGTTTACGCGAGAATACACAATTATTACTGACGGCGATCGCTTAGAGAAGGTAGCCGCAGACATTGTGGCTCACTTCTTGGGGCGGGGACACCAGGGCAAAGCAATAATAGTGTCTATTGACCGCTACACTGCCGTTAAGATGTACGACAAGGTACAGCAACATTGGCAACAGCATCTGGAAAATTTGCAAACTAAACTAAATACCTGCGAATTTTCTGAACGCGAACAGCTGGCGGCGAAGATTCAGTATATGCAAGAAACGGACATGGCAGTTGTCATGTCCCAATCACAAAATGAAATTGAAGCTTTTCAGAAAAAGAAACTGGATATCGCGCCTCACCGCAAACGCATTGTTAATGAAGACTTGGACGAAAAATTCAAAGACGAAAATAACCCCTTGCGGATTGTGTTTGTCTGCGCGATGTGGCTCACGGGCTTTGATGTACCGAGTTGTTCCACTATCTACCTCGATAAGCCAATGCGGAATCATACTTTAATGCAGACGATCGCACGCGCAAATCGCGTATTCCCAGATAAGGTAAACGGGTTGATTGTAGATTACATCGGCGTGTTCCGCGATCTCCAAAAAGCGTTGGCAATTTATGGCGCTGCTTCCGGCGGTGGAGTTGAAGCAGGCGAAACTCCGGTGCAACCTAAAGCAACACTCGTAGAAGAGTTAAGGAACGCGAGCGCAGAAACTAAAACATTTTGTACAGAACGCGGCATCAATTTATCCCAGATCGGATCTGCACAAGGTTTCGAGCGAATCAGGTATATGTCTGATGCAGTTGAAGCTATTTTAGTTAATGACGAATCGAAGCAGCGATATCTAGCACTAACGCGGAACGTATCTAAACTCTACAAAGCCATCCTGCCTGATCCGGCTGCCAGTGAATTTAGCGCGATGCAGAATCTCTTTAATGCGATCGCCGAACGGATTTACTCGCTAAATCCAGAAGTGGACATCTCGGAAGTCACAGAAGCAGTGTCAGAATTAATGGATGATTCGATTACGGCAGTAGAGTATGTTATCCGCGAACCGAATCAAAGTATTTATGCACGAGCGAGTTGAAAGCAAAGACTATAAATATCTACTTATATGTTGATAGTCCGAAAATCCAATTTTTTTACTTACAAATGAACCTAAAATTAGTTGCAGTTTTATAGGAATAATTGCTTATCCTTCTACTTCAAAATAGAAAAAAGATAGATGTTCACGATATACGAAGTACAATTCAGCTTTAGCAATCAAAAATCGATGAAGCTGGTAACATTTGATATAAAGATAAATAACACAACTTCTCTTTTTTACATTTAGGAAAGAAGGTAATTCATAGCTTATTTATCGTTTAACATATTGCATAATAAAATTTATTTTTGGAGTTCAGAGCCGTTAATGGCTTCAACATCTTTTGTTGGTGGTTTAGAACGCTCAAGGTATGTTGAGGTCGAGGTCGTTCGGCTTCTGCTAATTCTTAATCGATTTGCACTACCTATAGATAACACAGCTCGTCAACCTCAGTGCTGACCAGAGCAACCTGTTGTTGGCTACTTTACGCCATAATATTAATAGTTTTTTATGGTATAATATTATATAGTTAGGATATATAATTTACCACCATATCAACGCCTTTCAGCCACATCAAGGTTGCCCATGACTTTCAATAACGGGTAGATGGTGGAAAGAGAATATTAGTAGCTAGAAACGAATATAGTCATCATCCGTTGGATACCGCGAGGTGCTAGCCTATGCTGCCACATACAGATAGAGCATCTAAGTGTTAAGTCTCTTGGTTTTGTTGCACGCCTTTCCGGCTAAGGAAAGACTGGTACAAAGCTGTAATTAACATCCAGGAGGGGCAGGCTGGTCAACCTCTTTTGAATGCATAAAGAAAATATTTTGCTATATAGTGGCGGCAAGTTGATTCATAGTCAACTTGTCAGCAGCAATCATGACTACAGATAGTTAATCGCTATCTGCGGCATTTCGCCTGATGAGACTGCACTCCTAGCAGTCGAAATCGTTTGGTTTTAGCCCAAGCGATCGCGGAGAGGAAAATGTTACGTCCCGCAAGGATTGAATATCGCTATGAAAAATAATTCCTAATATATGGAAAAACTTATGTGTACGGATGTAGATTTGCAGGAGTCGTACAATAAAAATAAAGCGGATTTACTTGCAGCAGACATACAGGATTGCCGTAACCTGTTACCAGCTAAAATCAATCTCTCATCTCTTGATAGTGTTCCACTAGCACAAAGAGATGAATTGCTTAATGTTCCAGGTATTTATTTTGTCCTGGAAGATAAAAATGTCATCTACATAGGTCTTTCAAAGAGGAGTCTTCTGAAAAGATGGTGGACTCACGAAAAACTCAAGACTTTTAAAGAAAGAAGCGGAGAAATTAAGATAGCCTGGTTTATCTGCTGTGCAGTTGATTTACTACCACTGATAGAATCAACATTAATTGGTTACTTTGATCCTGAGTTAAATCACACAGTAGGAGAAGGGATACCACGATACTTTAGGCAAAAAAGACAACAGCTAGAAGAAGCTGATACCTTTTTGGGCAGGAGAGTCGAATTACGAAAAACAGATTGGTTAGCCGTTGAAGAAGTAGCTGCTAAATTGAAGCTAAACGTTGACGAAGCTCTAATGTGGGTCATTCGTCTAGGTGCTCCCGATACTGTAACTAGATACCAGCGACTGTTGAAAAGGTTTGAAAAAAAAGTCGAATCTTAATTCAAAGCATTGCAGAAATTTCTGCAATGCTTTTTTTATTGTGAAACTCAAGTTTGGTTAAATTGAGTTCGACATCCTCTCTAAACTGGACGGCTTATATCAACAGTGTCTTTGCTAATGTCAATCCAAATATTACAGTGCTAAGTCAACACAACCATCTAGCAAGGAAAGCTTGTACTATCCACTTATTGCCTTTTTCTGGCTATTAGCCAGAGAGAAGCGATCGCCAATTACTTTTGAAAAATAGTATGAAAAGCGTTGATGACTACTACCACGAAAGACCACCATACGCTCTGCCAGTTCCTGAGCTTGAGCCGCAACCAATTACTTCTGAAGATTACTTCAATTGCACACCCGAAAAATTGGAGTTAGTCAGTGGATTTTTGGTGAATCAACCTAAAGATAATTACTGGCGCGTAGGCGAAGCCCGCCGCAGGCATCGCCTATTATCTCTGCTGCTAAAAAACAGGGCTTAGTTAGGGTAGTACGGATGGCTCCAAAGGATTTGTGGGAACAGGCGCTCTCTCAAGTTTACAAAAATACCGACTGACATCCATAGTAAAGAGCGGTAGTAAATCTAAAATGCTTATATGTCTAAAGAATAATTTTATTTTGAGAGCAGACTCTAGCTGAATCAATGGTAAATGGAAAAGCTACTGCCGAGTTGGGCTTGATTGTCTACCTGTACGAAAAAGACTGACCTTTTGTCAAGTAAACAAACCGAGGTACTGATGCACTGACACATTAAAAAGCTTATAAAGTAGACAGAAGTTAAAGCAATCTCTTTCAGAGTAGCGCCCGTAGTAGCCCAAGCAAAAATCATTCAGCTTTAGTGACAACATAAAAAATTTGAATTAACTGCTAGATGAACTAGATGAGATCCCCAACCGTAATAGCTAATCATTAAATGACTTGACTACCTGAAGAAGAGAAGCGCAACCAAAAAGTTTACAATTTTATTTAAGTTTTGGTAGTAATTTGGTAGGACGACTTATTAAGAATCGCTATAGTTATTAAAAATAAACGAGCAAAGCATTTTTTTATCTTGTTCGGGACGAAGGGACCGTAGGTTCAAATCCTGTCATCCCGATTTATCTAAAACTTTTAGCATAAGGCTTTGTGAAATTTTAGCCTCTGCACATACTATTCTCAACAAGACTCATAGCTTAGGTATTTTTAGTGTTCTTTTGTCACTTTAGAAAATTTATACGAGATTACGCCATTTCAGCCGACGAAAAATTAAGGTTCTATCCCAGTTTGACAAAATCGGGTTAGATCCTAAAGGTATTAAATAGTAAATACTTGCTGCCTGTGACGCTCGTAAAGGTGCTATGCTGGCTGTTTTTTCGACCAGATACTTTGTCTGATTAGGATAGCAGGAGAAGGTACTACAGCATATGCCAGTGATTCCAAAAAGTTTTGTTCTTGGAACCAAAACCTGATCAGTAAGTGGCATATCCGAAGTAATTGTCAAAAGTTTGGGTTATTTTGGTAGAATCATTTGATAATAATCTTCAATAACAGCCTAACTCTTTCGCATCACGTTAATACTATCTCTATGCTGCCAGTAAGCCATGACAAATTCTGGACTCGGCGACAGGTGTTAACCTGGGGAATTGCTGGACTAGGTGCAACAACAGCCGCAGTTACCTCCACCTCGCTGTTTCGTCGCTTGCCCTCACTCGTGAGAATTCCACCAATTGCCGATCAACTTTCTGCGGCTAATGGTAATGCATTCAACCCGATGACTTGGCTCCGCGACTTTGACTATGGCACACTCAAGCGTGAGAATGGGCGACGAGTTCGAGAATTTCAGGTGGTCGCTAATAGTACCACAATCCAACTTAACAGTGCGATCTCATTTGTGAGTTGGAATTTGAACAATCGCGTACCCGGCCCTACTCTAAGAGCAACTGAAGGCGATCGCGTCCGCGTTATTTTTCACAATGAAGATGGGAGCTCCCACAGTATGCACTTTCACGGCACTCATCCGGCCGAAATGGATGGGGTAAAGCCTGTGCGTCACGGTAAGACGACAATTTATGAATTTGATGCAAAACCATACGGCGTGCATCCCTACCACTGTCACATTGCTCCGGTGACTCGTCATATCACCAAGGGACTGTATGGAATCTTGATTATTGATCCTCCTGGCGGTCGCCCTCCGGCGGATGAAATGGTGCTGGTGATGGGGGGCTATGACATCAATAACGAGCAACGAAATCTACTCTATGCTTTCAATGGCATCCCCAACTATTATCGAGATCATCCAATTTCGATCTATCAGAATCAGCTAGTGCGGCTGTACCTCCTGAACATGATTGAATTTGATCCTGCTGTCACTTTTCATATCCACGCTAATATGTTCCAGGTTTATCGCACCGGGCGGACGCTAACACCTAGCGAGGAAACTGATGTGATTACGATGGGTACTGCTGAACGACACATCTTAGAGTTTTCCTATCCTTACCCTGGTCAATATATGTTTCATCCTCACCAAGATGGAATTGCTGAAAACGGCTGCATGGGTGTATTTGATGTGATACCTACTTGAATGTATTTCCAATCCCAGCTTAGTGCTAAAAATTCTTAAAGATTTAAGTTCGACTTCTTGACATAAAATCTCATCAAGCATAGTCTAGGGGCTGTACTTCTTGCGTTTGATAGTAATTCTTAATAACAATGAGCAAACAGTTAAAGCCTGTAGAACTATTTTTGGCGCTTGGTCTAGCCGCTACTCTTGGTGCTTGTACCAGTCCCTCCAATAATGCTGGTGGAGGTGGTGAGGCTGCGAATGAAACTGCTTCTACACCCGCTTCTACTCAAGTTACTTCTGCTGAGGGTGGTGAAGGTGGTGAAGGCGGTGAAGGTGGCGAATCAGCCTCTACAGGAAATCCTAACGTTGACTACATGACGACTCTGGGGTTGATGAAAGGACACTTAATGGTTGCCGAGGAATTGATGGCACAGAAGAATTATGAGCAAGCCGAGCCTCATATCGGGCATCCGGTGGAAGAACTATACGGTTCTATTGAAGGTGAATTGGCACAACGGAACGTACCGCAGTTTAAATCAACGCTGAATGAACTTCACGGTTTGTCAAAATCAGCACCAGATAAGCCAGAGACGACTACAGCATTTAAGACATCTGAACAGTCGATTGACAAAGCGATCGCAGCTATACCCGCAAGTGAACGTCAGTCACCGGAATTTGTGCTAAATGTGATCAACCAAATGTTGAAAACTGCTGGTGAGGAGTATACAGCTGCTGTCGCCAACAACAAATTTGTCGAACTTGTTGAGTATCAAGATTCTAGAGGCTTCGTCATGTATGCTGAAGACCTATACCAAACCATTGCCCAGCAGATGAGCCAGGAGCGTCCTGAAAATCATCAGAAGATTACGGCAAGTCTAGAAGAACTCAAGACAGCTTGGCCCTCAATAAATCCGCCTGCTACTCCTGTGAAAACACCTTCAGAAGTTAATGGGCTTATTTCTACAATTGAACTGCAAAGCTAACAGTTTATTTCCCCAATTGCTGACACTATCGGTCAAACTCATTGACAGATCCCTCGCAATTAAATTCAATTGTGGGGGTTGAATTATTCCGTCGACAAGCGCGATTATGATTTTCACAATACCAGACATTCTCGCTCCGGAAGAATTAGAGTACATCACTTCTAGCCTTGCTGATGCTGAATTCGTAGACGGTAAGCTAACAGCAGGTTGGCACGCCAAGCTAGTTAAAAATAACCAGCAACTTAAACATAGCGAGTCTCAACACGAACTTAAGGAACTTATTAAAAAAGCACTCAGCCGGAATGCGCTGTTCCAGATGGCAGTTCGCCCCAAGATTGTCCATTCCATTTTGTTTAGTCGCTATGACACGGGTATGTCCTACGGGAGACACACAGATAATGCCCTGATGGGATCGTTCTCGCGCTCTGATGTATCTTTTACTATATTCTTGAACTCTCCCTCAACTTACGAGGGAGGTGAACTAGTTATTGAAGGGGCGGATGATGAGAAAGCTTATAAGCTAGAAGCGGCAGAGATGCTGGTGTATCCTTCCACAAGTCTGCATCGGGTCGCCCCTGTAACAAAGGGAACTCGGTTTGTTGTTGTTGGTTGGGTGCAGAGTTTAGTCCGCGATGCCAGTGAAAGAGAAATTCTATTTGAGCTTGATACTGTGCGACACGCTATCTTCGCCAAAGACGGCAAAACTTGTGAGTTTGACTTAATTGCTAAAAGCGTTGCTAATTTGCTGCGAAAGTGGGCGGAATAATTTAGACTCATCTGAACTGAAAGGTATTTCTATATGCAGCGCTACAGACGGCTCACAATCGTCTTTGTATAGTTATTTGTATAAGCGTAGGTTTTGGTTCACCAGAGTACGAAACCAGCGCTCAATAGTAAAGTAGGCGTTAGATCGATGAACGTATAAAGAATTTGCATTATGCCTAGCAGTAGTAGCAAGATGCCGCAGATACCAAGGTTCATCTGTATGAAGTTAATAATTTTCAATAAGTTACTGAATTAGTCCGGCTTTTGGCGCGATAGCGATGTCTCCACATTACAAAGCCAGTGATGAACAGAATTAAGGGTGCAAGCCCCACAAATACATAGAGAATGCAAGTTGGTAGTCCGCCAAAAGTACCGAAGTGGAGAGGAGTAAAAGAGACCAAAACGCGATCGCCTAATCCTTGCGATCGTCCATCTTCTACTTGCAAAACTTCACCACTTTACTGATCTAGATACACGGCATTATTGTAGTCGCTGCTGTCTTGGGGAAATTTTTTATAAGCCATAAAGATATCATTAGGGCTTGCTGGTAAATAAATGACAGTAGTTTTTGTGCCTGGCACTGCATCAACTTATTTCAGAATTGGCGAAAGCTTGATAGGATTTTGACCTGCTATCAGTTTAGACACCGGGGCTTCGCGTGGAGGTGGGGTAAACGTGGCGGCGTAGATCAGTGGTGTAGTAAATTCATAAAAGTTCCAACAAAAGCCCGTGAAAGCAATTACCGTAAAAAAGCAGCAGCTATAATGCCTGCAAGCTTATCAATATCAAAGTTGACTCGCTTGGGGTGAGCATTCCACTTAATTTTGAAACCAGTAGTCAGCTTGCGCCAACCAGGCCAAAGAATTACACCAGTGATGCTGAGAATGAACAGCAAAAAGGCAGCAATACCAACGATCGCAACTCCCAAGTCTTCAGCGAACAATTTATAGTGCAGGTTGAGAAACAGGCGATAGAAACTTGTTCTCTCTGGGCGATCGCCCATGAGCGCACCCGTGTAGGGATTAACAAATACTTCTTTGTAACCATCGAGATATACCTTAGGATTGGCATCAGGTGATGCCATCTGTAGCGTATAGGGATGATAGCGCTCTTTTGGGAGATGAATCGCTACAGGCTGCAAACTTGGGTAACCAGCTTTGGTAATGTCTAAAATTTTTTCTGGTGAGAGTTGTTGTTCTTGAGTAATGACTTGACCAAATTGACGAGTTGTGAGGAAATCACTAATTTCTGGCTTAAAGACTAATATACTTCCCGTCAAGCCAACGAATGCTAGTAGAAGTCCCACTACCAAACCGATGTATCAATGCAGGGTGAATGCTATAGCAACCGCCAAGGCGGTTATGGCATAAGCTGGAAGTAGTCCCTCATCCTGATATGCGATCACTTAATGGCAAAACCATACAGTTACGACCTCCGTCAGAAGGTGATCCAAGCCATAGAACT
>JAHHHE010000041.1 GCA_019359535.1 Gloeocapsa sp. UFS-A4-WI-NPMV-4B04
ATATTACTAACTGCAACTATCCCAAACGCCTATTTTTAGGTTGAGGCTGGCTTGGAATCACTTGATGAAAGACATCTCTCAAAGCCAGCTACAGTAAGCTTTTGAGAATTTTCGGAAAGGTCTAAGAGGGGTGCTTTCCTACATTGTCACAAATAAATGGTTGAGGTCAGGTTATGGCGAACCACTCCGCAAGTTTTTTACCGCTCAAGGTGTGGTTGAACAAATAGTTGATTTTGGTCATGCACCAATTTTTCAAGATGCTGATACATTCCCCTGTATTGTGGCAGTGCGGAAGCCGGAAATCCTCTCCCCAACCCTCCCCTTAAAAAAGGGAGGGAGTCAAAACGAAGTCCAGTCCCCCCCTTCCCAAGGGGGGCTAGGGGGGATCTTATCCACACAACAACACGAGGCTACGTCATTAATATCACCGGAGCTAGGGGGAATCTCACCTGTGATTATCTGTCCCGTTCTGCGTGAGGAATTAGCTAATATCAACCTCTCGCAATACGTTCAACAAAACAGCTACACAATTCCTTGGTCACGTTTCACCGCTAATGCTTGGAGTCTAGAACCTGCTGCTGTTGATGACTTGATGCGAAAAATTCAACAAGTAGGAATACCGCTCAAAGACTTTGCTGGAGTTAAGCCTTGTTACGGTATCAAAACAGGTTTTAATGAAGCCTTTTTAATTGATGAAGCGACTAAGAATAAGCTGATTCAAGCTGATCCTAAATCTGCTGAAATTATTAAGCCTTATTTACGTGGTCAGGATATCAAGCGTTGGACTCCTGAATGGGAAAATCTATGGATAATTCTGCTTAAGTCTAGCAGCGATTACACATGGACTTGGAGCCAAGCTACAGATGCAGCAGAAGAAGTATTTGCACAGACATTTCCCTCGCTATATCAGCACCTAAAACCTTTTGAGGACAAATTACGCAAGCGTTCTGACAAAGGGCGTTATTGGTGGGAACTACGCTCATGTGCTTATTATCAGAACTTTGAACAACCAAAAATTATTTGGAAAGACCTTTCTACTTATTCCGAGTTTTGTTTTGATGATAGCGGAGTTTTTACTAATGACTTGTGTTTTATTTTTGCATCTAGTGATAGGTGGTTATTAGCGGTACTGAACTCGCCTGTAATGTGGTATTACTTGTACCGTGTCACAATTCATGCAATTAACGAGACACTTCGCCTCAAAAACATTTACACAGAAACTCTCCCCATAGCCCCGCCTACTGACGAAATCCGTGCAGAAGTCGAACCAATAGTCAGCCGCCTAATTGAAATTACCAAAATTAACCGAGAAACTTATCGAGATGTCCTAGATTGGCTGCAAATTGAGTACAAAATTGCCAAACTCGGACAAAAATTAGAACATTTTGCCAGTCTCAAATTTGAAGAATTTGTAGCAGAAGTTAGAAAACGGATGCCTAAAACAAAATCATCAGATCCACTTAGTCCGGCTGCTTTTAAAGCTCTGCGTCAGGCACATAATAAGTATGTTCCGGCAAGTCAAATCCGCTCAACAGAAGCCTTGCAATTAGAGCATCGTCTTTCTGATTTAGTCAACCAAGCCTACGGACTCACACCCGCAGAAATTGATCTAATGTGGAAAACAGCACCACCGCGAATGCCGATAAAAGGAAGTATTAATGAGTAATAAATTAACAGTTACATTTGATGGTTTTGTCTTAAAACCAGATACACCACTGGAATTAGAACCCAACAAGCGCTATGTCATCATGCTTATCGCTGAGGAGACTATATCTGAGACTAGAGCGATCGCTAATGCGTGGGATCTATTAGAAAAGCTAATCGGAATAGTTGAAGCACCCCAAGATTGGGCAAGTGAACATGACCATTATTTATATGGGACACCAATAAGAATTTGAAACTCCGATCAAAGTGCGATCGCGTCCCTAGATAGCTCAAGCGATGTTTGATATTCAGCAGGTTGCAGTAGTTTGTTTTATGGTTAAGTATCCCAAGAAAAAAGCAGTATGAAGCGAACTCAACAATTTACAGCAATCATACAGCGTGAAGATGATGGCTATGTGGCGCTTTGTCCAGAACTAGATATTGCTAGTCAGGGTAAAAGTGTTGAACAAGCAAGGCATAACCTAATTGAAGCCTTGGAATTATTTTTTGAAGTGGCTGATCCTTCAGAAATTCAAAACCGCTTACATCCTGAAGTTTTCGTAACCCGATTGGAGGTTGCGATTGGGTAAGTTGCGTGTCTTATCAGGACGAGAGAGTTGTCAAATTTTAGAGCAGTATGGCTTTGTTGAAGTGCGACAGCGTGGGAGCCACATTATTATGCAAAAACGAACTGATGAGACAACTATAACGGTTCCTGTCCCAAACTATTCAGAGCTACGCATTGGGACTTTACAATCTATTATTCGCCAGTCTGGATTACCACGCTCTCTTTTTGAGAGTGCTTGAGTTAAGAAGATGAGCGATCGCTCTCCAAACACCACCTTTCAAGCTCAAAACCTAAACACTCAAGCATAGAACTTCAACACTCAAGCTCAAAACTCCAACTTTTAAGCTCAGAACTCGAAACTTCAAGCTCAAAACTCCAACTTTTAAGCTCAGAACTCGAAACTTCAAGTTCAAAGCTTCACTAGCCAAGAATAGAACTCAAAACGCCGAGATCCAAGCTGCTACGATCTGACATTATCTGTAACTTGAAGGCGATCGCCTCCCTAAATAGCTCAAACCTCTTGCGGCAATTACATCTCAACTTTTCAACTTCAATCCTTGCCTGAAAATCCACTGCATAGGGCCAGGAAGCAAATTATAAGCTGCCTTAGAGACACTTGCAGAGCCTACCAATATTTCAGCACGCTGATTCTTAACTGCATCCCAAATAGCTTTTGCCACATCTTCCGGCTTCTCTATTACAGGCGTACTTACGACTAAATCCAACTGCTCTCGCCGTGCTTGAGCATCTTGTTCATCTTTGCCTCTAAAAATTGCCCGTTCCATCAAACAACTTTTAATTACATTCGGATAAATTCCACAAACATGAATACCTTTGGGCTTTAATTCCGAGTGCAGCGATTCTGTCAACCCAGTAACGGCAAACTTGCTAGTACAGTAAGGAACTAAATAAGGCACAGGCACTTTACCGCCAATCGAACTGAGATTGACAATGGTTCCGCTTCCCCGTTCGAGAAAATGCGGCAATAGGGCATGAATCGTGTGAATATAACCCCATAAATTCAGGTCTATAGCCTGATGCCAATCTTCAAGTGAGAATTGCTCGGCTGGCCCCGATATATAAATGCCTGCGTTGTTAATCAGTACATCAATAGAGCCATAATGGTCTAATGCTTTATCTACAAGTGCTTTTACTTGATCAGCTTCTCTGACATCAGTCGGAACGCTTATTGCAGCACGACCAAGATTTTGTACTTCTTGCTCTACCTCTGCCAACGGTTCAGTTCGGCGAGCCGCGAGTACAAGATCGTAACCTTTTTGAGCAAATAAGAGAGCGGTTGCTTTGCCAATTCCTTGAGAAGCACCCGTAATTAAAACTGTGGGAGCCATACTTGTAATTAAAGTAACGCTGCATAAACTAAGATTTACCTTGATCTGCCCTGCGTTCAACCTCTCTCCCTTGGCAGAAATAATTAATTTTAGGAATGTTTAATTTTAACTATCAGCAAAATATCAATTAATTTTAGATTGAGCTTTGCGGCATATAAAGGATATAAATGCAAATCTAACCTTGGCTAGAGGTAATTTTTTAAAATTATTTATTAAAGCCACATATATGATGATATGTCGACTCTATTTATCTGTAATGCGATCGCTACTTCAGTTGATAATATTTTCTACTTCCTGCTATATCTTCTAAAGCAGAAGCTAATTTCCAAAATCTGTCATAAAGAGTATCTAGATAATTTTAATCCCCCTTACGAATTGTCAACATTTTGTACCTATAGATAGAAAGTTACGTAGTAGTCGCTAGCTACTATTGAAAGCGGAATAATATTATTCGCAAATCACACTAGTAAATATTTGCTAAAAAAGCAACAGTAAAGCACAAGTATACTTTTGTTAACAATATGTTACAATCACCTCAAATAGCTCCTCAGTCAATCAAAGTTAAGCAAATGATCAGAAGTGAAGACAAGCCTCTAGGTCTTGTAATCGCCTGTACTGTTATTGGTATATGGGCAAGTAGTCTTATATTTCTTCTTTCACTCGATATTTCTAATGTTTCAATTTTGTGGCTATTACCAGCCATGATTTGGCAGATGTTTCTTTATACAGGATTATTTATTACCGCTCATGATGCTATGCACGGTGTAGTATTTCCCAAAAATAAGAGTATCAATAACTTTGTTGGTTCATTAGCATTAATTGTTTATGGGCTATTTTCTTACAAAGAATTACTAAAAAAACATTGGGAACATCATCATCATCCCGCTACTGAACTTGATCCAGATTTTCATAATTTTAAACATAAAAACTTTTTTGCTTGGTATTTTCAGTTCATGGTGAATTACTGGAGTTGGACAAGACTTATATGCCTAATAACTATATTTGAAATTGTAAGTTTTACACTCCATGTACCTGAAAAAAATTTAACATTGTTTTGGATTATTCCTTCAATTTTAAGTTCCGCCCAACTCTTTTATTTTGGAACATTTATACCGCATCGAGAGCCAGAAGGTGGGTATAGAAATATTCATTGTACTGAAACTAATCCATTACCAGTTTTCTTATCTTTTATTACCTGCTATCATTTTGGCTACCATGAGGAACACCATGAATATCCTCACGTTCCTTGGTGGAAGTTACCAGAAGTTCATAAAATGCAGCAAGAACTTTCACACTCGTGATATTTATTAAAAGTCTCCAAGATTTGGAGGCTTAATAATTTTTATGCTGGAATGCGACTAAAGTGAGAATGACAACACCAGTACGGGTTGCTTTAACGATCGCCGGATCAGATAGTGGTGGCGGCGCAGGAATTCAAGCTGATTTACGCACGTTTGCTTTCCACTGTGTTCATGGCACTAGCGCATTAACGTGCATCACAGCACAAAATACTTTAGGGGTAACACGGGTTGATGCGCTTCCAGCAGCAGCTGTTGTAGCTCAAATTCAGGCGGTAGTACAAGATATTTCAGTACAAGCCGTTAAAACTGGAATGTTGCTAAATCAGGAAATTATCATCGCTGTAGCACAACAGATAGAAGCTTTAAGAATTACTAACTTGGTAGTTGATCCGGTGATGGTGTCGCGGACAAATGCTCAGTTAATTGATGATGCGGCAGTGACAACTCTGCAAGATAAGCTGATACCATTGGCAACCTTAGTAACACCTAATCGTTATGAAGCACAGCTATTAACTGGTTTAGAAATTAATACCCTTGATGAAATGAAAGCGGCGGCGGAGCGAATTTACAAGCTAGGTGCTAAGGCGGTATTAGTCAAAGGGGGAGGAATGGCGGGTGATTTGCGCGGTGTTGATGTATGGTTTGATGGCGATCGCCTAGAAACATTAACTACAGCCTTGATAGACACGAAAAATACTCATGGTACGGGTTGTACCCTAGCTGCGGCGATCGCGGCAAATCTGGCGCTGTCACATGATCTATTAACAGCTGTGCGACGCGCTAAAGAATATGTCACCACTGCACTTAAGTACAGCCTCGACATTGGCAAAGGGACAGGACCTGTAGGACACTTTTTTCCGCTTTGTGAACGCGGTTAAAAAGTAGCTTTTTTTAAAAAACTCCTAAATTGTTTTAATTTTGGCTATTGTTGTGCATAATCTTACAGGTTAGCTGGTGTCATTAGCTTTAGCTAATCTGATATGTCCAATTCTTTTTATTAAGTTATTGATGCGAGTAAGCACACCTGCCCACAACCCACCAAATGTAAAGCATACCCAGTCTGCCTCAGTACCACTTTCGGTATATCGGCATCTAGCAGCAGAATTGCAAGCAACAGAAGCGAGGCTAAACTCGCTCAACGCTCAAAATCAACAATTAGCTACAGAAAATCAACATCTACGGCAAGAAATTGAAAAAACCGTGCAATCAGTTTTGCAGCTACAGCAGAGTGTAGATTCTGGTGGAGTCGTTAGCCGCAGGTATGCCCAGAATTCTAATAATTTTAGGGCTGAAGCCAAGCGTCCGGGATCAGAATCGCTGCCAATGCCGGAATCTGTGGTAGTCTCGCTGCCAACAAGAGAAGCTGGTTTAGAAAAAGTGTTTACTGAACAGGAGTCAGTCCGATACCGTCGCCGTTTTTCAGCAGATCGTCCCAAAATGAGTGGACGGTGGTTAGCGATCGCTATTTTACTAACTATGGTTACAGCTTTTGGCGCTGGTTATTTAATCATGCGTCCTTTGTTGCCAAATCGTTGAATAATATCGGTTGCTCTTTAACAGGTATTGTCAAGCTATCAAGGATCTAAATAACCTCTTTTTGGCTTACTTTCTGCTTTTTGTGAGCAGATTAATCTAAAATCGGTTGACACTACAAGGAGGAAGCGATCACACTGGCTAAAGTGTATTATTTGTTACGAATCCGTCGTACTGTTGGATGATATTTAAAGGGTCATGCTATTTATATCTACTTACTTGACACTATCAAGCGTAAAACCTTTGGTAGTGCTTACAATTCTTAGGATAATAACCAAGCGCAAGTGATAACTTATTACCTGAGAAGAATGTCAGTAGTGCATCTATTCCAAAACGTACTGAATGCCGTATGCGCGAGGTATTTAAGACAACGTGATTAAGGAATTACACTAAATAGCTGATGCCACGAAACTTTAATGAACCATTTTGTGATTGACTGTTCACAAAGCTTCATAGTGAGTGTTTTCGGGTGTTGATACAGATAATTAGATAGAACAAAAGTAGGAGTGAAGAAGTTGAAAAAGGTTGAAGCAATTATCCGCCCCTTTAAACTGGACGAAGTTAAAATCGCCCTAGTTAATGCTGGTATTGTCGGGATGACAGTTTCTGAAGTGCGGGGATTTGGGCGGCAGAAGGGACAAACCGAGCGCTATCGCGGTTCTGAGTACACTGTTGAGTTTTTGCAAAAACTCAAGGTTGAAATTGTCGTTGAGGATAGCCAGGCTGATATGGTGGTTGATAAAGTAATTGCTGCTGCCCGCACAGGTGAAATTGGCGATGGTAAAATCTTTATCTCGCCCGTTGAGCAAGTGATTCGGATTCGTACTGGGGAAAAGAATCTAGAAGCAGTGTAATAAGAGGCGAGAGGCGAGAGGCGAGAGGCTAAGAGGATTATTAAATATATTCTCCCCTGCTCCCCCGCTCCTCTGCTAAGAACGCTAAAAATGCTCCGTATCATTAGCTATTTAACACTAGGGGAAGTTGGGGGAGTATGTTTTGGAAGGCTTGAGCGCGATGGCTAATTTTGTGCTTTAACTCTGGTGGCATCTCTGCAAAAGTCATTTGGTAGGCTGGAACATAAAAAATTGGATCATAGCCGAAGCCAGCAGTTCCACGAGGAGTATAGAGAATTTCCCCGCGACAAGTTCCTTGACTTTGCAGCACAATAGTACCATCAGGACGCGCGATCGCAATTGCACACATAAATTGAGCTGCGCGATTTTTGTTACTCAATTCCCGCAATAATCGCCCAATCCGTTCCTCGTCCGTTTTCCCGTAACGAGCAGAGTAAATGCCAGGAGCGCCCCCAAGCGCATCAACTTGTAAACCAGAATCATCTGCGATCGCCCAATTTCCTGTCGCCTGTGCCACCTGCGAAGCCTTGAGACAAGCGTTAGCAGCAAAAGTGTCTCCCGTCTCCTCTATGTCTATTTCGGCTGGCTTAAGCTTTAATTCCCAATTTAGATCAGCTAGGTAAGCCTGCATTTCTTTCAGTTTACCCGGATTGCCAGTGGCAACTACCAGCGTTTTTGGATTTTGGTTATTGGAATTGGATTTTGAATTCATTAACCTTTGTAATGACGATGCTGATTTTTTGATAACTTACGACGATAGGCATATTGACCGTATACGCTGACAAGATAAGGCATTAAGTAACTAAGTAATGCAGAAATCCAGCGCTCAAAATTCATCTCTCCACGCCAGAATGCCGCCCCATGATTAATTAAAAATAATAAAGATCCTACAACTAACGCAGTCTTGAATCCTGTAGGCATAAATTCTTGGTCAAATAAACTGCCAAGATATTCTTTGATTGCATTCATCCTGCCCAATCTTTCGCCCAGGCTAAAGTTTGATGTACCTGTTGAATAGTGGCAGCTTCGCAGTATAGCCGTAAAACTGGTTCAGTACCGCTAAAGCGAATCATTAGCCAACTGTCATCGGCTAAACGAAATTTATAGCCGTCAATCGTCAGGCAATCTACTACAGATTGTCCAGCAATTTCCTTTAAGGGTGCGGCTTGCAGTTGTTCCAAAAGACGCGATCGCACGTCCATACTGGCAAGCGGTAGATCAATGCGATCATAAGCAGAAGTAAAATTAGTTTTTTCTTGCAAGCTGCGATAGAGATCGCTTAAATCAAGTCCAGATTTGGCGATCGCTTCTAGCAAGTATAAGCCCGACAATAAGCCATCTCGCTCTGGGATGTAATCAGCAAAGCCAATTCCCCCCGATTCTTCGCCCCCCAATAAAACCTTAGTGGTTAACATTCGATCGGCAATATATTTATAACCAATCGGCGTTTCATGTAGCGGTAGTTGGTACATCGCAGCAATTCGCGGAATTAGATCAGAACCGCTTACAGTTTTGACGATTTCTCCAGTCATACCGCGTCTTGCGGCTAAGTGTTCGATTAAGATCGGAACTAAAATTTGTGAACTGAGAAAGTTACCTTGTCCATCAACAGCAGCAATGCGATCGCCATCGCCATCAAACACAAAGCCCACAATTAAACCTGTACCAACCTTGCGCCGATAAGCTCTAATTGAGCGAAATAAATTAGAAAGATAGCGCGGTAAAGGTTCCGGCGCACCACCACCAAATAGGGGATCGCGATCACTATTAATTTCTTGAACTGAGCCTTCTAGCAGTCGTTCTAGTCCACCAGCAGCTGCACCGTGCATTACATCAGCAAAAACTGTTAGCTTTCCTGTCGCGATCGCTTCGCGAATTTCGCCAATATCAACTTTTGCCCGCAGCGTTTCACAATAGTTTGGCCAGGGATTAAAGGTTTCTAACTTACCCGGAGTAGCGCTTAAATGAGTTTCTGCTGCTAACAACGCTTCAATTTGCTGAGTAACTTCCGGGGGAACTGAGCCACCAAAAGCTCCTTTTACCTTCAAACCTAAATAACTGCCAGGATTGTGACTAGCTGTAATTACTAAAGCTCCCAAGGCATTATATTGTTTGGCTGCCCAGCTAAAAGCCGGAGTCGGAGCATAACTTTCGGCAAGCAGCACATCAAATCCTGCCGCCGTGACAGCCTCTGCTGCTCTTTGGGCGAATGCTTCCGCCATAAAACGGCGATCGTAGCCTACAATAACCGTACCGTTACCCCCAGTACCGTAGGTTTCTAGCAAGACTCTTGCGGCAATTGGCGCGACTAGAGCTAGGCGATCAAACGTAAAATCGTCGCCAATTATGCCCCGCCAGCCGTCTGTACCAAACTTGATTGCGTTACCAGCTACTGGCATTAAGATTTACCCTATATTCCTAACGCTGGATTCTAACATTTTTGTTGCTTCTCAGCTTACGTGCGTCTTTTTAATCCCTAAATTTAAACGCATCGATCCTCTGACTGTACAACGTACATTTACGGAAATAAACCCGGAGGAAATTATAAATATCCGCGAATTCACTAGTAAAATTTCCGGTTAAATATTACAGATAATTCGGGTGCTGTATAACTACGGCAGAGACGGTGTTAAACCGCAATAATTCAGTATAATTCCTAAATTTGCACCAGTTAGACCGCAACTGTGCAGGATAATACCTACGAATTTAAAACTACACTTTAGCTACAAAAACTTTTTGCTTTTGTAAATCTAGGATTGGTAGAAAAGCACAATTCGCCTTAATAATCGTCGTTTCCAACGCGATCGCCTAAATCCGACAGCTTTTTTACCCATAATTAAGCTAAAATTATTAAGTATTCGTTACAGAGTTAGAATGAAAGTAAGAATTCTGTTAATGAATCCCTAACCTTGTATCAAACTCAGTCCTCAGTCCTGGCTTATATGTCTCTCCCAATTCGCAACGTCGCCATTATTGCCCACGTTGATCACGGCAAAACCACCCTTGTTGATGCCCTGCTCAAACAATCTGGTATCTTCCGTGAAGGGGAAGACGTTCCTGATTGCGTCATGGACTCGAACGCTCTAGAAAGAGAGCGGGGGATTACAATTCTTTCCAAAAATACAGCAGTTCGCTACAAAGAAACGCTGATCAATATCGTTGATACTCCGGGTCACGCTGACTTTGGAGGCGAAGTAGAGCGTGTACTAGGCATGGTAGATGGCTGCATCCTGATTGTAGATGCCAACGAAGGCCCGATGCCGCAAACTCGATTTGTACTCAAAAAAGCTCTAGAAAAGGGTTTGCGCCCAATTGTTGTAGTAAATAAAATTGACCGACCCCAAGCTGATCCTCACGGCGCAGTAGATAAAGTATTGGATCTGTTTCTAGAACTTGGTGCAGACGACGCTCAGTGCGAATTTCCTTATCTGTTTGCCTCTGGTTTAGATGGCTATGCCAAAGACAACATGGATGCAGAAGGGGTAGATATGCAGCCCATGTTTGAAGCTATCCTGCGCCACGTACCACCACCTATTGGCGATCCCAATAAGCCCCTACAACTGCAAGTCACAACCTTAGATTATTCCGAATATGTAGGACGAATTGTAATCGGCAAGATTCACAACGGCGTGATTCGCATGGGTCAGCAAGCAGCCTTGATGACAGAAAATGGTGGCATGGTCAAAGCCAAAATTAGTAAGTTGATGGGCTTTGAAGGGCTGAAGCGAATTGATTGGGAAGAAGCCTCAGCAGGCAACATTGTAGCAGTTGCTGGATTTGCCGATGCAAATATTGGTGAGACAATCACTTGCCCGAATGAACCGCAGGCGTTACCACTGATTAAGGTAGATGAGCCGACATTGCAGATGACGTTCTCGGTGAATGATTCGCCGTTTGCAGGTCAAGAAGGAAAATTGGTGACTTCACGCCAAGTACGCGATCGCCTTTTCCGTGAATTAGAAACTAACGTTGCTCTCCGAGTAGAAGATGGCGATTCACCCGATAGATTCCTCGTCTCTGGTCGTGGTGAACTGCACCTGGGTATTTTAATTGAAACGATGCGGCGTGAAGGCTATGAGTTTCAGGTATCTCAGCCGCAGGTAATTTATCGCGAAGTTAACGGTCAACCTTGTGAACCATACGAGTGCTTAGTCCTAGATGTGCCAGAAGATGGCGTAGGTAGCTGTATTGAACGCTTAGGCCAGCGTCGCGGCGAAATGCAAGATATGTTGGTTGGTGGCAATGGACGCACCCAGCTAGAGTTTGTCATTCCGGCGCGTGGTTTAGTCGGTTTCCGGGGTGAATTCATGCGCCTAACGAGAGGCGATGGGATCATGAATCACAGCTTCCTTGATTACCGTCCCATTAGTGGAGAAATTGAAGCTCGTCGTAACGGAGTTTTAATTTCCTTTGAAGAAGGTGTAGCTACTTTCTACGCGATGAAGAATGCAGAAGATCGCGGCGCATTCTTTATTATTCCTGGCGTTAAGGTTTACAAGGGAATGATTATTGGAGAACACAATAGAAACCAAGACTTAGAACTTAACGTCTGCAAAACGAAACAGCTAACTAATCATCGCGCTGCTGGTGGTGATGAATTAGTCCAGTTGCAAGCACCGATAGACATGGGACTAGAGCGGGCTTTAGAATACATCGGGCCAGATGAATTGGTGGAAGTAACGCCTAAGTCAATTCGGCTGCGGAAGATGTCGAAGAAGCTAGTTAAACGTTAACAGTGAACAATTGACAATTGACAATTGACAATTGTCCCGCAGATCGGGAATAAAAATCCCCCACCATTGAGGGTGGATTGTTTGAGGGTGGGGAATAAAAATCCCCTTGTCCAAAAACCTCACTTTGGGAATGTCAACTGTCAACTGTCAACTGTCAACTTTTTAATAGATGCTGAAAAGCTAATTTTAAAAACACCAAGATCATTAAAACTCTTGGTGTTTTTCAGTTTTGGCGGTTAAAACTGTCTACATGGGAATTAACGATCGCATTGCTAACTGGCTAGAAAGCCACTGGGTTACACCTGCTTACAGTGGCTGGTTATTGGGGGGAATTGCCCTTTGTTTTTTTGGAGCCGCCGTCAATACGATGGCTGGCTGGCTATATGTTTTGAGTGGAGTAAGTTTTGCCTTGTTGGGGATAGCCGCTATCTTACCAAGGCGATCGCTTTTTGGTCTTAATATTCGCCGTCACGTCATCCAGCCTGTAAGTGTCGGCGATCAACTAACTCTTGAATTAGAGATCGAAAATCGGACAACCCAACCAAAAACATTATTACAAGTCCAAGATTTGCTGCCCTTCGTTTTGGGTAAACCTGTGCAAACGCCGATCGAAATTATTGCTCCGTCAGGCAGTTACCGATGGGTTTACTACCATTCTACACAGCGACGCGGTGTCTATCGTTGGCAGACACTAGAGTTAAGAACAGCAGCACCTTTAGGATTGTTCTGGTGTAGCCGTCGCCGCGAGGTTCCAGCTACAGCAATTGTCTATCCCACTGTGTTATTCCTGACAACCTGCCCTTTGGTAGATGAAATGGGACAAGAAAATAGTCCTCAGTTTTTTAGCCAGGAGCGGCGATCACAATCAGCAACAGAAGGACTGACACGCTCAATACGTCCTTACCGGATTGGAGATCCAACTCGTCTAATTCACTGGCGAACTAGCGCTCGTTATGGGGAATTACGAGTGCGTGAATTGGAAGTTATTACTGGGGGTCAAGAAATTGTTGTTTGCTTAGATAGCGCCTCAACTTGGCAAGCGGATGATTTTGAACAAGCCGTAATTGCTGCTGCTTCCTTATACTTTTACGCTCAACGGCAGCAGTTGAATATTAAACTCTGGACAGCAGCCACAGGTTTAGTGCAAGGAGATCGCCTTGTGTTAGAAGCCTTAGCAGCAACTGAGCCTGGAGAAGAACTGTGTACAAATCTACCCAAACGTCCCTTGATCTGGCTCAGTCAAAACCCTGTCAGTCTTAATAATCTTCCTACTGGTAGCCGTTGGATATTGTGGCCTGTTTCATCATCGCAGCCGGAATTAGTAAATCGGAATTATCCAGGTTTTGTAATTCAAAGTGATCAATCGTTACAACTTCAGTTGCAACAACCATTGAAGTGAGAGTATAAAAACTTGGCAGTAGCTGATTCAGTGCGATCGCGCTCTTTGGGATCAGCACGGTACGCTAAAATGCAAAAAACCTTTTCGTTTTAATTATTTGATTTTATGGAATCAGCAAATAACAGCAAACTATCCAGCGATAAAAATTTAGAGGCGATGTGGCAGTTTTCCCAAACTTACGCCAAGCGCACAGGCACTTACTTCTGTGTCGAACCTTCTGTAACTGCTGTAGTAATTGAAGGACTTGCCAAACATAAAGACGATCTTGGCTCCCCGTTATGTCCTTGCCGTCACTACGAAGACAAACAAGCCGAGGTACACGCCACATTCTGGAACTGTCCCTGTGTGCCGATGCGAGAGCGCAAAGAATGTCACTGTATGTTGTTCTTGACACCAGATAACGAGTTTGCTGGTGAAAAACAAGATATCTCACTAGAAGAAATCAAAGCTGTTCGAGAAAGCATGGGATGATTCAAGCACAGCCTCAATTCTGGCAGGGTGTAGAGCAATTCAATTCTAGGCAGTTCTACGCCTGTCACGATACTCTAGAAGCTCTGTGGATGGAAGCTACAGAGCCGGACAAAACTTTTTATCAAGGAATTTTGCAAATTGCTGTCGCACTTTACCATTTGGGTAATTCCAACTGGCGAGGAGCAGTAATTTTGTTGGGTGAAGGAATTAATAAACTGCAACGTTACCCAGATACTTATGCTGGCATAGGTGTTGATGAGTTACTTATATCTAGTGCGGCAATGCTGACAGCGCTGCAAGCAGCCGGATCAGAGAAGATCGGTGATTGGATACTTGACAATGGCGCGATCGCTCTCCCTGAAGCCTTGCAAATACCCAAAATTGTGTTGGCTGAACCAGAAGAAAATTGACAGATATTCAAATTATGGTTTGGTGCTGAAACTTCTAATTAAAAGTAACAGTCAAGTTAAGTAAGCTAACTTTGTAGTAGCTCCCAGTAACTCTGTTGAAGAAGTTAGGCGCTGTAATTATTTTATATATTTTTTACTTTACACTACCCTATGATGACCTGTTCATTGCCTTTTGCTTGGATACGCTCTTTTGGTTTTGCTTTAACGCTGCCAACTGCTCTAGTAAGCGCGATCGCCTTTACTACTCCTTTGCAACCCGCCAAAGGTCAAACAGCTGGAGATAGCGGCGCTCTTACCATTAACTCGGACGTACAAGAAGCCAATTCGGAAACAGGCGTTTTCACGGCTCGTGGTAACGTGCAACTTGCCTACCCCTCACGCCAAATCCAAGCTACATCTGCTCAAGCGCAATACTTTAGCCGTGAACGCCGCATGGTTCTTAGTGGCGATGTCTATGTTTTGCAACAAGGTAATAGTATCCGGGGTGAAACGGTGACATATCTAATTGATGAAGGGCGATTCATTGCTACACCCAAAGCTGGTACACAAGTACAATCAATTTATATTGTTGCCGATCCTAGTAGCCCAGCTGCACAACCAGCAGCACCAGCAATACCATCTTTTACTCCCCAACCAGCTAATCCGCCAGCCACTCCTGCACCATAGACTTTAAACTTTAAGTCAATAGTCTGGAGCAACGTGATGGCAATGAAAATTGTCTTAGAAAATATCCACAAGTCTTACGGAAAACGAGTCATTGTCAATCGCGTTAATGTCTCAGTCGCTCAGGGAGAAGTTGTAGGGCTGCTAGGTCCTAATGGTGCTGGTAAAACAACGACTTTTTACATTGCAACAGGTTTAGAGAAACCAAATCAAGGCAAAGTATGGCTAAATGACAAAGATATTACTGCACTGCCTATACACAAACGGGCGCAGTTAGGAATTGGGTATTTAGCCCAAGAACCTAGTATTTTTCGTCAATTGAGTGTCAAAGACAATATATTGCTGGTATTGGAACAAACCAAAGTGCCACGTCGAGAATGGCAAGATCGGTTACAGGCGCTACTGCGAGAGTTTCGCTTGGAAAAAGTCGCAAACACAAAAGGAATTCAGGTTTCTGGTGGCGAGAGAAGACGCACAGAACTAGCAAGAGCTTTGGCATCTGGACGCGATGGACCAAAGTTTCTATTATTGGATGAACCGTTTGCTGGTGTTGATCCGATCGCAGTATCAGAAATTCAAAGTATGGTTCAAAAATTACGCGATCGCCAAATAGGTATTTTAATTACAGATCATAACGTCCGCGAAACTCTGGCAATTACTGATCGAGCTTATATCATGCGCGAAGGACAAATCCTCGCTTCTGGTAGCGCCGAAGAACTATACAATAACCCCCTTGTGCGGCAATACTACTTAGGTGATAATTTTCAAGTTTAAATCAGGCGAGAGGCAAGAGGCTAGAGGCGGGAATATAAATATAATCCCCTGCTCCCCTGCACAGAAAGTACCCCTGCTCCCCTGCTAAGAATGCTCCTCTTGCCCCTAACCCCTAGTCTCTAGCTCAATGACATCAAGTACCTACAAATCTTTTAAGTTATTAACGAAATCGTTGGTTCCGATGCCTTCGGTTATGGATCGCTACATTGGCGGTCAACTGATCATGCCGTTTTTGTTTGGTGTGGGAGCCTTTTCGTCGATTGCTGTGTCAATTGGCGCTGTATTTGATCTAGTGCGGAAAGTAGTGGAATCTGGGCTACCGATAGAAATTGCCCTAAATGTTTTTTTATTGCAATTGCCAAGTTTTGTTGTCTTAGCCTTCCCCATGTCCACGTTGTTAACTACTTTGATGACTTATAGTCGTCTTTCTAGCGATAGCGAATTGATCGCTTTACGTGGTTGTGGCGTGAGTATCTATCGCTTGGTATTGCCTGCGGTTATTTTGAGCTTTGTCGTCACGGGGATAACGTTTCTGTTTAACGAGCAAATTGTCCCAGCAGCAAACTACCAAGCTACCCTCACATTAGAGCAAGCATTGAAGGAAGAAAAGCCAAAATTTCAGGATCGCAACATTTTCTATCCCGAATATCAAGAAGTTAAACAGCCCGATGGTCAAAAAGTAAATACACTTACACGGTTATTTTACGCCGATCAATTTGATGGTCAACTAATGAAAGGTTTAACCATTGTGGATCGTTCTAAGCAAGGCGTAAATCAAATTGTCGTGGCAGAGTCAGCCGCATGGAATCCCGCCCAAAATAACTGGGATTTTTTCAATGGAACAATTTATTTAGTTGCTCCTGATAGTACCTACCGCAATATTTTACGGTTTGAACACCAACAGCTACAGCTACCTCGAACACCACTAGAGGTAGCAGATAAAGGGCGGGACTACGACGAAATTAATATCGCCGATGGACTTGAACGGCTGAAGAAAACCCGCCTTAGTGGTGATGAGAAAAAAATTCGGAAGCTTGAAGTTCGGATTCAAGAAAAAATCGCTTTTCCGTTTGTATGTGTTGTTTTCGGCTTAGTTGGGGCAACTTTGGGAACTAAACCACAACGCACTGGGCGGGCAACAAGTTTTGGCATTAGTCTACTTGTTATTTTTAGTTACTACTTACTCCGCGTTGTTAGTGGTGCTTTAGGTTTGTCAGGTATCCTCTCTCCTTGGATGTCAGCATGGTTGCCAGCTATGTTTGGTTTTGTAGCAGGTGGGTTGATATTGGTGCGCTCTGCTCGATGAAGGAAGGGGAGCATTCTTAGCAGGGGAGCAGGGGGAATTTTTTTTGTTGTCTATCCTCTCCCAATTTCTTGATCTTCCTACTAGGTAAAGTGTTTAATTATTGCTTCGGCAAATTCAGAGCATTTTAGGGGTTCTACGGGTGGTTCCATTAGCCGCGCTAAATCGTAGGTGACTTGTTGGTTTGCGATCGCATCTCCAATTCCCTGTTTAATTAAATCAGCCGCTTCTTGCCAACCCATATACTCCAACATCATCACGCCAGACAAAATTACAGAACCAGGATTAACTCGATCCAATCCAGCGTGTTTTGGTGCAGTGCCGTGAGTAGCTTCAAAAATTGCGCATTCATCCCCAATATTAGCTCCAGGCCCCATACCGAGTCCGCCAACAACGGCAGCAGCAGCATCCGATAAATAATCTCCGTTGAGGTTCATCGTAGCGAGAATTGAGTATTCATCTGGGCGCGTTTGTAGCTGTTGAAAAATGCTGTCAGCGATTCTGTCATTGATCATTACCTTATCTTTCCACTGCTTATTGCCGTGAGTCGTCCAAATGTCGTTAAGCACGTTTTGGACTTCATGGGCTATTTGAGCTTGCTTTTCTGCTGTCAAGGCGTTGTAGCCTGGTTCGATTTGACGTGCGTTTTCTTCTAGGGTGATATCTGGGTCATTTTCTTTGTTACTCAAAATCCAAGATTCACGCTCAGTTATACATTCAGCCCGAAACTCATTAGTAGCGAGTTCATAACCCCAGTCGCGGAAAGCGCCTTCGGTGTACTTCATGATGTTGCCTTTATGCACCAAAGTCACCATTTGCTTGGATTTGGGAAGTCGGAGAGCGTGTTGAATTGCCCGACGTACTAAGCGTTGGGAACCCTGCTTACTAATTGGTTTAATCCCAATTCCCGAATCAAGCGGGATACGCTTTTTACCGTGTTCGGGAGTCGCGGGGATGAGTTCGTCGTTGATTATTTTAATTAAGCGATCGCCTATTTCACTTCCTTGTCGCCACTCAATTCCCAGGTAAATATCTTCGGTATTTTCCCGATAAATAATTACATCCAATTTCTCGGGATTTTTATGCGGTGACGGTGTACCTGGATAATAACGGCAGGGACGCACACAAGCATACAAATCGTTAATCTGCCTTAGCGCCACATTTAGCGACCGAATCCCGCCCCCTACAGGTGTAGTTAGAGGCCCTTTGATTGCCACACCGTATTCTTTAATTGCTTGCAGCGTGTCTTCGGGTAAATATTGATATGTACCATATTGTTCACAAGCTTCATCTCCGGCATATACTCTGAACCAGCTGATCTGCCTTTTTCCCTTGTAAGCTGTTTGGACAGCAGCATCAATTACTTTTTGGCTAGCGGGCCAGATATCAACGCCAGTACCATCGCCGCGAATGAAAGGAATAATCGGATTGTCTGGTACAAGTGGTTCGCCGTTATTGAAGGTGATGCGGCTCCCTGTATCGGGGGGGGTGAGTTTTTCGTACATTTATAAACAACTCCTGATGTCACACAGCAAGGAAAATATCTATTGGCAGGTAAGGGTTAAATTTTGAATTGGATAATCCTTACTTCGGAAGGCTATCAGATTTCGCTTGTTTGAGAATAGTCAAGAGCAAACTTTTTTCACGAAGTTCTAACACAGACTTCCACCAAGGTTGGAGCGATTCTAGAAATTCATAGGATGCTATGTGATATATCTTTTTAAGGCGATCGCTTCGCAAACTCGCACACTCAAGCGTTAAATTAATGATCAGTCCGTTAACCGCGCATTCTGATGAGGGCATGACTGACACAACAACCACTGAAGACACCATAATTGATTTATCTGCTCTTGGCTTACAGTTAACAAATGGCTCTGAAAGAGTACAACAGCAGCTGATCCACAAGCTCTCTACACTCGGTAATGCAGGCGAGGCTGTCTTAATGGAATTTTTACTCCAACGTCGCTCTCTTGCACCCACTTGGATTGATGGCAATGCTTATCAAGTGCTGGACAAAACCGATTCAGCCGCGGCAAAAGAATTTCTCCAAACTCATTTCCCTAACGGAATTGTAGCCCTAAACTCAGAGCGTGGGATTGACTATGCTCAATTGCAACAGCTACTTGCTGAACAAGACTTTCAAGCAGCAGATCGAATGACTCTCCAAAAGCTGTGTGAACTAGCTGGAATCGAAGCTGTGCAAAGAAAATGGCTATATTTCACCGATGTTGACAACTTTACCATTACTGACCTCCAAACTATCAATACGCTGTGGTTAGTTTACTCAGAAGGCAAGTTTGGCTTTTCGGTTCAGCGCGAAATTTGGCTTGGATTAGGTAAAAGTTGGGAAAAATTCTGGCCCAAAATTGGCTGGAAAAATGGCAATAGCTGGACTCGCTATCCTGACGAATTTACATGGAACCTTACTGCTCCCAAAGGTCATTTACCCCTCTCAAATCAACTACGTGGGGTACGGGTGATGGCTTCGTTGTTATCTCACCCGGCCTGGAAATAAGGTTTCAGGTTAGCCAAAGAAAAACCTACGAGCATTAAAATGAGGCTCACATCCTCTGCTGTTTAATTCCAACTATCACTCTACCTTCTAATCCCTAACCCCCCGATTTCTAGCTTTTCTTGGAACGCTCAGAAATATTTATGCGAGCGATTGTTTGTCTTGGCTAAACTTCGGGAATCTTAAATGTATGTAGATAACCCTAAAACATTAGGTAGATGAAATACATATTTTTTACGCTTATTTAAGGTAGGGATTAGTAATGGTAAATGTTGAAAATAGGTCATTTGACCAACCAAATGCCGAAACAGAATTGGCAGTGCAACAACGCCTTAAAGCATTATCAGAGTTAGGTTTGCTAGAAGCTCCTACAATCCCAGTTTTTGATGCAGCTACTCAAACGGCTGCTGACTTTTTGGAAGTGCCGATTTGTATTCTGGGATTTATAGATAAAAACTGCCATTGGTTCAAGTCAGCAGTGGGTTTATCGCGACTCGGACTGATGAATCAATTGGCGCTCACACGCTCATTGCCACTAGAGGAATCTTTTTGTAATTATGTAGTTACAAGTCAGCAAAGTTTAGCAATTAATGATACGCACAATCAGCAGCAGCCAGTTGCTAAAAGCGTGTTAGTACAGCGTTACGGTATCCGGGCATATTTAGGAGTACCGTTGATGGATTTTTCGGGAAATTGCCTCGGTGCGATCGCAATTATGGATTTGCACCCGCGCACCTTTACACTCAGAGACATCAAGTTTCTTGAACTCATGGCTAGCTGGAGCATGAGTGAGTTTGAGCGTACCCGATTGCTAAAAACGATAGATTCTAACACCGGATATTCAGCACCTACCTTGCCTCCTACTGTCAGTAGTTCAAAGCAGGTAAAATTAACTGCCACAAGTCCAACAATCAACGAACCACTTTTCGCTATCCAAGTCAAACTAGAGTTACTCGCACTGCTGACTCAGGAACTGCGGACACCCCTAACATCTGTTTTAGGAATGGCTAATGTAGTTGGTCGCGAAATTTATGGGCCTTTAACGAGTAAGCAGAAAGAATATATTGAAATTATCCAAAACAGTGGTCAATACTTGCTTTCAATGGTGAATGAGATTTCCGAACTGGGAACACAGGATGAAAGCGCTCAGGAACTCAATTTGACTTCTGTTGATATTGAAATGTTGTGCCAACAAGCGATCAATACTTTGTCGGATGCAGCCAAACGCCGAGAACAACAAATTCGTCTGTCGCTAGAACACGGTCGAAGTCTTACCTGGATTTTGGATAAAGATAAGGTTAGACATCTGCTATATCAATTACTGTTTAGCACAATTCAGACATCTCCTACCGCTAGTGTGATTCATGTTCATGTTTCGCACAAAAGCGACAAACTAAACCTTACCGTTTCAGTTTCCCATCCTTGGCTTGGCGCTGGTCTGACTTCTATTGACCCTTGCTTTGAATTACCAGGGTTTGATGTCTCTAATCGCCCACAAGCAGAACCTAGCGATAATTTATACTTATTCACTACAGATGCTCAACTTGACTCTGAATGGTCTGAAATATCCTCATTACCTGGATTAGTTGGCGAGCCATTAGAGCTTGGTATTTCGAGTTCAAATCCTCAGAGTGCTAAATCCGAATCAGAATCACCTCAGCTTAATGATAAAGATATTTCAACCGCAAGTAATTCTCAGCTTTATCGCTCTTGTGAAACCCTGCGTCTGTTACTTAGCTGTCATTTAGCAAAATTGCACGGTGGACAAATCTCTGTTCAGGGAACCGCAGAATCTGGATACCGTTATGTAGTAAGTTTACCCCAGCTTGAAGCAGTAAAGGAAAGTTCTTAGTAGTAGATTCTAGGTGTACATTTTTGCGGATAATGAGCTATCAGCAAGGTGGGGCTTGGGACAAGCAAGATAGGTAAAAGGATTTTTATTTTTAGCTTTTGCCTTCCTCACGCCCATTTCCTTACCGACCGGAGATTTCCAGTATGAATTCAGTTTGGCAACGATTTACTTTATCCTATCTGCCCCTGCGAGAATTTAAAGGCACAAGCTACCTGCACCGCAATCTGATCGGGTTATTGCACTCTTGGAGGCGTTCCAGTTGGTTAATGCAATGGGCGGAAGAACTCGCGGCTGTGTTAGTCAGCTTGGTATTTTGTCTTGCGCCTTTTGTATCGAATACGCTAATAGGTGTATTGCTGATCGCTTGTGCTGGCTTTTGGCTACTGCTGACTTTATCTGATCAAACCAAGACTGGGTTAACCCCAATTCATTTGCTGTTGTTGCTTTACGGGGGAATTGCAACGGTAGCGACGGCTTTATCACCAGTCAAAGCAGCAGCATTAAGCGGCTGGATGAAGTTGACGCTTTATCTAGTGTTGTTTGCCCTTTGTGCAAGAATAATGCGATCGCCCCGTATCCGTTCTTGGCTAATTAACCTCTACCTCCACATAGCGCTAATTGTTAGTGTGTATGGAGTACGGCAACGTTTTGATCGAGTTGAAGCGCTGGCAACTTGGAGTGATCCCACGTCACCTTTATCAGAGACTACGCGAGTTTATAGCTACCTAGGCAACCCTAATCTACTAGCTGGTTATTTGTTGCCAGCTGTTGTGTTTAGCCTCATGGCGGTGTTTGCATGGCAGCGCCGAGTCCCTAAAGCACTAGCACTAACTATGTTCTTTGTCAACTCAGCGTGTTTGTATTTTACTGACAGTCGCGGCGGTTGGATTGGAATTGTAGTAGCGCTGGGTTCTTTGGTGTTTTTATTGCGCTACTGGTGGGGCGAGTATTTACCTCGTTTTTGGCGCATCTGGCTGTTACCAATTATCGGCGCTATAGTTGCAAGTTTGTTAATCTTAGGAATACTGTTTGTAGAACCATTACGGCTGCGAGTTTTGAGTATTTTTGCTGGTCGTGATGACAGTAGTAATAACTTTCGGATCAATGTTTGGTTAGCTGTAATTGATATGATTCGCGATCGCCCAATTATTGGGATTGGGCCTGGTAACAGTGCTTTCAACAAAATTTACCCCCTCTACCAAAACCCAAAATATCCAGCCTTGAGTGCTTATTCGATTCTGTTAGAAGTTGGTGTAGAAACAGGTTTGGTTGGCTTAACTTGTTTTCTGTGGCTGCTAATAGTGATGTTTAATCAAGCATGGATACAACTACGACGGCTACGACAAATTGCTAGTCGTGACGGCTTTTGGTTAATTGGTGCGATCGCTACATTGCTAGGTATGCTAGCTCACGGTGCTGTAGATACAGTTTGGTATCGTCCTGAAGTTAATACGCTGTGGTGGCTAATGGTAGCCATAATTGCTAGCTATTACCGTCCCTTAGATCAAGAACAACAATCGTAATCGCAAGAAAGCAAAAACACACGAAAGGCATAGTAGCTAACCCCATCAACCTCTAAAACTTAATACAGGCTGGAATAAAGCTATTATTGCTGTGAATCAATTTTTTTACACAGTTTGTCACTAAAAACAAAGCCTTAGGAATTTTAACCTAAGGCTGTTTTTTATATGTGGTAAGAGATTTACCAAAGCTCCTCCTAAATCCCCTCCTGTGTAGATAACTATAGGAAGGCGATTAGGGTTCTCTGTAACCAGTAGTAGTGCCACCCACTGGGTTAGGATCTTGATAGCGTACAGGTTCACTACGCTTTGCTAAACCAGCCAAGCCACCTAGACCTAATAACCCCAACCAACCCCAGTCAAAATCACGATCTCCAGTATCTACGTTATCAGTACCTTGGGTAGTAGTAGTTGTAGTAGTTCCTGTAGTTCCGGTAGTTCCTGTAGTATCTGTTTGAGCAGAAGCAGGCATAATTAAGGGCATAACTGCCATACCTAAGGTTAAAACCCCAGCACCGACAAATTTTGAGATATTAGAGCGTTTCATGTTTAATCTTCCTGGTTACTTGTTATTTCTTAATCAATGTATCGGTTACTAACCAAATTAGGATCACCCTTCGGCTAGAAACATAGCGTTTTTGGGAATCTTACTAGAGAGATAGAAATGCTTAATCAGATGAGTTATTTTCTAACTTTTATGAGCTAATTTTTTCAGTTATGTTTAGTAATTTTTCATCGCTCGTTGGATATCGCGTTGATCTTGGCGACGCTTTAAGTCTTCTCGCTTGTCATGAAGCTTTTTACCTTTACCAAGTCCTAGACTAACTTTAACTAAACCGCGCTTAAGATACATTCTCAAAGGCACTAAGGTTAAGCCCTGCTGTTCTACTCTACCAATCAGCTTGCGAATTTCCTGTCGATGTAGCAGTAGCTTACGGGTACGACGCGGTTCATGATTGAAATATTGACCGCTACCAGTGTAAGGAGAAATATGCACGTTTATTAGCCAAGCTTCGCCATTGCGAATTAAGGCATATCCATCTTGCAGGTTTAGTTTACCTGCCCGGATTGACTTAACCTCAGTTCCCGTTAGTTGAATTCCTGCTTCGTAAGTTTCGAGGATTTCGTATAAATAACGGGCTTGACGGTTGTCACTTAATATCTTGTAACCTTCGCTCGTATCGCTCATGTAATATTAAATTAAGCTTCAAGGTGGTAGCAATCTTTTGCAGCAGTTTATTAATAGTAAGTCAAAACTCTAGTCAACTGCCTATTTATAGATATTGAAAGCGATCGCTTTCCTAAAAATGCGCTTACAAAATAATTAACATCGATCTATACATAGACTTAATTGTCCTCGGTATGGTGTCAAGTCACTTAATTTTTTGCCCAGTTAAATTCCTCAACATTGGCTTTTCTATATCTTGGTATAGTTACTTGCTATTAAAAATTACTGATAGTATGTATAACTCGCCTTTATATTTATAACTGAGGAGTGGAGTTATCAATACAGTTAATCAATTAAAGATGCTATCGCCTATTATCCATGCCATTTACGATTCTTGTTACCGATGATGATTTGGGAACTCGTCTAGCAATCAGCGATTATCTTGAAATGTCTGGCTACTCAGTTTTAACTGCTAGTGATGGTCAAGAAGCGCTGGCTGTAGTTGAGGCTTATCATCCTGATTTGATGGTGACAGATATTGTTATGCCCAGATTAAACGGCTATGAGTTGGTAAAGCGCGTTCGACAACACCCAGCACTCCGCTTATTACCAGTTATTTTCCTAACATCACGTAACAAAACAGAGGAACGAATCCAAGGCTATCAGGCTGGAGGCGATATCTATTTGCCTAAGCCGTTTGAGTTAGTAGAACTAGGAGCGGCAATTTGTAGTTTACTAGAGCGATCGCACAGGATATCGGGGTACTACTTGTCTTCTGAGGATTCGCACTCGTTACACAACGCTGAAAATCCTCAATCTCTACTCAATTTAAGTCCGCGAGAACGGGATGTTTTGGTGTTATTGACTCATGGTCTTTCTAATGCCGAAATAGGTACTCGGCTGCACCTTAGTCCCCGGACAGTAGAAAAGTACGTTAGCAGCTTATTTAGAAAAACAGAAACCAGCAATCGGGCAGAATTGGTTGGTTTTGCAATGAAACATCGATTGGTGCAATGAGAGGCGAAAGCGTTGCGGCTCGAAGAGCGAGGCGAGAGGGAAAAGCGCAGCTTTTAAAGGTTTAATCCCAGAAATTTATTTGTTGCAGAAAACAAAGTATAAAGAGAGATACTTTGTACCACTTTGACACTCCCTGCTAATACCGAGACAGAAATTCTTAGCTCAAGGAAATTACTTGCTTTAACAGAATAACTGAAGTCACAGGTAAAATGTGATCACTCTATTTAATTTTAAGGATAATTGCGATAATTTAAAAAATAGAGCGTATAATTTTACTTAATTAAATTTTAAAACTCTACTTAATACCAGTAGATTTTCTATTCCTAGATATAAAAAACACTATAAATTAGTATGAATTACCTCAAAACTTTTCAGTCAAATATAAATTTAATTCAAATGTTTGGTGAGGGTAATGCTTATCTAGCTTGGTCAATGGCTCTTTATTTAGACCGTCCAGATGCAGAACAATTAGGCGTTGATTATCTTACAGATGATAGCAATGATAAAAAGATTGATTTTATATGCTTAGATTGGGACTCAAAAAGAATCGTCTTTGCTCAAGGATATTATCCATCTAAAAAAAGTGATAGTGCTAAGGCTAACAAAGCATCTGATTTAAATACTGCATCTGCTTGGCTAATGTCAGGAGATTCAAATGAAGTTCCTGATAAATTAAAAGCAATTATTAATGACTGCCGTAAGGCAATAGAAGATGGAGACGTAGAGCAGATTGATTTGCTTTTTGTTCATAATCTTCCAGAATCGGTAAATGTATCTAAGGAATTGAATACTGCTGCTGCACACCTTGAAAAAAGTTTGCCAAGCAGTGCTAATATCAAGGTTTTCTCTCGTGAACTAGGAATTGAAAGTCTTGAGCGACTTTATTCTGCACAAGAGTCATCTATCGCAGTTAAAGAGAGTGTTGAATGTCCAGCTAAAGTTCAGTTTAATGAGGAGGGTCCATTATGGAAGTCTGCGATATTATCTGTTACTGGAACTTGGTTAAGAGATATTTTCAACAAGTATGGTGATGACTTATTTTCTGCGAACTATCGAGGTTCTCTGGGCATAACTAAGCGTCGTAAAATTAACACTGGTATCCGATAGTCAGCAGAAAGCGATCCGAGTAATTTTTGGGTATATAACAATGGAATTACCATTCTTACTCTAGAATTTGAAGAAAATAAGCGTAACAGCACAACAACTCTTCAAGGTGTTTCAATTATTAATGGTGCTCAAACAACAGGTTCAATTGGTTCAGTAGATATTACTAAATATGATTTAAAAGAAGTAAAAGTTCTATGCCGCGTCATCCAATGCTCAGATGCAGATACTATTAGTCAGATAGTTAAGTATAACAATACTCAAAATGAAATCACAACTTGGGATCAGTATAGTAATAGCCCTGAACAAAAGCGTATTGCTGATGAATTTAAAACCTTTGGTCATGAATACTCTTTGAAAAGAGGTTTTAGTTCATCTTCTGTGCAACTAGGGATTGAGCAAGTTATCCAACCATTGCTTGCATTCACGGGTGATTATACAAGTGCTAGTCGAGGCAAAAATTCGTTGTTTGAGCGTCGTAGTTCATACGAGCAAGCATTTAAAGATAAGAAAGCAAGGCATATTTTGTTCGTACATACTCTCTCAAAAGCAATACAGGCGCGAAAAATAGAGCTTAGTCAAAAGCAGGTAAATAATAATTTAGTTACTATTGAAGAAAAGCAAATAAATTTATTTAGAAACCTTACATTTAAAAGTTTTTTAATAGCTGTTACCGGAAAATATTTAGAAGTAATTATTGAGAAAAAGACTGATTTGTCACAAATCGAGTTTACAACTGAAGCCTCTAATATTAATAACAAGTCTATTAATGATTTAGTAGCATTATGGCTTCCAATTGTAACTACTGTTTTAGCGTTTGTTGGAAACGTAATAGATAAAGATTTATCAGAACTATTGTCTGAAGAAAATGCTCTCGAAAGTATTTCTAGCAGGGTTGTTACGTCTATTTATGTTAGTCAGGCTACTAACCCCAATCCTGTATTTACATCTTTCAAAAGCTTTGTATGTCCCAAAGGCTAAATTATATATTGTTAGTAATATTGTACGATGAAGAGTATGATTAATGGATATCCATTAATGTGATAATAATAGTAATAAATTATAAAAACTTTGGACTGTCGCGCTTATCCGAACATTGGCTACTCGCTATTTTGTCTTATTTTAATTAAAGGAGGGAGAGCGCAACAACGCTCCCTAGCCAAAGGTAAATTCAGTAGGTCAGTCATATAACTTACTGCCTCCTTCCAATCTTTGAAAATCTACTCTCAATCAATCTTTTTACATAAATCAAAACCCAGACTATGGCAGAACTTCCTAATTCACTCGCAGACGCGATCGCCGAGGCAAGAGTTGCTACCCAAGCCGCCCTTGCAGATGGTTATGCACTGCTACAAGTTGAGTTACTGTTCCCAGAACTCAACCCCATGCCTGTTGCCGAGCAATTCCTGTCAACATTTGATTCTTTCGGTTCTCACCTAAAAGTTTTCTTTCCTGATGCTGGTGCTGCTGCCCTAGCGCGGCGTGACTGGGGAGATGTCCCTTTTAAAATTCTTGACGTAGGTACAGGAAGAGTGCCTGTAGAGCGACAAATTGAGCCAGAAGACGAGGCTTTTTTATTCATCGCCCCAACTGCTGTGGAAGTAATGCAAGTAGAAAAGTTGTGCACTGAAGCAGGCGATCGCCCTGTAGTTCTGCTTAATCCCCGCTTGGAAGATGTGTCGATAGTTGGTATTGGTTATGCAGGGCGACAATTACGCGAGCGCTTCCTAAACAAAATCGAATCCTGCTACTACCTCCGCGCCTTAGAAGACTCAACTTTGTATCGTTGCTATCCTTCGCGTTGGCAAGTTTGGCGAGAAACAAAAGATGACTATCAGCTGATTTCAGAGCTAGATAAAAAGCCAGTCGGCGAGGAAATCGACGAAATACTTGCTGGCACAAGTCAACCGGCTGGTTCTCCAGCGCCGAAAAAGTCGGGCTTATTTGCTAGTATGCAACGATTTATGCGTTCTCTTAGCCGCTAACAATCTAATGGGAATTCACAGTCGCTTAGTCAAATTCAGTGCTGTGTATCCCATTAAAAGAATGCCCCGCCCGAAGGGCTGTAGGGGGCTGCAAGATGCGCGATCGCTTACTTGTCTTTTTGTCCTGGGCGTTGAGTAGCAGCAGCATTTTCAGGAGCTTCCTCGGCTCTTAAGGCATCAGGCCCTTCAGGCAATAGATCCGCAGGATTTACTGTTTTATCAGCAGCATTATCAATTTGACCAGCCGCGTTGGTATTGGGTTTGTCAGAACTGCCTTTATGACTGGCATGACCACTAGGCATGAATTTTTCCTCAATGCAGGTGACTTAATACTTCAGTCTAGAATTATCTGTTGGGACGCATCCCTATCTTGAGGCTTAATCTTTAGCAAACTAGGGGTTAGGGATCAGGGGTTAGGGGTCAGGGGAAGAAGAAAAACTAGCTTCTTTCCCTGTAATCTACTAAGCTACAAACCAACTAATTCCCGCGATTCAAAATCAGTCAGTTGTTGAGCGATCGCGTTTCTTGCTTCTAATTTGGCAACAGTGAATTGATTACGCAGATATTCCAGATGTGCTAAAGCGTTCGCCTTGTCAGCAGTTAATCGCATCAAGGTATTAACCGCAGTCTGGTATTCATGATTTATCAGTAGCACTTCAAAACGACGTGCTTTACGCTGAGTATCGTTTTTCAGATCGATCTCAAAAGCAGATACTCGATCAGCATTACCTTCTTCGCGGTTAATCAGGTGCTGAACTGCCATTATTTGAGAGTCGATTTCATTTACCCTTTGGGCAGCTTGGGCGATCGCTGCTGGGTAATGATTAAGTTGCATCGTCATCATCATAAGAGGGGTCAGGGGTTTGGGATCAGGGGTTTGGGAAATATATTGTCTTATCTCCCTATATTTGTTTGTTGACTATGCGACCAGTTCCTGTAGTTGAGAATGGGCATGAGAAACCGCAGGACTGAGGGGAAGTTGCTCTGTTTGCGGCATAGAAGCTTGTTCCAAAACTTGAACTTCAATATTCACAGACACTAGATAAGTTCCAGGTTCTGCGCCAATCGCTTCGGCAATTAATTTTGCAAGTTCCGGGCGCTTGGCAGTGATCGGGTCACGTAAAATGCAGCGATCCCAGTCATGCTTGGCAGTCGGATTAAGGCTGAGAAGATAGTGCTTGATCATAGGACAAAAAACTTGAATTTATCCTCTATAAGTACGCTATAGAACCGTTTTTTAAGGTTTTTGGCTTGCTGCCCCTACTCTTCTATTATAGTACAATTGTACTGAATATGGGGTTAACTAGCAGTGAAATCCGAGCGCTTTGATGAGGATTTCGGCGATTCATCATTTAACCAAATAGCTTGTTGAAGCAAGGGAATTTCTATTCCGGCTTGGTCAAAGGTAATTTTGATGCGACGGCGATACTCCCGCGCTACATCCCATTGCTTGAGTGGCTGAGTTTTAATCCATACGCGAATCATCAAGCCGCGATCGCCAAAATTCTCGACTCCCAAAACTTGAGGCGTTTCGACAATTTGGTCGCGCCAGCGTGGATCTTGATCCATCTCTAAGCCCACAGTCTCAATTAGCTTGAGCGCGTGGTCAACATCGGCATTGTAGGCGATCGGGATATTTAAGTCCGCTCGTGACCAACGGCTAGAAAGATTGGCAACAATTTTGATTTCACTATTGGGAATTGTGATCAAACGCCCCTCGGAATCTCGCAATTGAGTAATCCGTAGATTCAGGTTTTCTACCAAACCTCCCACGTCTCCCACAGCAATAACATCACCCAAGGCATATTGGTCTTCCAAAATAATGAAAAAACCGTTAATCGCATCTTTAATCAAGTTTTGGGAAGCTAAGGAGACAGCAACGCCAATCAAACCAGCACCAGCAAGTAAGGGCGCAATGTTCACATTTAATGTACTTAGGGCAACAAGAATACCTATTGCTACTCCGCTTACGGTGGCAATGCCTTTGATCACGCCAGAAATCGTTGAAACCCGTAATTGTAACCGCAATGAATCTTCTGGAGTTAGTAAAGCATTAATCGCTAAAGCGGCGGTGGATCGGTCAATTAAAACGTAGCTTAAGCGAATGATTACGTAGGTTCCCAGTCCCACAATCCCCAATGTAAAGGGAATTTTCAGCGCTGAGAGAATCCAAGCTTGGATAATCCGGGTGTAGGGAAACAAGCCTAAAATAACTAAGGTTCCACTACTCCAAACGAGGCTCTGAGTTAGCTGAAACAGCCGCCGTCGAACTTCCTGCAAATTTTGTTGTTGCTTTTGAGTTAGCTGAGTTGTTACGGGATCGCTTGTTGGTGTAACAGGTATTGGATGCTGTTTTGAGCGCAACCATAAGCGGCGCACGAGCCAACTACTTAAAAGAACACTCAGAAAAACACCAGCTGCAATTGACCCTTGACGCGCTAAAAAAGGCGGTTGTCGCTCAAGTTTTGCTCTTTTGAAGTCTTCCTGCAATGATTCGCTTAGGGTTTGGGCAAGCTTCTGCGGATTTTCTGCTTGCTGCATTTTGGCATCCAAGTCAGTGACTGTCAAAAGCGGTTGATTGTTGACATGGATAACGGGTAAATTATTTTTCGGTTTAATCTGTACTTCGATATCTGTTGAGTCGCTTTGGAAGTAATCCTGACTAATGTTTTGTAATCGCTGCTGAATATCATCTACACGGTCTGATAAATTTGCTCTGGGTGCAGCAATTTGGAATAAACGACGACCATCTAACCGAATCCAGGCGGTAGCTACTGTAGTATCCGAGTCATCACTCGGCTGATTTAGAGGTGGTAGCTGTAAATTTGGTAAAGCTGGCAACTGAGCGGAAATAGGGGAAACAACCGCAGTAGTTAGCACAATTGACCCCACGAATACCCAGAAGAAGTTATATTTTGCGATGAAGGCGATATGCTTTACAACCATGCTTCTCAAACGCTTCGCGCCCATCGCCGAAAATTGAAAACGCATTTAACAAGTCTCCATTGCAGCATTAACTGTTGCCAAGGGTAAGGTTCACAATAACAAAGAATATAGTTAAGCTATGTGAGACATCTTAGTTAAATGTGATTAAGGAATTTATTTAATGACAGCAACTTCAGCACGAATTAAACACGAAGTTAAAGATTTATCTCTCGCTGCTTTAGGAAGACAGCGAATTGAGTGGGCTGGACGAGAAATGCCAGTTTTGCGCCAAATCCGCGATCGCTTTGCAACAGAAAAGCCTTTTGCTGGCATTCGGTTAATTGCTTGCTGCCATATCACAACTGAAACAGCACATTTAGCGATCGCCCTCAAAGCTGGTGGCGCAGATTCCCTTTTAATTGCTAGCAATCCGCTTTCTACCCAAGATGACGTAGCTGCTAGCCTTGTCGCGGATCATGAGATTCCTGTCTTTGCGCTCAAAGGTGAAGATAACGATACTTATCATCGCCACGTACAAATTGCTCTCGATCACCGTCCCAATGTGATTATTGATGATGGTAGCGATGTTGTTGCTACTTTGATTCAGGAACGGCAACATCAAGTTTCTGACATAATTGGTACGACCGAGGAAACCACTACGGGCATTGTGCGTCTCCAAGCAATGTTGAGAGATGGTGTCTTGACATTCCCCGCAATGAACGTCAACGATGCCGATACCAAGCACTTCTTTGATAACCGCTACGGTACAGGTCAATCAACACTAGATGGGATTATCCGTGCTACTAACATCTTGCTTGCCGGAAAAACAATGGTTGTCGCTGGCTATGGCTGGTGTGGTAAAGGTACGGCAATGCGGGCGCGAGGCATGGGAGCTAATGTAGTTGTCACAGAAATTGATCCAATTCGGGCAATTGAAGCGGTAATGGACGGTTTCCGAGTGCTACCAATGGCTGAAGCTGCACCAGTGGGCGATTTGTTTGTCACTGTTACAGGTAATAAGCACGTTATTCGCGCAGAGCATTTTGAGGCAATGAAAGACGGCGCGATCGTTTGTAACTCTGGTCACTTTGATATTGAAATTGACCTTAAATCCTTGGGTGCAAAAGCAACCGAAGTAAAACAGGTGCGGAACTTTACCCAAGAGTACCGCTTACAAAATGGCAAATCAGTAGTTGTATTAGGTGAAGGACGGCTGATTAATTTGGCAGCAGCCGAAGGTCATCCTAGTGCAGTAATGGATATGAGCTTTGCTAACCAAGCTTTGGCTTGCGAATATTTAGTGAAAAATCAAGGCAAATTAGAACCTGGTTTACACTCTATTCCGGTTGAAGTTGACAAGGAAATAGCCAGACTGAAATTGCAAGCTATGGGGATTAACATTGATACCCTAACGCCAGACCAAATACAGTACATCAATTCTTGGACTTCAGGTACGTAAAGCGCTCTGTATTCCTGTGTTAAGGGGACATGGTGCGCTGTGTCCCCTTTTTGACTTGCTACTTTTGAAGCATTATGGACTTGCAATGCCTTCGCTCGAAATCATCTGCATCAACCAGCAAGAACCAAGTGACTTTTCACAGTTGCCGTTTATCGTCGAAGTGGAAAAGGAACTTGGATCGCATCGCATACCCGCCCCGCGTTTCCAACTAGATTTCGATAAGTTGAGTGGGTGCATTTATCACCTCCTCGATGGGAACAGCCCCACCTGTTACGATTTGCTCGTGTGGGATTGGCGTGACAGCGAGGGGAATTGTAACGGTAGGGATGAGAGTGTTGTCTTCAAAGACGAATATGCCGCCGCACTGAAAGGGGTGTTAGAGAAATTGCTTTCGTCTTCACCCGTCGGGCAAATCTTGTTCACGACAGATTATCAGTTTGGACCTGAAGTAACACAGAGGTTCGAGCCGATGCCTTTTGTTGAGTTCCAAGAGCTATATAATGCTGGAAAGGTGAGGATGAATGCTTCATACCTCGTAACCGCAAGCTAACAAGCGTATGAAGCTGACTTGCTGTTCGCTACACTCTCATCGAGCAAATTATCCGCAGTTTTGGCTTGCTTTGTAATCTAGATATACACTGCCGTATTTTTAATAGTAAGGAATTGACTCAATGGTTGAATGGATAACGAACACCATGAATTCCCTTGGCTATTGGGGAATCGGGCTGTTGATGTTTTTAGAAAACTTATTTCCCCCCATTCCGTCTGAATTAATCATGCCGTTGGCAGGGTTCACAGTAGCGCAAGGTAATATGCAGTTTGCGCCTGTAGTTGTGGCGGGAGTAGTGGGGACAGTGGTAGGGGCGTTGCCTTGGTATTACGCAGGTAAGATTTTAGGCGAACAGCGTTTAAAAAGTTTAGCCGAGCGCTACGGTAAATGGCTGACAATATCAAGCAAGGATATTACTAGGGCAACAAGCTGGTTTGACAAGCATGGTAGTAAGGCTGTGTTTTTCTGTCGCTTAGTGCCAGGAGTCCGTACTTTAATCTCGTTGCCAGCAGGTATCAGTAATATGCCGCTAGTGCCATTTTTATTGTTATCAACACTTGGCACGTTGTTGTGGGTAAGTTTGCTGACTTACGCAGGGTATGTGCTAGGGGATAACTATGAAATTGTAGATGAGTACCTTGGTCCTGTCTCCAAAATTGTAGTTGCTAGTATCTTGTTCGGGTTCATTATCTGGGTAGTGCAACGTAGTTTGAGACGTAAACGGTAAGCAGTGATATCTTATTTAAGCTGCTAATGGATACGCGATCGCATTCATTATCTGTGCAAAACTGAAGTTAGATGAAACACAACCAGATAGTGCGATCGCTCTATCTCTGCAATCGCATGATGGAACTTGAGTTAATTAGTAACTTAAGTTGCGAGTTAAGTCGGTTAGCGGTAACAAAAAAGTCATCTCCATGTTGAAACGACCGACAAGAGCACCATCCAGTCGGAAAATCCTGGGATTGAGAACGCGAGGTTAGCCGATGA